>NZ_QTNE01000006.1:0-210389 GCF_003603495.1 Bacteroides sp. AM41-16 | reverse complement strand
AACGTAAAGCTGCTTAGCCATTATCTCAAATTTTAACGAACTATTGTATCACAGCAGTAAGGTTTTATACATTGTACCCCTATACATACACCTTGTGAGAAAGGAAATTTCGCTATAGTGATTTCTATTACATGGTATAATCGCTTGATTATTAATAAAATAAGAATGTTGTAGTTCCGCGAAAACTCTGGTAATTTCGTATATTGGTATGCAGACCCAGGAGGTGGCAATAAAATCCAGCGTAAAAGTGGTGATGAAGTCTGATACTGAGATGCTTGATGAGGTAATGGTGGTTGCTTTCGGTACAGCAAAGAAGTCTGCATTTACGGGTTCGGCTAAGGTGGTTGGTACCGAAAAGCTGGAGCAGTCGCAAGTGACGAATGTTACTGATGCCTTGGCAGGTGCTGTGCCGGGTGTGACACTGACTTCCAATGACGGTGCTCCGGGTTCAAAGTCATCCATCAAGATTCGTGGTTTTAGCTCAATCAATGCAAAGAATGACCCTCTGATTATTGTGGACGGCGCTCCTTATAGCGGTGATATTAATAATATCAATCCTAACGACGTTGAGTCAATGACAGTATTGAAGGATGCGGCTTCCAATGCTCTTTACGGTGCTCGTGGTGCTAATGGTGTAATTATCATCACTACCAAAAGGGCCAATATGTCGGGAGAGGCTAAGGTGACTTTTGATGCTAAGTGGGGTGCTAACACTCGAGCGTTGCAGAAATATGAAGTGATTGACAATCCTGGCATGTACTACGAGATGCATTATCGTGCCATGAACAATTATTATAAGTCAACGGGAATGAATGACCAAGCTGCATGGCTTGAGGCAAACAAGAATCTGTTTGGCTCCAACGGTGGATTGGGATACAATGTATATACAGTTCCCGATGGGCAATTCCTCATCGGTCAGAACGGTAAACTTAATCCCAACGCCACATTGGGTAGAGTTGTGAATTATAAAGGACGTGACTATCTGCTGACTCCGGATGATTGGGAAGATGTGGGAATGCGTACCGGTCTGCGTCAGGAATACAACTTCTCGGTGAGCGCAGCCAATGAAAAGTCCTCTTTCTATGTTTCTTTAGGTTATCTTGGAAATGAGGGTATCACTGAAGGCTCTGACCTGAAACGTTTGACAGGCCGTTTGAAAGCCGACTATCAGGCAAAGAAGTGGTTGAAGATTGGTGGTAATATGGGATATGCACGTTTTGATTCTAACTCGTTGAGTAACAATGGTACCAGTTCGTCTACCGGTAATATATGGGCGTTTGTTACCCAAATGGCTCCCATCTATCCCGCCTACGTGCGCAATGCTGACGGCAGCATCATGGTGGATAATAATGGTATTGGAATGATGGACTACGGTAGTGGTATCAATGCAGGTATGCAGCGTCCTTTCATTGCTGATGCCAACCCTATTCTAGACAATAAACTAAATACCAGAAACTCTGAAGGAAATGCCATTAACGGCAACGCCTTTGTAGATATAACTCCTATAGAAGGCCTGAAGGTGACATTCAATGGTGCTTTCAACTTGGATGAGACACGTCATAGTTACGTTTACAATCCTTACTACGGGCAGTTCGACTCCACTGGCGGTACAGTGAGTAAGTATCATACACGTACTTACGATTACAACCTGCAACAACTTGTTTCTTATGCCCGTTCGTTTGGCGACAATAACTTCGATATTCTTTTAGGTCACGAATATTATGATTATCGCTACTATGAACTTGGGGCCAGCAAGTCGCAGATGTTCTCTCAAGGCAATAAGGAATTGGACGGTGCCATTATCGACGGACAAGGTGCTTCTTCCTATAAAGAGCGTCGTAACAATGAAGGTTTCTTCGGCCGTTTGCAATACAATTATGACGAACGCATCTTCGGCTCGGCTTCTTTGCGTCGTGATGCTTCCAGCCGTTTCCATCCGGACCATCGCTGGGGTACATTCTGGTCGGTAGGCGGTGCGTGGCTTATCAACAAAGAAAGCTGGTTTGATGCTTCATGGGTGCAGGAACTGAAGCTGAAGGCTTCTATTGGTTCACAAGGTAATGACAATATCGGTGACTTCCTCTATACGGATAGATTTAACATTATCAACTCTAACAACAGCCTTGGTACTTCATTTAAATCTAAGGGCACTAAAGACATCACTTGGGAAACCAACACTAACTTCAATATCGGTGCAGAGTTCCAGTTGTGGAACCGTGTAACCGGTAGCATTGAGTACTACAGACGTAAGACTTCGGATATGTTGTTCTCATTTACCGTGGCTCCATCATTGGGTTATGCTTCCTATATGGACAACGTTGGTAACATGGTCAATAGTGGTGTGGAAATGGACTTCAATGTGAATATCTTCGATACACGTAACTTTACGTGGGATGTGAATGTGAACATTTCAACCTTGAAGAACCGTATTACGATGCTTGATCCTGATAAGTTGATTACTACTGAGTATACAGCTGATGGAAAAGGATATAAGGGCTATTCTAACGGAAGCTTCTTCATTGGTGAGGATTTGTCTATGTTTACATGGCGCTTGAAGGAGTATGCCGGAGTGAATGAAAAGGGTGAGTCTTTGTTCTATAAGAATGTCAAGGACGAGGCCGGCAATATCACCGGACGTGAAACGACTACGAATCATGCTCAGGCTGACTATTACATCACAGAGGAAAGCTCAATACCTAAGGTGTATGGTGGTTTCGGTACCAAACTGAAAGTATATGGCGTGGACTTCGGCATAAACTTCACTTACCAGATTGGTGGTAAGCAATATGATGGTACGTATGCTTACTTTATGTCGTCACCTTATGGTACGGCTGGTTACAACTACCATAAGGATTTGCTGAACTCATGGACTCCTGAGAACACAAATACTAATATCCCTCGTTTCCAGATGAACGACCAATATTCAGGGGCAATGTCTACGCGCTTCTTGACAAATGCGAGCTTCTTGAATATCCAGAATATTAATGTGGGCTACACGTTACCTTCCAAGTGGACAAGAAAGTTGGCCATCAACTCATTGCGCGTGTATATGTCGGCAGAAAATGTTTTCTATTGGTCTAAACGTAAAGGGTTCGACCCACGTCAGTCATACGACGAGACAACCAATGCTACTTTCTATTCACCGATGCGTACCATCTCCGGTGGTGTGTCATTTGAGTTCTAAACCTAATATATAGATTACAATGATTATGAAGAAGAATATATTCAAACTATTTTCGGCTATGGTCGTATCGGCCACGGTATTGACCGGCTGTATAGAAGAGGTTTTCCCCGAAGATTCTACAGCGACCTCCGATCAGATTGGTGCATCGGCTACAGCAATTGAGGCTTCGCTTAATGGCTTGCCATCGCAAATGGTACAGGGTTATCTGGTGTACGGTAAGCAAACCCATGAGACCGACCTTGCTTATCCCTCATTGATGTTGGCCCAGACAGAACTGCTGGGTGATGTTGTGGCTACAGATTACGGGTATGACTGGTGGTGGCGCTTCAATGCCAATAATGGTATGAACGACACCGGCTATTATTCATATTTGCCTTACTTCACCCTATATAAGTTCGTTAAATCGGCCAATGACGTGATTGCGGCCGTTGATGTGACTGATCCCACAATTACCGATGAAATGCGTGGACTTGGAAGTATAGCCCATGCTTTCCGTGCATTGGACTATTATACGCTGATGGTACTTTTCGAACCGGTAGAAAATATCTATACCGATTGTAGCAAGGTACTGGGGCTGACGGTGCCCATTGTGACTGAGGCGACAACTAACGACATTGCGAAGAGCAATCCGCGTGCAACGCACGAAGAATTGGTGAATTTTATTCTTGCCGACCTTGACAAGGCAGAGATCGGTCTGGAGTCTTATACACCTGTCAGTAAGAACTTCCCTGACTTGGCGGTCGTATATGGTCTGAAGGCCAAGGTATATATGTGGGATGGTCAGTTTGCTAAAGCAGCCGAGTATGCCCGCAAGGCTATTGATAAGTCGGGAGCAACACCTATGAGCGAATCACAGTGGCATAATCCCACTACCGGTTTCAATACGGCTACTTCTGCATGGATGTGGTACCTTCACCCCACGGCTTCCAATATGGGTAATCTTGCTAATTTCATTGGTCACATTTCCAATGAAGCGGATTGGGGATATGCTTCTTTGTCTAAGCTCCAGATGGCACGTTCACTTTATGACGCGATTCCTGCTACCGATTTCCGCAAATATTCTTACCTTGACCCGGACAGAAGTACTTACGCTTACCAGTCAGTGAGAGGCAATGCATGGCTGGATGAACAACCGGATTATATGTCATTGAAGTTCCGCCCCGTGGGTGGTGACTATAACACTTATTCTGTGGGTGCGGCTGCAGATATTCCCGTGATGCGTGTGGAAGAGATGTATCTCATAGAGGCTGAAGCAGTAGGTGCCAGCCAGAATGTGGCAGCAGGCGTACAGTTGTTGAATAACTTTATGAAGCAGTACCGCCAGAGCAATTACAATTTCAGTACGGGTGATTTGCGTAATTTCCAACTTGAGGTGTTGAAGCAGATGCGTATCGAGTTCTGGGGTGAGGGAATCGCATTCCCTACGGCTAAACGTCTGAAACCGGATGTCATTCAGAATTATGAGGGTACCAACTTTATAGAAGATATCTTCAAGATAAACTGTAAAGGTGTGAAGCCCAATTGGACATTGATGATTCCTAAGACCGAAGTCGATTCAAATACCGCCCTTCAGGGAATGAACAATCCGGACCCGTCCGGTGCTATTGCTAAACGTCCTACTCCGATAGGGGAGTTTGCACCGGGTAACAATTAACCAATGAACTAACTTTTAATAGAATTTGTATATGAATAAGATATTCAATAAATTGTTTTTGGGCTTGGCCGTATGCGGTTTGGCTATGACGGCTTGTTCAGACGGTGTGGAGTGGGAGCCTTCTCCGGTTCCTACCGAGGGTGTACAAGCTTATATTTATGCTGATAACACTGATTTGACTTATTATCCGAATGATGAACAGTTTTTTGTGGTCAAAATCGGCCGTCAGAAAACAGATGCGGCTGCATCTATCCACTTGACTACAGATGCAGAGAACGTAACAGTGCCGACAACGGTTGATTTTGCTGCCGGTGAAGCACTCAAAGAAGTAAAGATTGCGTTTGACATAGCTGTGGGTACTACTGCATCTTATACTATTGCCATTCCTGAGGAAGATTCCTATGTTTATGGCTCACCCAAGGTGACGGTCAATATAAAGCGTGACTATACTTGGCTCAATATAGGTACAGGCTACTATGCATCTCAATTATTTGGCGAGGGTTGGGATCAACCTGTACTGAAGGCTAAAGAGGCTAATATCTATAAGCTGGAAGATTGCATTACGAAAGGATATCCCATCATGTTTACGTTAAGCGATGACAATCAAGAACTGATAGGTTGGGATCCTCAACCTACTGGTTATGACAAGACGGACTATGGTATGCTATATTTTGCAGCTGCAGGTATGGAGCGTAAAGGGAACGTGTTGTCTTTCCCGATGCAGGGCTTAGTAATACTTGACGGTGGTAAATGGGGAGTACTGTATCAGGGATTCACGGAAACGTTGGAGATGCCGGAAGGGTTCTGATTATCCTGGCAATTAGATAACATGTAATTTGAAATGGCATGTAAGATGAAGTTCGACTTCATTTTACATGCCATTTTTCTATTGTATCTGTTTTTATTTTATTCCCCTTTTTAAGGCGCTTCCGCCAAAATTATTTATATTTGCTGCCCGAACCAACAATACGTATATATAATAAGGTATAGAAACTATGAAAGAATTTGTAATCTCCGAAGCGCAGGCAGAAACAGCGGTATTGGTAGGTCTTGTCACGAAGACTCAGGATGAGCGTAAGACCAATGAATACCTGGACGAGCTTGCATTCTTGGCTGAGACAGCCGGGGCGGAAGTAGTGAAGCGGTTTACCCAAAAGCTGGATGCAGCGCATTCCGTGACTTATGTCGGCAAGGGCAAGCTGGAAGAAATTAAAGAGTATATCCGGAATGAAGAAGAAGCCGAACGCGAAATCGGCATGGTGATTTTTGATGATGAACTCTCCGCCAAGCAGATACGCAATATAGAAGCTGAACTCAAAATCAAGATACTGGACCGTACGTCCTTGATTCTCGATATCTTTGCCATGCGTGCCCAGACTGCCAATGCAAAAACGCAGGTGGAGCTGGCGCAGTATAAGTACATGCTCCCCCGTCTGCAACGTTTGTGGACCCACTTGGAACGCCAGGGTGGTGGCTCCGGTGCCGGTGGAGGTAAAGGTTCCGTGGGACTTCGCGGTCCGGGTGAAACGCAGCTGGAAATGGACCGCCGTATCATCTTGAACCGTATGTCATTGTTGAAGGAGCGTTTGGCTGAGATTGACAAGCAGAAGTCTACCCAGCGGAAGAACCGCGGACGCTTGATTCGTGTGGCATTGGTGGGATATACCAATGTAGGAAAATCCACATTGATGACTTTGCTTTCGAAAAGTGAAGTCTTTGCAGAGAATAAGCTGTTTGCCACGTTGGATACTACGGTGCGTAAGGTGATTATTGAGAACCTGCCGTTCCTGCTATCCGATACGGTGGGCTTTATCCGTAAATTGCCGACGGATTTGGTAGACTCCTTCAAGTCTACTCTGGATGAGGTACGCGAGGCGGACTTGCTGTTGCATATCGTAGACATCTCTCATCCGGATTTTGAAGAACAGATAGAAGTTGTGAACAAGACGTTGGCAGATATCGGTGCCGCCGGTAAGCCCATGATTCTTGTATTCAATAAGATAGACGCTTATACTTATATAGAGAAAGCGGCTGACGACCTTACCCCCAGAACCAAGGAAAACTTGACACTCGAAGAACTGATGAAGACGTGGATGGCTAAGATGGAGGATAACTGCCTCTTTATTTCTGCCCGCGAAAAAATCAATATGGAGGAACTGAAGAGTGTAGTTTATCAGCGTGTGAAGGAATTGCACGTGCAGAAGTACCCCTATAATGACTTTCTTTATCAGACCTACGAAGAAGAAGTTTAATTTTAGTTATGAGTTATAAGTTATGAGTTATTTGCTGGCAGCGGTTTGAATCGGTAGTGCCGGCAAAGGCAATAACTTATAACTCATAACTCATAACTCGTTATAAGGATGAATTACAGAAGACTGACCGAAGATGAAATTCTCCGGTTGAAGAGCCAGTCATGTCTGGCTGATGATTGGGGGAAAGTAACCGTTGCAGAAGAGTTCTCAACGGAATTTGTGCATCATACCCGTTTTTCGGGTGAGGTGTGTTTGGGAGTGTTCCATTCAGAATTTATGTTGCCGGGAGGAATCAGGAAGCATTCCGGTTTGCGGCATGTGACGCTGCATAATGTAACGGTGGGAGATAACTGTTGCATTGAGAATATCCAGAACTACATTGCCAATTATGAAATAGGGCATGACACCTTCATTGAGAATGTGGATATTATTCTGGTAGACGGTGTGTCGAAGTTCGGTAACGGGGTAGAAGTGTCTGTCCTGAATGAGACGGGAGGCCGTGAGGTGCTGATTAATGATAAACTCTCCGCACACCAAGCCTATATTCTGGCGCTTTACCGCCATCGCCCGGAGCTGATTGCACGGATGAAGGAAATCACGGATTTTTATTCCAACAAACATGCTTCTGCTGTAGGAAGCATCGGGAACCATGTAATGATATTGAACACCGGTTCCATAAAGAATGTGCGCATCGGTGATTATTGCCGCATCTGTGGTACATGCCGTCTGTATAACGGAAGCATCAACAGCAACGAGGTGGCGCCGGTACACATCGGGCATGGGGTGATTTGTGATGATTTCATCATCTCTACCGGGTCTCATGTAGATGACGGAGCTATGCTGAGCCGCTGCTTCGTGGGGCAGGCATGCAAGTTGGGACACAACTACTCTGCCTCGGATTCTTTGTTTTTCAGCAACTGCCAGGGAGAGAACGGGGAGGCGTGCGCTATTTTTGCCGGACCCTATACGGTAACCCACCATAAGTCTACGTTGCTGATTGCCGGTATGTTTTCCTTTATGAATGCCGGTTCGGGGTCCAATCAGAGTAACCATATGTATAAGTTAGGACCTATCCATCAAGGCACTTTGGAACGTGGTGCCAAGACGACTTCCGATTCGTACATCCTATGGCCTGCAAGGGTAGGGGCATTCTCTTTGGTAATGGGGCGCCATGTCAACCATTCTGATACTTCGAACCTGCCGTTCTCTTACTTGATAGAGCAGAATAATACCACCTACCTTGTACCCGGTGTCAACCTGCGTAGTGTGGGTACCATCCGTGATGCCCAGAAGTGGCCGAAACGTGACGGGCGTACCGACCCGAACAAACTGGATTACATCAACTATAATCTTCTCAGCCCCTACACGGTGCAGAAAATGTTCAAGGGACGGGAAACGTTGCAGAATCTGCGTCATGCCAGTGGCGAGCTTTCGGATATCTATTCTTTCCATAGTGCGAAGATACGTAACTCGGCTTTGGTGAAAGGTATCCGCTTCTATGAAATAGCCATTCATAAGTTCCTCGGAAACTCTGTCATCAAGCGCTTGGAAGGCATTGACTTCCGGAGCAATGAAGAAATACGTGCCCGTTTGAAGCCCGATACTGCCATTGGCAGCGGCGAATGGGTGGATATTTCCGGATTGATAGCCCCAAAGAGTGAGATAGATGCGCTGATAGACGGTATTGAGTCCGGCAAAGTCAATCGCTTGAAGTCTATCAATGCCGAGTTTGAGAAGATGCACAGCAACTACTATACCTACGAATGGACCTGGGCGTATGAGAAGTTGGAAGAGTTCTATGGTATCAAGCCGGAAGGTATGACGGCAGAAGACGTCATACATATTGTCGAAAAATGGAAAGAAGCAGTAGTTGGCCTCGACCGCATGGTGTATGAGGATGCTAAGAAAGAATTTTCACTGGCTTCCATGACGGGCTTTGGAGCTGACGGCTCACGCTTGGAAAAGGAACTCGATTTTGAGCAGGTACGCGGCGACTTTGAAAGCAATCCGTTTGTAATGGCTGTGCTGAAACACATTGAGGTGAAGACGGCGCTGGGCGATGAACTGATAGGGCGGATGCAGCGGGTGTCAGAAAATTAATTATGATTTGTTGCGTTTTTACTCTAATTAAAGAATTATTTCAATAATAGTTTTTACCTTTGCTCGGTAAAGGCGATTTTGTGCTGCCTTTGCTACCCGAATCACTTTTAAACATTAAATATACGAGTAATTATGGCAACAACACCTCCGTTCAAGTATCAGCCCATGTTCGAGAAGGGGAAAGATACTACTGAGTATTATCTGCTTACAAAAGATTACGTGTCAGTAAGCGAGTTTGAAGGAAAACCTATCCTGAAGATTGAAAAAGAAGGTTTGACGGCAATGGCCAATGCGGCTTTCCGTGATGTATCGTTCATGTTGCGTCGTTCGCACAACGAGCAGGTTGCTAAGATTCTGAGTGACCCCGAAGCAAGCGATAACGATAAATACGTGGCACTCACCTTCCTGCGCAATGCAGAGGTAGCATCCAAGGGGGTACTTCCTTTCTGCCAGGATACGGGTACGGCAATCATCCACGGCGAAAAGGGACAACAAGTATGGACCGGCTACTGTGATGAAGAAGCTCTCTCACTGGGTGTTTACAAGACTTATACCGAAGAGAACCTGCGCTATTCGCAGAATGCTCCCCTCACCATGTACGATGAGGTGAATACGAAGTGCAACCTTCCCGCACAGATTGACATCGAAGCTACGGAAGGTATGGAGTACGAGTTCCTCTGCGTAACCAAGGGTGGTGGCTCTGCCAACAAGACTTATCTCTACCAGGAGACAAAGGCTATCCTCAACCCCGAAACATTGGTTCCCTTCCTTATCTCAAAAATCAAGACTTTGGGTACGGCAGCTTGTCCTCCCTATCACATCGCATTCGTTATCGGCGGTACCTCTGCCGAAAAGAACTTGCTGACTGTGAAACTGGCTTCCACCCACTTCTACGATAACCTACCCACTACCGGCAATGAGTTCGGCCGCGCTTTCCGCGATGTGGAACTGGAGAAGCTGGTACTGGAAGAAGCTCATAAGATTGGCCTCGGTGCCCAGTTCGGCGGCAAGTATCTGGCTCACGACATCCGCATCATCCGCCTGCCGCGTCACGGTGCGTCCTGTCCCGTGGGTCTGGGTGTTTCCTGCTCTGCCGACCGTAACATCAAGTGTAAAATCAATAAAGAAGGTATCTGGATTGAAAAGCTCGACAGCAATCCGGGTGAACTGATTCCCGAAGAACTCCGTAAGGCCGGTGAAGGCGACGTGGTGAAGATTGACTTGAACCAGCCGATGGCCGATATTCTGAAGGAACTGACCAAGTATCCGGTTTCCACCCGTTTGTCTCTGAATGGAACCATTATCGTAGGCCGTGACATCGCACACGCCAAGCTGAAAGAACGTCTGGACCGTGGCGAAGACCTGCCGCAGTACATCAAAGACCATCCCATCTACTACGCCGGTCCTGCCAAGACTCCTCAAGGCATGGCTTGCGGCTCCATGGGCCCGACTACTGCCGGACGTATGGACCCGTATGTAGACCTCTTCCAAAGCCACGGCGGCAGCATGATTATGCTTGCCAAAGGTAACCGCAGCCAGCAAGTGACAGATGCCTGCCAAAAGTATGGTGGTTTCTACTTGGGCTCTATCGGTGGTCCTGCCGCTATCTTGGCACAGAACAACATCAAGAGCATTGAGTGCGTGGAATATCCCGAACTCGGTATGGAAGCTATCTGGAAGATTGAGGTGGAGAACTTCCCTGCATTCATCTTGGTGGACGATAAGGGCAACGACTTCTTCAAGCAACTGAAGCCCTGGAATTGCAGCAAGTAAAACAGAAGCCTTTTAGAAAGGCATAATATAAGGAAAGCCGTAACGGAGAAAATCTTGTTACGGCTTTTTTGTTTTGTAGAGGAAAACAAAGTGTTTCGCGGCATAGAACACTCTGTTTCATCAAGCAAAACAAACTGTTCCTTTATGTTGAAACAAATTGTTTCTTCCTATTGAAACAAACTGTTCTTTCATGTTGGAACAAATTGTTCTTCCCTATTGGAACACTCTGTTCTGCCTTGATAAAACAGATTGTTCTCTATAGGAGAATAAAACTGAAACTCGTTTGTTGTCGTATTTTTGTTACATTCTCCTTTTCATTTCTCGGTTAACTTCTTTATCTTTAGCCCTCCAAACAACCAATTTAATAAAACATGGAACTGACTCTTACACGACAAACTCCGGCACAACACATCGTATGGCTGGATGTGGTACGCCTTGTTGCAATGTTTACAGTAGTTTGCTGCCATTGCACAGACCCTTTTAACTTCTATCCGGGCACATCGCCCGACATTGTTGACATCAAGTTCTGGGGAGCTGTCTACGGTGCGGCGCTCCGTCCTTGCGTACCGCTTTTTGTAATGATTACCGGTGCATTGCTGTTGCCGGTACGGGGTGACGCCTCGGCATTCTACAAGAAACGTATCCCCCGCGTATTCTTTCCTTTCTTCATCTGGTCTGTGATTTACAATCTGTTCCCCTGGATAACGGGACTGCTGGGAGTGGAGCCGAAAGTGATTCTGGATTTCTTCCCTTATTCGGGTGAGGAAGTGATGCGCCAGTCTCTGGCAGTGAGCCTGGGATATATTGCAGAAATGCCTTTTAATTTCTCTCTATTGGATGTACACATGTGGTATATCTATCTGCTGATAGGGCTTTATCTCTATCTTCCGATATTCTCGGCATGGGTGGAGAAGGCCTCGGAACGTGCCAAACTATGGTTTCTTGCAGCATGGGGAGTGACACTGCTGCTGCCTTATTATACCGAGTTTGCCGCTCCGTACCTTTGGGGGACTTGCTCGTGGAACTCGTTCGGTATGCTGTATTACTTTGCCGGTTTTAACGGCTACCTATTGTTGGGCCATTATCTGAGGAACCATAACTGGACGGGCCGGCAACTCTGTGGCATCGGCATTCCCATGTTTGCCATTGGCTATGCCGTAACATTCCTTGGTTTCCGTCGTATGACCTCCTTGCCGGATTTTACGGATGAGATGCTCGAACTCTTCTTCACCTACTGTTCGCTGAATGTAGTAATGATGACTATCCCCGTGTTTATGCTTTGCAAGCGGGCCAATTTCCGTTCGGAGCGCATCAAGAAAGCATTGGCAAACTTGACGCTCTGTGGTTTTGGAGTCTATATGATACACTATTTCTTTACCGGACCGAGCGTAGTCCTGATGCGTGCTATCCATGTTCCTATCTATCTTCAGATACCTTGTGCCGCAGTCGTCGCTTTCTGTACTTCCTGGTTTCTGGTGGCAATGGCATACCGTTGTTTCGGGAAGCGGACCAAGTGGGTGCTGGGGTAGTTTGGATGAAAGATTGTTTATCTTTAAAGGAGGAGATTTAGGGCTTATTATTTCCTCCAGATTCTCCACATATAGTAAGCGCAGTGCGTGAATGCGAAAACAAACGAGATAATCAGCAGCACTTTGCTTTCTCCCCATCCCACAGTCTGTTGGTGCCACAGTCCGGTGATGACACAAAGAACGGCAAGGATAAGTCCAATCATGTTCAAGGCCACCTGCCCGTGGCGGGTGTCGCCTCCATGCTCCAGCTTACTGTGCTTCATGCCGTAGCCCACGTAGATGTCCAGACCGATGAGCATCCACAGTACCAGGCGTATCCATGTATCGGCAGGAAGGAACAGCATCATGCAAAGGCAAGTAAGAATACCCAGTATGGGGATAAGTGGAACAAGTGGGGTTTTAAAGGAACGGGGCACGTCAGGCATGGTTCTGCGTACTACCAGTACAGCGGCACAGACCAGCGTGAAGGCCATCAGCGTGCCGATGCTTGTCATCTCTCCGGCCAGCCGTGCGGGTACAAAAGCTGCCAGCAGGCCCACAAGTACCATGAAGAGCAGGTTGCTGCGTGCCGGAGTACGGAACTTTTCGTTGATATGCGAGAAGAAAGGAGGCAGCAGCCCGTCGTGGCTCATGCTTAGGAATACGCGGCTCTGTCCCAGCAGTGTCACCATGATGACGGAGCAATATCCGAACAGAATGGACAGTACGATGGCACGGTTCAGCCAGGGATAGTCCGGCTGGATGATACCTGCCGCATCAGCCTGCCCCATGTGCTCTATGGCTATGGCAACGGGAGCAATACCTTGCTGTCCGCTGAAGGCGGTGTAGTGTGCCACTCCCGTCATGACGTGGGCAAAAACCATATAGAGCACGGTGCATACCAGCAGGGAGACCAGAATGCCGATAGGCATGTTCCGCTTCGGGTTCTTCGTCTCTTGGGCGGCTGTGCTCACGGCGTCGAATCCGAGGAAGGCGAAGAATACGATGGCCGCCCCTCGCAGGATGCCGGAGAATCCATATTCGCCCAGTACGCCCGTATTGGCAGGGATGTAAGGTGTATAGTTGTCGGTATTGATGTATTTCCAGCCGAGTATGACAAAAATCAGTATGACGGAAACCTTCAGGAATACAATGAAGCCGTTGAAGATGGAGCTGCCTTCCGTACCCCGTATCAGGAAGAGGCTCATCAGCACGACGATAAGGAAGGCGGGGATATTTACGACTCCACCATCCCAGGGACAGGCGGTGAGGGCTTGCGGTAGATGTATGTCCAGTCCCTCGAGAAAGACGACCAGATAGCGGCTCCAACTGATGCTTACCGTGGTTGCGGCTACGGTGTATTCCAATACCAGGTCCCACCCGATAATCCAGGCGATGAGTTCGCCCATCGTGGCATACGAGTAGGTGTATGCGCTGCCGGCTACGGGTATCATGGATGCAAATTCCGCATAACATAGTCCGGCGAAGCAGCATCCCAGTGCGGCAATGGCAAAGGACAGGGTGATGGCCGGTCCCGTATAGCCTGCCGCCACCGTTCCGGTGATGGAGAATAGACCCGCTCCGATGATGACTCCCACGCCCAGGGCAACAAGGCTCCACGGACCAAGTACACGTTTCAATGTTTTCTTTCCGGAGGCATTCGCCTCCGCTTGCAGTGCCTCGAATGGCTTTCTGATGAATAATCCCATTGTGCTTTAATTCTGATAAATCGGGCGTAAAGGTACGGATTATATTGCTTATTCCATATAGCGCGCTACTTTTCCACTGATTTGCAGTAGGGAGATTTCACATAATTTGGTATCATATTCCGCGGAGAGAATACGTTCTTCTGCATCCAGCAGACTCTTTTGGGCTTCGCGCATCTCGATTCCCGAGAGGTTGCCCAGCATATATCGTTCCATGGCAATCTCGTGGTTCTCCTTGGCAGCCACAAGGTTCTGGCGTTCCAGGTTCAGCATTTGCAGGTTGTTTTGGTAGGCCTGCCATAGGTTGCTGAGGTCGGCGCGCAGGGCCTGCTCCAGTTGCTCCCGTTCCAGGCGAGCATTCTGTACGGCAATGCGGGCATTCTTGCGTTCGCGGCGCCGGTTGCCGTCGAACAGATTGAAGCCGACCGTGACGCCGAAGTTCAGACCGAGGTTGCTGCGGCGGCTGTTGGCAGAGATGTCATACTTGTTGAGGGTGTAGCCGTATCCGCCGTTCATCTTCACGTATGGGTAGTCGCGCGAGCAGACTTTCTTGTAGTCCAGACGGGCCAGGGTATTGTTCTGTTCGGCACGTAGCAGTGAGGCGTTGATGGTGAGGGTGGCGTTCCACAGCTCCTCGAAGTTCAGGGAGGCGGTCACGTTGATGAGGCTGTCTTGTATGATAAACGGCTGGTCTACATCTTTGTTTGCCATGAGTTCGTTCAGCTGGATACGTGAGGTGTGCAGCAGTTCCTGCTGTTTCATGTATTGGGCACTGTCGGCATTGAAGTCCACTTTGGCCTGCTGGTAGTCCAGGCGCGAGAAGTTACCGATGTGGTAACGCTCTTCCACAATGCGCAGGCGCTCTTTGGATAGCGATACGGCATAACGGAAGTTCTTCAAGCGGATTTTTTGCTGCACATAGTTATAGTATTCGGCGGCTATGTTGGCTATCAGGTCCTCGATGGCGATGCGCGTATTGGTCTCGCCTTGGCGTTCCAGCTCCTTGAGCCGTTGGTAGTTGGCGGTAATGTTGAAACCGTCGAAGATGGTCCAGTTCAGGTTGATGCCTGCATCGAGAGTTTGGTCAAACACTCCGTTGTCCTTGGTTGTCTCTCCGGTGGCTCGGGCTTTGGTCTCGGTATTGTCTATGGTTCCCTTGTAGCCGGCGGAGAGGCCCAGTGTGGGCAGGTAGCCCGCATTGCCCAGTGTGGCGTTGTTCTTGCTGACCTGCTCTTCATTGCGGACAATGCGCAGGGAGTAGTTGTTCAGCAATCCTTGCTCCAGGCAGGACTTCAAGGTGTAGGTAGGCGCAGGCTGTGCATAAAGGCCCAGCGCTGTGCAGGCAGTGGCTATGAAAATTAAAACAATGCGTTTCATTCGGTCTTCAGTTTACTTCGGTTCGTTGATACATAACTATATATGGCAGGCACGATGTACATCGTCAGCAGTGTGGAGATGAGCATGCCGCCTACGACGGCAGTACCCATGGCGATGCGCTGGTTGCAGCCTTCGCCGGTGGCGAATGCCAGTGGTATCAGTCCCAGGATGGTGGAGGCACTCGTCATCAGGATGGGGCGCAGACGTTGCAGGGAGGCGTCCTTGATGGCTCGCATCTTGTCTTCACCCGCTTCCTGCTTCTGATTGGCGAACTCCACAATCAGGATACCGTTCTTTGCTACCAGACCAATCAGCATGATGATGCCAATCTGGCTGAATATATTCATCGTGATGTCTCCGAAATACATGAATACCAGCGCGCCGGCAATGGCGAGAGGCACCGTCAGCATGATAATCAGCGGGTCTTTGAAGCTCTCGAACTGGGCGGCCAGAATCAGGTAAATCAGCACGATGGCAAGGATGAAGGCGAACATCAGACTGGAGGAGCTTTCGCGATACTCCTTGGAGTCTCCGGTCAGTGCGGTACGGAAGGTCTCGTCCAGTGTCTCCTTGGCAATCTTGTCCATTTCGTCCAGTCCTTGCCCGATGGTCTTCCCGTCGGCAAGCCCCGCGGAGATGGTGGCGGACACGAAACGGTTGTAACGGTACAGTTTCGGAGGGGCGATACCGCCGGTCAGCTCTATCAGGTTGTCCAGCTGCACCATGTTCCCGTTGTCGCTTCGGATATAGATACCTTTCAGGTCGGCGGGCTTGTTGCGTTGCTGGCGGTTGATTTCGCCCAATATCTCGTATTGCTTTCCGTTCATGTAGAAGTAGCCCATACGCTGTCCGCTCAAGCCGTATTGCAGAGTTTGGGCAATGTTCTTGGTGCTTACGCCCATGATACTCGCCTTGTCACGGTTGATGTTGATGCGCGCTTCAGGCTTGCTGAACTTCAGGTTTACGTCTGCCATCTGGAATACCGGATTTTCGTAGACCTTCGTCATGAACTTGGGGAGCACCTCCTGCAATTTCTCGATATTAGTTGCCTGCAATACATACTGCACGGGCATACCGCCGCGCCGTCCTCCGAATGAGGAGGACTGCTGTACGAAAGAGCGTGCCATGGTCTTTTTCTGCACTGCCTTCGACAACTTTTCGGCAACCTCCATCTGGGTATAGTCACGGTCTTTCATGTCTTTCAGTGTGATACGTACGTTACCGCTACCACTGGATACACGCGCTGTTACCGCTTCTGCATCCGGGATAATGGAGTCCACCAGATGATTGATGTCTTCGGTATAGTCGCGGATATATTCGTAAGTCACTCCTTCGGCACCCATTGTATTGATACTGATTTGCGAACGGTCCTCCAATGGCGCCATTTCAGCCGGGATAGTATTCCAAAGGACTCCGATAAGCAGGATGGTGACGATGGTGAAGGGCAGGGCAATCCAGCGCCGTTTCAGGAAGGCGGCCAGTGACTGGCTGTATACCCGGTTCATCCCTTCGAAGAAAGGTTCGGTCTTGCGATAGAACCAGCTCTGCTGTTCCCTTTTGATTAAAAGTTTGGTGGCAAGCATCGGCGTAAAAGTCAATGCGGCGAAGGAGGAGATAATCACCGAACCGGAGACCACGATACTGAATTCGCGGAACAGTCGTCCTGTCGTACCGTCCATGAATACAATAGGGAAGAATACCGCCACCAGCGTAATGGTAGTGGAGATGACGGCAAAGAAAATCTCCTTGGCTCCTTCTATGCCGGCTTCTTTCGGTGGCATCCCTTTCTCGATGCGGACATAAATGTTCTCCGTCATCACGATGGCGTCGTCCACCACCAAGCCCACGGCAAGCACCACGGCAAGCATGGAGAGCACATTGATGGAGAAACCGGCCAGATACATGACGAAGAAAGCTCCAATCAGCGAAACGGGGATTACAATACATGGCACAAGCGTCACACGCCAATCGCGCAAGAAGAGGAAAATGATGATGATAACCAGTACAAAGGCCTCATACACCGTCTGCTTCACCTCGTCGATAGAAGCGCGGATAAACTTGGTATTGTCAAAACCGTAGTTGTAATGAACATCTTCGGGAAGGTCTTTCTTCATCTTCTCCATGCGGTCATATACGGCGTTGGCTATTTCAATGTGGTTGGCACCCGGCTGCGGAATTACTACGACACCTACCATGGGCACACCGTTCATCTTCATATAACTTTTGATGTCGGCTGGTCCCAGTTCGGCACGTCCAATGTCGCTGAAGCGGACAATACGGTTACCGTCTTCCTTCAGGATAAGATTGTTGAACTCTTCGGCTGTATGCATCAGACCCAACGTACGGATGGTGAGCTCGGTAGTGTTTCCTTCGATACTTCCGGAAGGGAGCTCTACGTTTTCGTTGTCCACCGCATTCTTTACATCCAGAGGAGTGATTCCATAGCCGGACATCTTGATGGGGTCCAGCCAAAGCCGCATGGAATAGCGCTTTTCTCCCCAGATGCTTACACTACTTACATCTGAAATAGTCTGAAGCTGCTCCTTGACAGTCAGGTCGGCTATTTCACTGAGCTCCAGTAGGGAACGTTTGTCGCTTTGGAGGGCAACCATTAGGATAGGGGTGGCGTCCGCATCGGCTTTTGATACGGTAGGAGGGTCACAGTCACGAGGCAGATAGCGTTGTGCACGCGACACTTTATCACGTACGTCGTTGGCGGCGGTTTCCAGGTCAACGGAAAGCTCAAACTCTACTGTAATGCGTGATGAGCCTTGCTGGCTGACACTGGAGAGGGAGCGTATGCCGGGAATACCGTTGATGTTCTGCTCCAGAGGCTCCGTTATCTGGTTCTCGATGACATCGGCGTTGGCACCCGGATAGGAGCAGGATACTGATATGATGGGATTGTCTACAGATGGGTACTCGCGTACACCCAGATAATTGTAGCCGATGAAGCCAAACAGCAGGATTATCAGGGTAAGTACTGTCGAGAGTACCGGTCGCCGTATACTTAATTCGGATATATTCATTCTTTACAATTGATAATTAACGGTTGATAATTGACAGTTGTCAATTGATATTGTCCAGTGTTACCGGTAGTCCGGTACGGAGTTGCAGGGTTCCCGAGGTGATGATGGTATCTCCTGCCTGCAAGCCTTGCAATACTTGTACTTCCGCTTCCGTACGGATTCCCGTAGTAATCTCTACCGGCTGGGCTTTTCCCGACTTATAGAGGAATATCTTGTCTTTTCCCATTTCCGGCACAATGGCTTCGGACGGTACGGCAAGGGCGTCCTGAATTTCATCCTTGTTCAGCTTGATGCTGGCATAGCGGCCCGGAAGCACAGCTCCGTTGGCATTGGGATAAAGTGCACGGATTGTCAGGGTATGGGTAGTAGGGTCTATCTTTGATTCGCGTGCATAAACCGTGGCGTGGAAGGTATTTAGCTTTCCTTCGAGAGTGAAGTCCAGTCCGGCGCCGGTCTTTACGTCATTGGCATACCGCTCGGGTACGGCAAATTCCACCTTCAACGGCGAAATCTTGGTGAGTTTGGCTACAATGGTTGTAGGGGAAGCGTAAGTACCCACACTGACTTGGCGCAGACCGATGACACCGTCGAAAGGAGCACGCAGCTCAGTTTGTGCGATGTTCGATTCTATCAGGTCAATGTCGGCATTCAGGGTGGCCAGCTCGGTCTTTACTTGTTCGTAGGCTTCTTTACTGACCGCATCCCTTTCCAGCAGGGCGTTCTGGCGAAACACGCGGTCTTCTGCCAACTTTAATTGGGAGACGAGGCGTTGCAATTGTGCTTGCAGCGGCCGGTCATTAACTTTGGCAAGTAATTGTCCTTTCTTGACGAAGCTGCCTTCTTCAAAATTTATCTCTATGATTTTGCCGGATGTCTCGAAAGAAAGGTCCACTTCCTCATCCGGCAGCAGGCTGCCGCTGATTTGTATTTCATCCTTCAGCAGTTGCGGTTTGATTATTTTTGCGTTTATGTTTAGAATTTTCTTACCGCTACGTTGACCGGTCATCACCTTGTCTGCAGCGGCTAATTCTTCATTCTCTTTAGGTAATTGGGAGTAGATTCCTCCTCCAATCAGTCCGGCACCAATCACGATAATGATGCCCCATTTAACTCTCTTATTCATGTTGTAGTATTAGTAGTAATAAAATCAGCCTTAGATTAGACTACGGGAAAAGAGAATAGTTTAAAAGATAAAGAGTTAAAAAGTGTAAGAATATGGATTGGAAAGGTGATAAAATGACAAATCAGTAAGCAGCCCGGTATTTTCCCTCCTCCTTGTCCTCCAGCATGTTCAGATAAGAAGCGTAACGGGATTCGCTGATATAGTGCTTCTCGACAGCCTCGCGTACAGCGCATCCGGGTTCGTGGCGGTGGGTACAGTTGCCGTAACGGCAGTCGGCAGATACCTTGAATATTTCCGGGAAGTAGTGGCCTATCTCTTCTTCTTCCATATCGAATGTTCCGAAACCTTTGATGCCCGGAGTGTCAATGATATATCCGTTGCCCGGAACCGGGAACATTTCTGAGAAGGTAGTGGTGTGCATACCTTTATTATGATAGGTGGATATCTCTCCGGTTTTAATCTCTATATCGGGCAGTATTGCCTTGATGAGTGTCGATTTCCCTACTCCGGAATGTCCGGAAAAGAGGGTTATGCGTCCTTTGAGTTCTTTCTCGATAGTGTCGATGCCTTCCCCTTTTCTGGCAGAAACCTTGAAACAAGGATAGCCGATGGTGGTGTAAAGGTTGATCAGGCTGTCCAGATAGTGCAGTTCCTCTTCATCGTAGGCATCCACTTTGTTGAATATAATCTTGACGGGAACACGGTATGCCTCGGCAGAGGCGAGAAAACGGTCTATAAAGGTAGTGGAGGTCTCGGGATAGTTCACCGTCACTATGAGCATGCACTGGTCGAGGTTGGCAGCAAGAATGTGCGATTGCTTGGAAAGGTTGGAGGCGCGGCGGATGATGTAATTCTTCCGGTCCTCTATCTCGCTGATAAAGGCCGTACCTTCTTGGTTCAGTATGATGTTCACATAATCGCCTACAGCCACGGGATTAGTGCTTCGTATGCCTTTCAGCCGGAAGTTCCCTTTGATTTTACATTCAATCTCCCTTCCGTCGTCAGTCCGTACCAAGTACCAACTTCCGGTGTTTTTTATAACGAGTCCCCTCAAAATAATTGAAAGTTGAAAGTTGAAAGTTGAAAATGGAAGGTTGAAAGGCTTCTATACTTGGTATATCGGTTTATTTTCAACTTTCCATTTTCCGTTTTCAACTTAATTAAACGGTCATGATTTCTTTATCCTTTGCAGCCAGCATGTCATCAATCTGCTTGATGAACTTGTCGTGAATCTTCTGCAGCTTTTCTTCACCGCCTTTCTGGGCGTCTTCGGCCAGTCCGTCCTTTACGGATTTCTTCAAGGCGTCGATGGCATCACGGCGTGCATTACGTACACTTACCTTGGCAGTTTCTCCTTCTCCCTTACACTGTTTGGCAAGTTGTTTACGGCGTTCTTCCGTCAGTGGCGGGATGCCGATACGGATAATCTCACCATTGTTTTCGGGCATGATGCCGAGACTGGAGTCAATGATGGCCTTTTCAATGACGCGGAACATGCTCTTATCCCATGGCTTGATGGCAATGCTGCGTGCGTCCGGAGTGGTTACGGCTGCCACATTGTTGATAGGAACCATACTTCCATAAGAATCCACACGGATACCGTCCAGCAAACGGATATCGGCTTTTCCGGCGCGGATATGAGCCAGTGCCTCGTCCAGATACATGATGGCCATGTCCATACTTTCTTGCGCTTCGTCTAAGATGTCTTTTACGTCTCTCATATTATTTTCGTTTTGAAATAGCTTTGATTTGAAACTTTGCAAATATAATTATTAAATTGAAAATTGAGAATTAAGAATTAAATAACATTCATTTTTTATTCTCCATTTTCCATTCAATTGTGCACCAGTGTACCGATTTCTTCTCCTTGCATCACTTTTTTCAGATTACCCACTGTGTCCATGTCAAAAACGATGATGGGCAGGTTATTCTCTTTGCACATGCAGGTGGCAGTGAGGTCCATCACTTTCAGACCGCGCTTCAGCACTTCGTCGTAGGTGATGTCGTGGAACTTCGTGGCTGTCGGGTCCTTCTCCGGGTCGGCGGTGTAGATGCCGTCCACACGGGTACCTTTCAGCATGACATCCGCCTCAATCTCGATGCCGCGCAGACTGGAACCGGTATCGGTAGTGAAGAACGGATTGCCTGTACCGGCGGACATGATGACTACTTCGCCTGCTTCCATACATTCGATGGCACGCCATTTATTGTAGAATTCACCGATGGGTTCCATACGTACGGCAGTCAGCACGCGGGCCTTCACGCCGGCAGCTACCAGAGCCGAACTGAGTGCAAGGCTGTTGATGACGGTTGCCAGCATTCCCATCTGGTCGCCTTTCACACGGTCGAACCCTTTGTTGGCACCGCTCAATCCGCGGAAAATGTTTCCACCGCCTATCACGATGCCTATTTGTACTCCCAATTCGTGGATTTCTTTGATTTGAGCTGCGTACTCGGCAAGGCGTTTCTCGTCGATGCCGTATTGCTTTTCACCCATCAGGCTCTCGCCGCTGAGTTTCAATAAGATTCTTTTATAGGTTGCCATAATATATAGTTTTGTTACATTGCTTTGCAGCAAAGATAAAGAATTAAACTGAAAAGTGCAGCAGAATGTGGTAGGATAGTTGCCTAACGCACAGTCTTTAGGAACTCGTCCATGCTGTGATATAACGGAACGCCATAGCGGTTGCAAGTAATCCGCACATTGTCGTAGCGGTAGAAACCGGGTTCACAGATAACGTGCAGTTTACCCGAACGCATGTGCAGTCCCATCTCCAGCAGGGTGATGGGGGACTTGCTGCTTGCCAGGATATTCATGATTATCAGGTCGGCTTTTTCCAGATGTTCCAGTTCCCAGTTCACTTGATGTTCAAAGTCGGACATTTCGCCGCTGAGTCCCTTGTCCCTTCGGGGATTGTATAGGATGTATTTACCTTGGGGGCGTGCGCGGAACCAGTCGCAGGTTGCCTTTTGCCAGTCTATGCTTTTGCCCATGTCGATGGTGCCTGCCAGGAAAATTCTGGTGTATTCGGCTTCGTTCACTTCGGCTTTGCCTTCATCCGGGTGGAGTACTATAACCTCGGACTGAGCCTGCAGCCCGATAGGAAACAACAGCAGTAAAAGCAGGTAGAGACTTTTCTTCATGGTTGATGATGGTTTTATAGGATTAGTTTCTTTTTTTGCTTCTTATCGGGAGTCTTGGGAACAGTTTCCTGAAACGGACCAGTTGGCTTGTAATATTGCCTCCTGCGATGACGAACGTTACGGCTACGATAATCATCACCAGTCCGAAGCTTTCTCTGACTGTCAGGCTTTCTCCAAAGACGGCTATTCCGAAGAAGATGGCTGTCACGGGCTCCAATGCGCCGAGAATGGCGGTCGGGGTGGAGCCGATATATTGGATGGCACCGGTAGTGCAGAGGAAGGATATGGCGGTGGGGAAGACAGCCAATGCAAGCAGATTGGCCCACAGATACCACTGGTCCGGTGTGTTCAGTACGCCGGAATAGAGCAGGCGTGCCACAAAAAGCGATAGGCCGAAGAGAAGGACATAGAAGGTGACTTTAAGCGTAGCCACATTTTTCAACGATGTCTGGTTGATGCCCACGATGTATATGGCATAGGAAAGGGAAGACGCGAAAACCAGCAGTGTCCCTATCAGGCTCAGTGTGCTGCCGTCCTCGCTCTTGTAGAGCAGTCCGATACCTCCCAGTGCAAGCAGCATGCAGACGATGGTTTGCAGTGCCAGCTTCTCTTTGAAAACCATGGCCATAATAAGCGCCACCATGATGGGATAGACGAACAGCAGTGTAGACGCTATGCCGGCGGCCATGTAGTTATAGCTCAGGAAAAGCGTCAGTGAGGAGAGGGCCACGAGCAATCCCATGATGATGAGCGGAAATGTTTCTTTCCGCTGTATCTTGAATGACCGCCCTCTCGCCTTTATCATAATGCCCAGCAACGGGATGGCGAAGAGGTATCTGAAAAAAAGTACCGAGTCCGGGTCCATGCCGGCCTTGTACAACGGGAGGGCAAACAGTGGATTCATGCCGTAGGAGGCTGCGGCGATGGAACCTAAAATATATCCTTTGGCTTTTGCGTTCATATCTTTATCTGTAAATTAGCGCGCAAAGGTAGATATTTACTTTGATTTCCTCCTTCTTTTCTGTATGAAAACCGTATGAATTCTACACTTATGCCTTCAGTGTGTAGTCGCCGGCTTCTTTCGTCACTACTTTCTGCAGTTCTTCGAGCGTCTTTTCACCGTCCGAAAACTCTACGGTGGCTACAGGAGGGTCCAGGGTTACGGTGGCGTGTATGCCTTCCATACTGTTCAATGCTTTCTCTACATGCATGCGGCAATGGTTGCACATCATGCCTTCTACTTTGAATTCTTTCTTCATGATTGTTTCTGTTGGCGGTTCAACATCTTTGTTTTCTTCTCCTTCATGTATTCTTTTCCGTTTCAGCAGCAGGCTGTTGCTCACCACACTGACACTGCTGAATGCCATGGCTGCACCGGCTATCATCGGGTTCAGCAGGAAGCCGTTGATGGGATAGAGTATTCCGGCCGCAATGGGTACACCTATTATATTATATATAAATGCCCAGAAGAGATTCTGCCGGATAGTCCGGACGGTGAGACGAGACAGACGGAGAGCTTCCGGTATCTTGGTCAGGTCGGAAGAGATGATGGTCATCTTGGCTACATCCATGGCGATGTCGCTGCCTCCACCCATGGCGATGCTTAAGTCGGCTTGGGCAAGGGCGGCGCTGTCGTTGATGCCGTCGCCCACCATGGCAACCTTCCGGCCTTCTGCCTGCAATCGGCTGACGAAGGCAGCCTTGTCCTGCGGCAATACACTGGCCTGGTAGTGGGCGATGCCTGCTTTGCGGGCAATCTCACGGGCGGTGGCCTCATTGTCTCCGGTCAGCATGTGGACTTCGATGCCGGCGGCGTGCAGCTCGCTGACGGCGCGGATGGAGGTTTCCTTTATCCGGTCTGTAATTCCGGCTATTGCCAGCACGTTTTCTTCATCGGCAAACCAGATGACGGTCTGTGCTTCCGATGTCAGTCGGGTTGCCTCTTCCTGCAGGGAGGGGGGGATGGCGATATGGTTTTCTTCCAGCAGTTTCCGGTTCCCGGCGAGGTAGGTCCGGCCTTGTGCCCGTCCTTTCACGCCTTTTCCGGTGATGCTTTCAAAGTCTTGAATGTCTATGGAGGCCGACTCCTTGAGGTGGTTCACCACGGCTTCTGCCAACGGATGTTCCGAGAGCTTCTCCAGACTATAGAAAATGTCCGACAGCGCATTGCCTGCAGTGGCGCCAGTACCGGGCGTCATTGCCTGCGTATTCCATATCAGTTTGCTGACTACCGGTTTTCCTTCGGTCACCGTTCCGGTCTTGTCGAGTACCACGGTGTCTATCTTCTTGGCAATCTCCAGGCTTTCGGCATCTTTTATCAGAATGCCCCTTTCGGCGCCCTTGCCGATGCCTACCATGATGGCGGTAGGAGTAGCCAGTCCCAGTGCACACGGGCAGGCGATGATGACCACCGTGACAAATGCCAGCAATCCGTGGGTGAATCCGCCGGTTCCGTCCAGTAGCATCCATGCGATGAAGGCAAGCACTGCGATGCCTATAATGGTAGGCACGAATATCCCGGCTATCTTGTCCACCAGCTGCTGCACCGGTGCCTTGCTTCCTTGCGCGTCCTGCACCATGTGTATGATCTTCGCCAGCAGTGTATCCGTGCCGATTTTCTCTGCCCGGAAGCGGAAACTTCCCTTCTGGTTGATGGTACCTGCAAAGACCTTGGCGTCTTTGTGCTTGGATACTGCTACCGGTTCGCCGCTCAGCATACTTTCGTCTACATAGGAGCTACCTTCCGTCACGATGCCATCCACGGCAATCCGTTCTCCGGGCTTCACCAGGACAATGTCTCCGGGGCGAATCTGCTCGATAGGGATAACGCGCTCAAAGGAAGAGTGAGGGACAGCGTGTCCTTCATCCACAATGATGGTCACAGTCTTGGGTTGGAGCCCCATCAGTTTCTTGATGGCGGTTGAGGTGTTTCCTTTCGCTTTTTCTTCCAGCAGGCGGCCCAGCAGGATAAAGGCTATGATGACACTTGCCGCCTCAAAATATACATGCGGATGGATGCCTCTGGATAGCCAGAAGTCCGGAAATAGCATGTTGAACAGGCTGAACAGATAGGCGGTCCCCGTACTGATGGCTACCAGTGTGTCCATATTGGCGCTGCCATGCTGCAATTGTTTCCAGGCGCTGGTGAAGAATCCCCGCCCCAGCCAGAATACGACGGGAGTGGACAACGCCCACATGATGGGATTGGCATGGGGCATATCCATGAAGAACATGCCTATGATGACAACGGGCATAGACAAGATGATGGCCCAGGTTGTGCGGAATTTCAATACGCTGAATTTCTTGTTGTGGGCCTCTTCCGCCTCTTCGAGCGTGTTGTCGTCCTGGTTTATCAACAAGTCATATCCGGCCGCCTGCACAGCCTGCTGCAAAGCCTCGGAAGAACAGCTCGTAGGGTCATATTCCACAGTTGCCGTTGCCGAAGCGTAGTTTACGACCGCTTTCTTGACACCTGACTGATGGTTCAGCGTCTTTTCTACCCGTGCGGAGCATGAGGCGCAACTCATTCCCAATACGGGAAATGTCTCTTGAACTATATTCTTTTCTGCCATAACAATTTTGTATCAGTCATTACTCTTGCTATGAGTGACTTGGTTCCAAATGCAAATACCGTCAGTCTCATTCCGAGATACTGTTGGTTTCACTACTTGAAACCGTCAGTTTCAACTTTTGGCGCCGTATGCTGGCTACCTGACGCCTTGTTCTGGAGGGTGGAATCCATATTTTATATCAGTCATAGCGATACAAAGATAATGCTTTTTCCCTTGAAATTGTTCATAGCCTATCCCTCACGCCAAGCAGGTTCCTTCTTGCTGGGAAATGCCCGTCGGATGACTTCCCGGCTCAAGCCTGTCTGCACCACTCCCCGTATCAGCAGGTAAGTGAGGAAAGCAAGCCATAGGGCATGGTTTGCCAGGACGGGACGCAGTCCATAATATAGGATAAAGAAGCTGACGGCTGCCGCTGCCATGGAGAGGAGCATTCCTCGCGTGGCGGTGGCGCCGATAAAGATGCCGTCCCAGATGAAGGCGGCTATCCCGACGGCGGGCACGGCAAGCGCCCAATAAAAATAGGTGTCGGCAACAGCTATCACTTCTTTGTCATCCGTCAATAGTCCGAGGAAGGCATTGCCTCCCAGCGCATAAACCAATGTAAAGAGAACCGCTATCACCGCTCCCCATCCGAAGAGGTGCCGGACGGTGTCTGTAAAGGCTTCCCGGTTGCGTGCGCCTATGTATCTGCCGCTTAAGGCTTCGCCAGCGTAGGCAAAGCCGTCCATTACATACGAGAATAAGGTGAAGAGCTGCATCAGCAGCGTGTTGACCGCCAGAATAATCTCTCCCTGCGAAGCTCCCGCCGAAGTGAAGAACAACGTGACTGCCACCAGGCAAAGGGTACGCAGAAAAATGTCCCTATTCACTTGGAAGAACCGGAACATCGCCCCTTTCTCCCAGATACCTGCCCCTTCTCCCCCTTTAATTTTTAATTTATAATTTTTAATTTCCCAGAATCTTTTCAGCCTGCCGTAGTTGTGCATCCAAAGGACAATGCCCATCAGGAAGCCAGCATACTGGGCAATCAACGTCCCCAAAGCTACTCCTTCTACTTTCATCCCACACAGATAAACCAGTCCGAGGCTGGCAATGATATTGACCACATTCTGTGTGATGGCTATATACATGGGGATACGCGAATTCTGCATACCGATGAACCATCCCGTCAGTCCATATAGCCCCAGCATGGCAGGGGCACCCCAGATGCAGATATGGAAATAAAGCGTTGCCATCTCTCTGACTTCGTCCGTGGGATGGATGAGAAGAAAGGCTCCCTGCTTGATAGGCGTTTGCAGCAGGATGAGGCAGAATGCGACTGCCACGCCTATGCCCACAGAACGCAACAGCAGGCAGACTACCTCCGGCAAATTCCGCTTGCCGAATGCTTGCGAGGTCATTCCGCTGGTACCCATCCTCAGAAAACCGAATATCCAGTAGATAATGTTGAACAGCATGCCACCTACGGCAATGGCGCCTATGTAGGCGGGCGAACCCAGATGGCCGACGATGGCTACATCAATCAGGCCGAGCAGCGGCACGGTGATGTTCGATACGATGGAAGGTAAGGCTATTTGCAGTATTTGTCTGTCTCTGGGCTTCATTTATATTATTTAATTCATTAAGGTCGGCAAAGTTAACTATTTTTCTACTTTCAACTATTGATGGTTACCGTAAAAATGCGTAGTTTTGTAGGTAGATTTCTATGAGACTGATTGGGCTGTTAAACTATATATATACACTAAAAATGAAAACCTTAACGTTGCTTTTCTCCTTGTTCTTGATGTGTCCGCTGTCTGTCTGGGGACAGTCGGCAGATGAGTTGCTTTCGAAAGTGTCCGATGCACTTTCCGAGGGTAAAGATGACTATGCGGTGAGTTTGTTTCGCCAGGCGGCAAATGCCGGTGAGGATAGGACGGAAATGTTCTACTGGACCAATGTGGACAAGAGCAGTGAGGTGGCTCCTCGTCTTGCGGATGTGCTGGCTGTGCACTACAAGGAAATGCGGAATTACGATAAAGCCTACCTCTTCTATAAGGAGTTCTTGCAGCGTCATCCCGAAGACGTACCTGCACTTGTCTCTTGTGCTGAAATGGAGATGATGCGGGGAAAGGAGAAAGATGCCTTAAAAACCTATGAAAAGGTATTGATGCTGGATGCCGACAATCTCCAAGCCAATATCTTCTTGGGGAATTATTATTATCTCCAAGCCGAGAAGGATAAGAAGAAGCTCGAAGAAGACTATAAAAAGATAACTTCCCCCACAAGGATGCAGTATGCACGCTATCGCAACGGATTGTCAGACGTGTTCACCAATAGCTACGGCAAGGCTAAGGCATACCTGCAACGCGTGCTTCAGGTATTCCCCTCCATGGAAGCAGGCAATACGCTGGAAAAGATAAAGAAGATGGAGCTGGAGCTGAAATAGCTGTCCGCATTCCGACTAATAGGAAGGGGCTGTTTGTCTCTTATTTCTCTCCGGTCTCTTTTAATCTCTTCAGATATTCCGAAGGTATGTAGCCGAATTCTTCCTTGAAGCATTGCCGGAAGTAGAACAGATTGTTTATACCTACCTTGAATGCTATTTCCGAAATGTTGTATTTGCCTTCCAGCAGGTATTGCTCGGCGTGTTTCATCCTTATCTTGCGGACATATTCGTTGGTGGAAAGTCCGGTAAGCGCTTTCATCTTGCGGTAGAGGGTGGAATTGCTCATGCACATTTTATCCGAAAGATAGCTGATGTCTATTTTGTCTGAAGAAAGCCGTTCCTCTATCAGCTGGTTTATCTTGTGGATAAACTCGTTGTCCAGCTTGTTGAGCGATTCTGTAATGACAGCCGCTTTATTGCTTATGGCGGCATTGGCGCTGAAATGGTTTGCCAGGTTGCGCCGCGACTGGAGCAGGTTTTCTATACGGCTATGCAGCAGGCTGGCGCTGAACGGTTTGGTGAGGTAGGAGTCGGCACCTACCTGGTAGCCTTCCTCTTTGTCGCGCAGCGAGTCTTTGGCTGTCAGCAGTATAATGGGTATGTGGCTGGTGCGCACGTCTTTTTTCAGCTCACGGCACATCTCGTTTCCGTCCATTACCGGCATCATAATGTCACTGACGATGATGTCAGGTATTTCTTTCAGGGCGCTTTCCTTGCCCAGCTTTCCGTTGGCGGCAGTCTTTACTTCAAAGTGGTCGGAGAAGGATTCGGCTATATAGTCGCAGATGTCCGGATTGTCTTCCACTACCAGCAATATGGGTTTGTCGCTGGATGAAACTTGATTTACTTGTGCCTCTTCTATATGCTGGACGTTGCTTTCCTTTTCCTGCGAATCGGCATGCAGTGCCTGCGGGTAACTGTTGTCGGTAAGCAGGCTGACGTAGAAGGTACTACCTTGATTGGGAGCACTCTCTACGCGGATTTCCCCTTCGTGTAGGGCTACGAGGTTTTTCACCAGAGAAAGTCCGATACCGGTACCCGAAGCCTGGTGTTTGCCGCCTTCCTGGTAATAACGGTCGAATATGTGGGGTAGTGCCTCCGGCTTGATACCGTATCCCGTGTCGCTGACCCGGATTTCCGTATAGTTCACTTCGGCACGTTCCACCTGTCGGATACCGATGCTGATGCTACCCTTTTCCGTGTACTTTAGGGCATTGGATATCAGATTGTCCAGGATGGTCTGGATAATTTCCTTGTCGAAGTATATAGGTATATGCTCTTTCTCCACCACCAGCCGGATATCGACGGCTGGCTTCCGGTTCAGTTCCTTGTACTTCAGGCCTATCTCGCGGATAAGGGGTACGAGGTTGTCCCGGCTCACGCAGAGTTTCTTGTTCTGGGTCTCGGTCTTTCTGAACTCCAATATCTGGTTGATGAGGTTCAGTAGCCGGATGGCACTTTGGTGAATGACGGATATCTTCTGTGCGTCTTTGGTGGATAGTGTATCACTTTTCTGTATGTCTCCCAGCGGACCCAGTATCAGCGTAAGCGGGGTGCGCAGTTCATGGGTGATGTTGGTGTAGAAGCGCAGGCGTTCGTTGTTCAGTTCCTGCTCGTGTTCGTGGCTCTGCTTCTCCAGTTGGTACAGTGCTTCAGCATCCAGTCTTTTCTTGTAGGCATAGAGTATAGAGAAAAGGATGATAAGGGACAGCAGGATATAGAATGACTTTGCCCACCAAGTAAGCCAAAGGGGTGGGGCGATGCGGATGTTCAATGAGGTGGTTGCGTCCGACCATGCTTGGTTGCGCATGCGCGTTTTCACTTGGAACTGGTATTTCCCGGGAGGAAGATTACGAAAGGTGACATTATTGGGGTCTGTAAGCGTATACCAGGAGTTCTCGAGTCCTTTCAGCATATAGGCATATTCCACTTGGTTGACCAGGGCATAGTTCTGGATGTTGAACCGGATACTGAAACTATTCTGTGTATATTTCAGTTGCACGTTCTTCTGTCCGTTTAAGGCAATGGTGCTCTGTCCGTTTTCCGGTTTGTTCAGCGGGTCGGTAATTTCAATGTTGGTGATGAATGCGGGTGGTGATTTGCGTTCCTGCAATACAACTTCCGGGTTGAAGTAGCACAGACCGTTTATAGAGCCGAAGTAAAAGTTACCGTCTTGTCCGTAGGCTACACTGCCCCGACTGAAGCTTCCCATGGGGAGGTTGTCGTGATAGTCGTAGTTATAGAAAATGTCTTTACTGTCCACAAGACAGCTGATACCTTTGTTGGTGCTCACCCAAATATTTCCTGCCTTGTCCTCACCGATGGCTTGTATGTGGGTGTTAGCCAGTCCGCTTTCACGTTGGTATACTTTGTAGTTTCTGTCTGTCAGGGAGGGGAAGCATACCAAACCTTCACCCGTGGCCACCCACAACCGCTTTCTGCTGTCTTCGTAGAGAGCATTGATGGTATTGGAGGGGAATTTGGCCAGGACGTTGAAGAGCTGGATGCTTTGGAGTTGAGGGTCATAGAGGCCCAGGCCTCCTCCGAAGAATCCTACCCATATTTGGTCTTCGGAATCCTTCAGCACACAGCGGGCCAGATTGTTCTCCAGATTGTAGTGTGCCTTGATTGTCTTGCTGTCACAATCTATAAGATAGACGCCTTCGCTGGTTCCGACCCAAATGTTTCCCTGCTTGTCTTCATGAAAGGAACGTACGTCAGTGCGTGACTTGTCTTCGGAGAAAATCTGCCGGAAGCTTTGGCTCTTGGGGTTGTAGTAGGCTATTCCTCCATAAAAAAGTCCGAACCATAATCCTCCCTTCGAGTCGCACAAGGCTGCCTGCACCGTATTGCTTCTGAATTTCTTGTTGTCAGCATTGTATATGGCTATTCGTCTTCCCTTGTTGAATACGTTGATTCCTCCTCCATCGGTTCCTATCCAGAGGTTACCGGCTTTGTCCATACAGACACCGGAGGCTATTTTACTGTTCAGGCTGTTGTTGGTGGATGGAAAAGGAGAATATTTATAAGTGCTGAAGAGTGACGGCTCGCGTTTTATGAAGTTGATGCCGCCTCCCCAGGAACCTGCCCATACATTACCGAAGGAATCTTGGAGCAGGCAACGGATACTGGAGTTGGACAAGCCGTATTCATCGTCTCCCTCCCGGATAGAAAGCGCATGAATCTGGTCCGACGAACGGAAAAGCTGTTGGGACAAATCCACTACGGCAATGCCGCCGAATTCCATGGCTATCCAAAGTCTGTTGTCATCCAGTTGGTGTATATCATATACACGGTGCGATATGCAGTTGGTTTTGTCGTCGAAGGGGATGAAACTTTCCGCTTCCGGGTTAAACAGTACCACTCCTCTATCGGTTCCTATCCATATGTTTCCGCTTTTGTCTTTGTAGACACATGTCACTTCGTTGCCGGGCAGGCTGTTGGGGGATTGCGGCTCGTGTGTGAAGTTCTTGACTGTCTTGTCTTTTATGGAAAGTATACTGAATCCCCGGTCCACATGCCCGATATAGAGTAGTCCGTTACCACCGTCTATGGCAGACCAGATATGGTTGCTTGCAAAACCTGGTACGGTTTCGGTATTGTAATGGGTGAATTGCCCGGTTTGCTTGTCAAAATAGTCCACGCCTTTCCAATAGGTGCAAATCCATAGGTTACCGTCGGAGGCGGCAATGATTTTGGTAATGTCGTCCGTAACCAGGCTTTCAGGGTTGTTTTCGTTGTGTCTGTAAGTGATGAATGAATCGTTGGCATAATTGTATGCATTGATTCCGGCACGCTGGGTTCCTATCCATAAGATGGAGTCGATGGGATCGTCCAGCAGACAGTTCAGTTCGTTGCCGGTGATGCTTTGCTTGCCGGTTGTTTCTTCTTTATAATAGGTAAGGAAGCGTATTCCGTCGAATTTATTTAAACCCTCTTCTGTGGCAAACCATAGAGAGCCCCGTTTGTCTTGGGCTATGCTTACCACATGGTTGTTGGACAGCCCTTCACGGATACTTAGATGTTTTATGGTATATGGCTGCGCGGATAGCAGGAATGGCAGGCATAGGAAAATGGAAAGTAGAATCTTCTTCATAACGGGTCGTTTTTCATTGCATGAGTCAAAAGTACAAATAAAATCTTTAGATGATGTGCACAAATCGTGCATTGACAGATTTATATGCCTTCTCTGCAAGATTTATACAGCTGTTGAATCGAAAATTGGCATATGTTTGCATTGCCGATTATTATAAATCGGAACAAAATGTACTTTTTTGTTTAACTTTAATAATAATATTTATGAAGAAGCATTTCTTTAACGCCACTTTCTGGGCGTTATTATCGCTGGCTTTATGGACTACTGGATGTAGTGACGATGACGGATACTCTGATGTAGACGGGCAGATTCCGACAATGACATTGGTGACGGATCATATTGAATCCGGTGCCGGCCATCGTTTTACCATTGAAGGTTCGTTGGCTGACCAGGATGGAATTGTATCCGTCAATCTGCAATGTGCCGATCTTTATCTGAACAAGACCATTGATTTGGTCGAAATCTATGGAGCTCCCCAAACGGAGTATGAGTTGAGCTATTCTTATGACCTCAAGCGTGATGAAATCGGTGAACGCTTCACCGTGAAAGTGACCGTAACAGATGCGGGCGGGCGTGAAGTGTCGCAGGATGTGTTGATAACGATGGATGGGGACTTTGAGAATCCTACATTTACAATTGCCCCTGGTAAGGAGGTTACCGTACTGATAAAGGATGAAACAAAGTTCAACCTGAATTTCACGGTGAAAGATGACCGCATACTGGATTATGTACTCATTGAGATTCCTGGGGTAGAAGGTTTTGAAAGCCGCCGTATAGAGGCTGGCGGGCAATCTACTTTGAGCTTTACGGAGAAGATTATTCTGCCTAATGAGGTGAAAAGTTACGATGTGACTTTGACGGCTGTGGATGCCAGAGGCAATCAGACAGTGACCAATAGTACCATCAGTGTATCTGAAATGCCTGACTTCCCCAAAATGTATCTGGCCGATGTGGCAACCGTAGAGGAATTGAACAGTGATATTTTCGGTGTACCGATGGTGATTAACCATACGGGCGAGTACCAATATCGTGCACGTTATTATAATAAAGCTGCCGGTACGGAAATTTTCTTCTTACCGCAAAAGACAGACTTTACTCCTATCTGTTTTGGCCTTGATCCGGAGGATAATACAAAACTGACGGATGACCCGGAAACGGCTAAACCTATTGTCTTGGATGAGGCTGGTGTTTATTATGAAATAGACATCAATGTGAAAGAGTCTACTTATAGTATGCGCACGTACTCGGTGACAGAGGCTACAAATCCGATGAAATATGAATATGGAAAGCCTTGTTTTGACCGTTGGGAGAATGGGGAATCGTTCATTGATTTCTATATCGGTTGGGGAGGTTCTCCTCAGGATGCGGGAAATCAGTTGTTTGCCCAGGATAAAAATAATCCTCATCTTTTCTATTATCCGGAAAATGGAACTTGGACGCTGGAAGCCGGTGAAGAAATGAACTTCATCATATCCAATTATCATCCCGACGGATGGTGGGATCATGTGGAATGGCGGTGTGACGACTCTCAGAATGTAGAGAAGTTTGGTTACTTCAGTAAGAAAGGGGATGTGAATCCTAATTGGGAAGGCACCAATCAGCGTTGGGAAGACGGCTCGATGGTAGGTGACAACTGGATGAAGCCTACGGTTACGGTGACCGGCAACTACCGCTTTGAGTTTGACGCGCATTTGGGTCGCGGCAAGATTGTGCCTGCTAATTAAAAAGTAACATTAGATTTAAGATATGAAAAAGCAAATTCTATTATTATGTCTTGCGCTGATAAGCCTTTGCGGTTATGCGCAGCAGATAACGGTTAAGGGTGTGGTGACTTCGGCCACCGACCAGCAGCCGTTGATTGGAACTACAGTTCAAGTGAAAGGTACCGGTACGGGTACAATTACCGGTATCGACGGTGATTATACATTACCCAATGTAGACAAGAATGCAGTGTTGGTATTCTCTTCTATTGGTTTTGAGTCTCAGGAAATAGCTGTAGGTGGACGTACTACGATTAACGTGGTACTGAAGGAGGCTGCGGAATTACTGGATGAAGTGGTGGTTATCGGTTATGGTGCTGTGAAAAAGAGCGATTTGACCAGTTCTATTGCTACAGTAAAAGGCGATGAAATCACTGAAACCGTGACCGGTAATGCTATGGATGCTTTGCAGGGTAAGGTAAATGGTGTACAAGTCACCAGTGGTGGTGGCCCTGGAGCTACTCCGAAGGTGCTGATTCGTGGTGTAACTACCGTAAACGGTACGAATCCGTTGTATGTAGTGGATGGTATGCCGGTAGGTGACAATATCAACTTTCTGAATAGTAACGATATTGCTTCCATGGAAGTATTGAAAGATGCTTCGGCTGCCGCTATCTATGGTACACGTGCATCAAACGGTGTCATCCTGATTACTACAAAGAAAGGTAAGACTGGTAAAGCCCGCATCAATTGGAATTCTTCTGTTGGTTTCCAGACCGTGGCCAAACCTAATATTGCCGGTGCGGCTGAATATAAAGAAGTGTTCAATACCCGTTATACGAATGATGGCCTTTCTTCTATCTGGAACGATACGGGTGCTACGACCAATCCCGGTGGTACAGACTGGTGGGATACTGTAGTCAATAAAACAGCTTTGGTGCAGAACCATTCACTTAGTGTTGCCGGTGGCTCAGAACAGTTTGTTTATAACTTTAGCGTGGGCTATTATCGTAACAACTCACAGTTTGATGTAGGTTATTGGGATAAGATAAATATCCGTCTGAATACTGAATATACATTTAATAAGTATGTAAAATTGGGAGTTGATATTGCTCCACGTGTCGAATCATGGGATGATACCCCAAACCAGTTCTCGGCAGCCATGGCTATGGACCCGACAACTCCGGTATTCCGTCCGCAGGACCAATGGGAGGATAATGAGTACAACAACTATCAACGCTCTTACAACAACCAGGAGTGGAATCCCGCCGGTTCAATTGCCCGTAGCAATGCTCATTCTCGCGAGTTGGGTGCCATTCTGAATACCTATCTGCAGGTAAACCCGATAGAAAAGCTGACGTTGCGCACCCAGTTCGGTGCCAATGCACACTATCGCCGTTCTGATTCATTCGTTCCGAAGTTCAATATGGATCCGTTGGAGAAACAAGACTTGAACGAAATCACCCGCCGCAATCAGGAGTGGTTTGACTGGAACTGGACGAATACAGCCACTTACATGGACACTTTCGCTGAAAAGCACAACTTGAATGTAATGGCTGGCTTTACTGCCGAACGTTTTGCATGGTACAATACTCAGGCACGGCGTGATAATGTTCCCAATAATCTGGACCAGATGCAGGAAGTGAATGCCGGACAGCAGGGTACGGACGAGGCCAACGGTGAAACCACTTACAATACACTGGTCTCTTTCCTGGGCCGTGTCATGTACAACTACGATAACCGTTACTACATTTCGGCATCTCTTCGTGCTGACGGTTCTTCCCGTTTCCCGAAGGGCAGCAAGTATGCCCTCTTCCCGTCTGTTTCCGCTTCCTGGCGTGTCATCAGTGAGGCATTTATGCAGGACCAGGACATCTTCAGTGACCTGAAGCTTCGTGGAGGCTGGGGCCGTGTAGGTAATCAGAATATCAACAATAATGCTACCCTTACTTTGTTGAGCGAAACCCAATACTATTATGGCAATACGTTGGCAAATGGTTACTTCGTGTCTACAGTAGGTAACAACCAGTTGAAGTGGGAGACTGTGGAAGATTGGAACGTAGGCGTGGATATGTCATTCCTTGATTCACGTTTGGGTGTAACATTCGAATATTTCCAGAAAAAGTCCATTGACATGCTCTACCAGAAACAGAACATCCTCTCTTTGGGATATGATAACTGGAACAGCCAGATTTGGATGAACATCGGTAGTATGCAGGCCCGCGGTTGGGAAGTGGGACTTACCTGGCGCGATGAAATCGGCAAGGATTTCTCTTACGATCTTGGTCTGAACCTTTCTGCCGTACGCAACAAGGCCATCAAGTTCTCGGGCGACGGTCCTATCAATGTCGGTGGATTCAATAGCGACCAGATTATCCGTAACGAAGATGGTGGTTTTATCTCCCGTTTCTACGGTTACGTGGCCGATGGCTTGTTCCAGAATTGGGAAGAGGTGTATGCGCACACTGACGAACACGGAACACTGATTCAGCCCAATGCAAAACCGGGAGACATCCGCTTCAAGGACCGGGACCATAACGGAGTGCTCGATGCCAATGACAAAGATTATATCGGCAATCCTTATCCTGATTTAATGATGGGTCTGAATATTGGTATGCGTTATAAGAACATTGATTTTGCAGCCAATTTCTATGGTACGTTCGGTAATGATATTTACAATGTTACCAAAGGAAGGTACTCCGGTTCAGGTGGACAGAATGTCTGGGCAGGTACACTGGAGAAAGCATGGCATGGCGAGGGTACCGGCAATGATATTCCCCGTTTGTCGAGCAATGACTTGAACCTGAACTATAGCCGCGTTTCCAGTTTCTATGTGGAAGATGGTTCCTACTTGCGTTGCAAGCTGTTGCAGATAGGCTATACGCTTCCTAAGAAATGGGTTGGAGGTGCTGACTTGCGTCTTTCCTTCTCTGCACAGAATCCGTTTACCATTACCGGTTATTCGGGAATGGACCCCGAACGCCCGATGGTTGACGGTACTACCGACAGCTCTGGCAGTGCCATCAATACCGGTATTGACAACGTGGCTTATCCTAATCCGAGAACATTCTTGTTTGGCATTGACTTCAAATTTTAATTCTTGATTATCCATGAAACGAATATTTACAATAGTAGTTCTGATTGCTTCGCTGGTGTTTACCTCTTGCGAGGACTTCCTGACCGAAGACGTACGTGGGCAATTGAACGTGGACACTTATTATAAGTCCATAGAAGAGTGTGAATCCGCAGTCACGAGCTGTTATCAGGCCATGACATATGGAGGATGGTGGCAAATCAACACCGTGTGGTTACTTTCCGAAATGTGTGGAGATGATGCCTGGATGGGGAATACCTCTCAGTCTCAGAGTGATTATATCTCATTGGCGCATTATCAGGGAAACGGTGCCAGCAATGGCCCTATCTCCAATTTTTGGCAGTACCGTTACAAAGGTATTTTACGTTGTAACATAGCCATAGATCGCATTGCGGCTCTCGAAACCCAAGAGACAGAAACCAGAGACCGTCTGGTGGCAGAAGCCCGTTTCCTGCGTGGCTACTATTACTTCGAACTGGTGAGAAATTTTGGCGGGGTGCCCTTGATGACCAGTTTCCAAATGCCGGAAGAAGTGGAGGGAACAGAACGTGCTACGGCAGAAGCCGTGTACAAATTCATAGAGGATGACCTGATGGCAGCTGCCGAAATACTGCCGCAACGCAGTACTGCGCAAGTAGGGCATGCTACCCGTGGCGCCGCTTTAGGATTATTGGGTAAAGTGTACCTCTATCAGGAGAAATGGCAGGCTGCCCATGATGTGTTGAAGACTGTGATAGATGAAGGCGAATACCAATTGCTTCCCGATTTCGGGCAGGTATGGAATGTCGACTATGACAACAGTGCGGAGAGCCTTCTGGAAATCCAGTATGAATATCATCCCACTTTGGGCTTAGGAGGGGCGCTTGCTACGGTAACCGGTGCCCGTAATGGTCCTGGTGATGGTTGGAGCTGGTGTCAGCCTACGGCAAATTTGGAGCAAGCTTATATTGAGGCCGGTGATACGGAACGTTTGAAATGGACAATAATCAAGTCGGGCTGTACAGAAATTGCCGGCGAAGACCAATTCGAAGATTTCATTGACGCAAGCAAAGCGTTGAATAAGTATCAGGAATATCTTGATAAATATGGTTGGGACCCCAATTGCTATATTATCAATCCCGCTGACCATAAGTCTGCGCGTATCATCCGCAAGTATTTCCTGCCGATGAAATATCGTGCTCAAGGCAATGCAACGGCTTACGCCACGGACAAGAGTCCTTTGAATCACCGTATTCTGCGTTATGCCGATGTCCTTTTAATGTATGCTGAGGCTTGCAATGAACTGGGTGATGACGCTTCTGCCCGTGATGCTCTCAATCAGGTGCGCAGACGTGCCAAGTTGGATGACGTTACGGCAAGTGGAAAGGCATTGCAAAGTGCCATTCGCCTGGAGCGCCGTTTGGAATTGGCTTTCGAGCAGAACCGTCTGTATGATATCCGCCGCTGGACTGATACAAATGGTAAAAAGATGATTAGCAATATCCTGGGACCGAACGGTTCCTTTGTGAAGTGGAACACTGAAGAGGCTACCCGTGACGCTCTTGAGTGGGAAAATCAAGGTGAAGCAAGTGACAAAGGCATCACTTTCAATGAAAACCGCGACATGGTGTTCCCCATTCCTTTGTACGAAATCACGATGTCCAACGGTTCCATTACCCAGAACCCGGGTTGGAATTAAACACATTCTGATGAAAACAGATTGTTGCAGGAACTGATTATTCAATAGGTCTTTATATTCTGTCGCGGATAGTTTGCAATGGATTATCCGCGGCAGTTTTTTTAATCCGAAACAATATCATGAATTTGAGACACATTTTTATTCTTCCGGCACTGCTTGCTGCAATGGCTTGCAGCGACGATTCTCCCGTTACGCCGGATACTCCAGACACTCCTGAGGGTCCGGACATTACAAACAGCGTAGAGAAACTGGTGAGCATCGATGCCGGACAGACTTTCCAGACAATAGCCGGCTTTGGCGCTTCGGACTGTTGGTCGCCTGCCTTTGTGGGCAAGTCATGGACTTCGCACCGTGCGGGGATTACGGAACTGCTTTTTTCTTCAGAGATTGTGGGCGGCAAGCCGAAAGGAATCGGCCTTTCCCAATGGCGGGTGAATCTTGGTGGCGGCAGTGCCGCGCAAGGTGAAGCCAGCGGCATCGAGGATAAATCCCGTCGTGCGGAATCCTATCTTACGGATGACTTGACGTACGACTGGACCCGTTGCGAGGGACAACGTTACTTCATGGACCGTGCCAAGGAGCTGGGATGTAACAATTTCGTTCTTTTCAGCAATACACCTCCCGTGCAGTACACCTATAATGGAAAAGGATTTTCCGCCAGAGGGGGACTTTCCAATCTGAAACCGGAGCATTATGGTGACTTTGCAGGATATATGGCCGATGTAGCGGCCCGTTATACCGGTGAAGGCTATCACATAAGCCATATCTCGCCCGTCAACGAGCCGCAGTACAACTGGGACAGCGGTCAGGAGGGCAGTGGCTGGACCAATGACGAAGTGGCTGCACTGGCACGCGAGTTGGATATGTCGTTGGATGACCGGGGGCTTTCCACAGACATTCTCTTGGGCGAATCCGGTGATTGGGAGTATCTGTATAAAGTGAAAGGCGATGCCAACCGCAGTAATGTATTCTCAGCTTTCTTTACACCCGGCTCTTCCGCCTACGTGGGTGACTTGGCACACGTGAAGAATCTCATTTGCGGACACAGCTATTGGACTGACGGCACATGGGACGGTATGCGCAACGTGCGCAAGCAAGTGGCCCAGGCTGCCGGTCAGTATAATCTGGATGTTTGGCAGAGTGAATGGAGTATGCTGGGCGATAATTACAGCAGTTCCGAATTCGTGGGCTACGAGCAGGCTTCTGAGATGGATATCGCTTTCTACATGTCGAAGGTCATCCACAATGACCTCACTGTGGCTGGGGTGTCTTCCTGGAGTTACTGGACATCGATGGATGTTTCCCGTTGGGGGCATAAGAACCGTTTTCTCTTGATTTCGCTGGTACCTGCCGGTGGCGAGTATGGTGATATAGAGCAGGAGGGAAGCTATCAGGCTACTGCCACTCTTTGGGTACTGGGCAATTACAGCCGCTTTATCCGTCCGGGATACCGCCGTATTGCCCTCGACTTGAACGAATCGCGTACTTTTTTCGGTTCCGCCTGGCTTTCTCCCGAGGGGGATAAGGTAGTGGCCGTCTATACAAACATGTCTGATAAGGCGGTTCGCTTAGGTGAAACGCATGTGGGATGGAGCAATGAAGCGAAGTCAATAGCTACTTATACAACTACCGGTAGCAAGAATCTGGTGGAAGGAACGGTGGCGGCAGGCAAGCAGGTGATTCTGGAAGCCAAGAGTGTGACAACCGTGGTGTATAGCCTGAAGTAAGGAATTAGTTTAACTTCAAAGAAAATCTATATGAAAATGTATTTTAAGAATAACAGGACTGCTCTTATCTTTTTGCTGGCAATGCTGGTCGTTGCTCCGATAAAGGCGCAGGTGGCATTTGGCGATGCCGCAAAATTCAATGACGGATGGCTGTTCCGGCTGACGGACGACTCGGCTATTGTCCGGACTGACTATGACGACAGCGAATGGCGGAAGCTTTCTTTGCCACACGATTGGTCCATAGAGGGGCAATTGTCGCCCACACTGGCCAGTTGCACCGGGTACCTGCCGGGTGGGATAGGCTGGTATCGCAAACACTTCAGGGTTGAAGACAACGCAACACGTCATTATATCTATTTCGAAGGGGTATATAACCGGAGCGAGGTTTACCTGAACGGGCATCTGCTTGGCAGGCGCCCCAACGGCTATGTATCGTTTCTTTACGACATGACCCCTTACCTGAAGGAAGGCGACAATGTGCTGGCTGTCCGTGTAGACCATAGCCGTTATGCCGATTCACGTTGGTATACGGGGTCGGGCATCTATCGCGATGTATGGCTGGTGGCTGCTCCCGATACACATATTGCGCAATGGGGTGTGGGCTGGCATGCCGCTTCGCTGACAGACAAGCAAGCCGTCGTTGCGGTCGATGTAGAGGTGGAGAAGCACAAGGCAACTTCCGACAAACTGGAACTGAAGGCTTCACTGTACGATACTGCCGGAAAGAAGGTGGCACAACGCCGTGTGCGTGTTGCCGATGGAAAAGAGGGCATTGCCAAGCAAAGTCTTGACTTGAAAGTGTCCAAACCCCATCGTTGGAATCTGGATAATCCGTATCTGTATACATTGAAAACCGAATTGCTTGCCAATGGCAAACGCATTGACGGCAGTGAGACCAAAGTGGGACTGCGTACGCTGGAATTTGATGCCAACAAAGGTTTTGCCCTCAACGGCAACTGGATGAAGGTAAAAGGTGTATGCCTGCATCATGATGCAGGAGTGCTGGGTGCAGTAGTGCCGCCGGAGGTATGGGAACGCCGTCTGAATAACTTGAAAGGGATTGGCGTAAATGCCATCCGCATGAGCCATAACCCACAAGCCCCCGTTCTTTATGAACTGTGTGACCGCCTGGGATTTCTTGTAATGGATGAAGTCTCTGACGAATGGGAGTTTCCGAAACGCAAATGGGTACAAGGCTGGAATGTGGGTACTCCGAGTTATGACGGTACTTTCGACTTCTTCGAGGAGTGGATAGAACGGGACGTAACCGATATGGTACGTCGTGACCGCAATCATACCTGTATTTTCTTGTGGAGTATCGGCAATGAAGTGGATTATCCGAACGACCCTTATTCGCATCCCGTTCTTGATGGAGCTAAAATCAACCAGCCTATGTTCGGGGGCTATAAGCCGGATGCTCCCGATGCCATGCGCATCGGAACCATAGCAAAGCGTCTGGCTGCCTGTGTACGTGCCGTGGACACTTCCCGTCCCGTGACCGGAGCTTTGGCGGGTGTCGTGATGTCGAACGAGACGGAGTATCCCGATGCTGTGGATGTGGTGGGGTATAACTATACGGAAAACCGCTACGACCAAGACCATGCCACTTATCCGGACCGCATTATCTATGGAAGCGAGACGGGTTCGGGGCTTGATGCCTGGTATGCCGTCCGCGACAAGGATTTCATCTTCGGGCAGTTCATCTGGACCGGTACGGATTATCTGGGTGAATCGGGCAGATGGCCGTCCCGCGGTTTGTACACGGGTTTGCTCGATTTCGGAAGTTTCCCCAAGCCACGCGGACATTTCCGGGCTTCGTTGTGGTGCGAGAATCCGGTCACGTATGTAGGAACATATCCGGTATATGTCCATCCCAAGCATCCCGAGCATGTATTCCTTTCGCTTGATGCATGGGACATCTGGAACTATGACGAGGGGCAGAACATACGTGTGGTGTGTTATACCAATGCTCCGCAGGCGCGTTTGCTGCTCAACGGCAGAGTGGTAGGCGAGATGAAACCTTATGATGAAAAGACCGGCATCATCTACTGGGATATTCCTTTCCGGGCTGGTGAGCTTCGTGCTGAGGGCTGCGATAAGGAAGGAAATGCTTTGTCGAGCTATTCCATCCGGACATCTGGACGTCCTTATGCCATCCGTGCCACGGCGGATCGCACTATTTTGTCCGGTGACCGCGCCACTGCGCACATAACCGTAGAGGTGGTTGACGAAGAAGGTACTGTTGTGAAACTTGGCGACAATGAAATTACGTGTACAGTTGAAGGAGCGGCGCGTCTGCTTGGGCTCGAAGGCTCTGACAACAGTGACATGAGTGATTATACCGATAACCGTCACCGCGTATACCACGGGCGTTTGCTGGCCTATATACAGACTACCGGAGGAGAGAGACCGGTTAAAGTAAAGTTTGCTTCCCCCCTTCTGAAAGGAACTGAAGTAAAGTTTGAAGTAGGGCAGTAGTACACTACTATGGACTTATGTTTGTGCCATCGTATTGGCACAGTCGTGCCAGTACGATGGCAAGGCTGTGCCAGTATGGTGGCACAACTTTGCCAATGCGATGGCACGGGTTGTGCATTTCTTACAGAATGTATTGCACTTCCTTGAACAGATATTCCCGTTCACTTCCTCCTTCATCCTCCAGCACGAACCGTCCGTCTTGCTCTACACGCAGCAACCGGGCAAGGAACTTGCCGTTGGCATCTTCATAAGGGTGCAATCCCCGGCGACGGAAAAGGGAGCGGGCATACCGTGTGGATATCTCGTCGGAGTAGACGGCGAAGTCCTCCATTTGGAGGCTGTTGTAGTAGATTTGTACACGTCTTAGGATATGGGCAAGGATTTCATAACGGTCGTGCTCCTTTCCGGTGATTTGTTTCAGTGAGACGGGGTTGGGAGCATCACTGTTGAAGACTTCCTGGTTGATGTTGATACCGATTCCGGCAATGCTGCGCCTGATATGATGTCCGGAAAGGTCGTTCTCTATCAGTATGCCGCAGATTTTCTTGTCTTTCCAATAAATGTCGTTCGGCCATTTGATGGTGATTTCATCAGACCATCTGCTCAGCTCTTCCTTAATGGCGAGGGAAACGATTTGTGAAAGGATGAACTGCCGGCGGGCTTCCAGAAAAGAAGGGTAGAGTACAAAGCTGAAAAGCAGGTTCTTGCCTTCTTCAGCTTCCCAGGTATTGCCGCGCTGGCCTTTACCGGCAGTTTGGAACTCGGCAGTCACGGTTGTTAGTTCGGCAACGGATTCTTGCAACTGGTTGCAAAGCTGGCTGAGGTATTGGTTGGTCGATGCCGTCTCGTCCAATGCCACCAGCGGGAACGGGAATGTGTCAGGGCAGGGCTTCATATTCGGTACGCATTTTTTTGGTGAACTTCTTCAATACTTCTTCCACGGAGTGGTCTATCAGTTGCTTCAACAGTTTGTCGTCGACGTCACCGTCAAGGAACACCTGGTTCCAGTACTTTTTGTTGAAGTGATAGGCACCTTCGATGGCAACATAGTGCTCCCGCAGTTCGAGTGCATATTCGGGGTCGCATTTCAGACAAATCTTGTTGGCGCTTTCCAGGTCGATAAGTGCAAACATTTTATTCATGACTTTCATCACGAGCGAGTATTCGTCAAACGGAAAGCATTCCGTGACGGCTTTTTTGCTGAGGCAATATTCGCGGGCGGTTTCGATGTCCATGATGGTATTTACGGTTTTACGGTTTACAATTTACGATTGAAATAACTCTTGCTTGTCAATTTTCAACTCTCAGAACATCGGCGGATAGAAGGCTTCTTTGAGATGCTCTATCCTGAATGCACCCGGTTCGCCTACAGCCGTTATGATGTCGAAGCGGACGGGTGCATCCAAGCAGAAGTGCTTGATATAGGCATCGGCCGCTACGACAATACGTCGTATTTTCTGCCAGTTCACGGCATCCTGCGGCTCAATGTAATCCGTATTGCTACGGGTTTTCACTTCCACAATAATCAGTTCCTTATCTTTGTCGGCTACAATATCCAGCTCAAGGTGATTCTTCCGCCAGTTACGGTCACGTATGGTGTAACCGTTCTGTTCCAAGTATTTGGCAGCGGCGTCTTCACCGGCTTTTCCAAGAATATTGTGTGCACTCATTATTCTGCGTGTCTGGCAGGCATCAGCATACCGTCGTGTCCAGGACGGAAGATAGCGGGCAACTTATAAGTTTTACCATCCAATGTATTGACCACTGCACTGCGCGTTTGGGGGGCTGGATTTGTACCGGTAATCAGTTCAATGGCCTTGGCATACAGAGGTTCTTCATTGTTTCCATAATCTTTATGAATATAGAATACACCTTGTTCGTTATAAGGATTGGTTTCATCCATCAATATATCGGGTTCAAATCCTTTTTCATACTCCCCGAATCCTTTGGCGTTATAGCTTTGGAAGGTGATAGGAACAACACGATATGTGTTATTCCGGACAGTGTACTCCTCATATTCCATACCTACGTTCTTACCAGTGGTCTTTTCACCTATAAGTATTACGTCCAAATCTATTCCTTCTAAGGAATTAATGACGAGTTCACTGGCAGAGGCCGTTCCATTTCCGACAAGGCAGTAGACGCGGGGAAGGTTGAGGCTTCCGGCTGATAAGGAAGTACCCAAGTTGGGATAACTGGAGTATGCAAATAATTCATCTTCCCGTTTGTTATTGAGTTTTGCCATTCTTTCATCATTGTATCGTAAACTGCTGAATACTTTACCTTGAGAGGCAGTACCGGCAATACAAGTTGCTATCAGATTAGCCGACATGGTATGCCCACCACCATTGTACCGCAAGTCCAGAATCAAATCTGTGACGTTCTTGTTTTTAAAATCTTTGAAAACATTGAATAATTCTTGGTCAAAGCCTGCCTCGAACCCAGAATAAACGAGGTAACCGATTCTATGTCCTTCTATATCTTCCTTGACATTACTGAAGATGACGGGATTGTTGTATGTGGCTTTGGAAGTTATGGTGTATTCCTTTTGCCCGGTAATGGTGCCTCCTTCTACGACATCTTCTGTCAAAGTATAGTTGATAGTTGCATCTGGTGACAATATGTCGTAATAGAAGTTATTAATATTGTTATTATTTATCTTCTTTCCATTTATCAGGCTTATCATTGCTCCTCGTTTGAGTCCAGCTTCGGAGGCCGGTGAATCGGGATATACACCTTGGAGGCAGAAATAAATGGTATTTTCTGCTTGTGTGCCAATGCTTATGGGGGTTATACCGGTGATACCGAAACTATATGCCAGTTCCTTGTTTACAATTTTGGTGGTACGGGTTGAACTAATATTGGGCAATAGCTGGATATAAGAGAAAAGATTATAATATGTCTTGCCGTCGCTACCGACATATGTTTTTTTATCCAATGTATTGGTAGTCATACTTCCCAATGCATCATAGAAGAAGTCTTCATAGCCTTTGTTATGGTCAAGATTCAACGTTTTGTATTCATCGTTCCAGAGATACATTTCCCTCAGATATTCATCAACTTTTGCGTTAATCTCCATATCTTCAGTGGTTTGGGGAACACTGGTCCCCTTTTGTGTAACTTCAAAACTTGCAGGAGAATAGCCGTCTATATTAATGGAAATTCTGGCTGTCCGGTCGGTGGTGGAACTTGTACTTACAGATAATTTCAAGGTGCTTTGTCCTTTTGTACCCGAGGTCGTATTCAGTTTGCACCAATCCGCTCCTGAGGTGACGGAAGCTACCCATTTGGCTGCAGCATTGAAGCTTACAGACAACTCATTATCCTGGCTGATCTCCAGGGATTTTCCCTCTGTCCAACTCTGATTGGTTATGCCGGTATTAAGTTTATTATCGTCATCGTCACTACATGAGATAAAACTTATACTGAACAATGTGAGTAGAAAGAAACTAAGATAATTTACATGTTTCATACCTTTTAAATTTAGAACTCTCCAAAAATACGTTTTTAATTACTAAATTAAAATGTTTTTAAGAAATACTTTAAGTTTACCGGTCAAAAAAATATTTCAGTGCTATTTAAGTGTTTCCGATATAAAAATTACGTAGGTTCGTTTTGTTTTTACAGAAGTAAAAGTAATTTTGCAGGAAATATGAGAAAGAGAGATAAAACGTGTGCGAAAGCAACGCCCGAAGAACCGAAACGCGAGCAGCGCATGGTATGCCTGATGAGCGAGGAAGAGCAGCGGATTGTGGACCGTTATCTGGAGAAATACAAGATAACGAACAAGTCGCGTTGGCTGCGGGAGACTATTCTCATGTTTATCCATAAGAATATGGAAGAGGATTATCCTACTTTGTTCGGTGAGCACGACATGAGGAGGTGAAAATTAAAAATTAAAGGGGGTGGCGTTGGACGATAGCTATTATATGAAGCAGGCGCTTTTGGAAGCCCATAAGGCCGGTGAACGGGGAGAAGTTCCCGTAGGTGCAGTTGTGGTGTGCAAGGACCGTATCATAGCTCGTGCCCATAATTTGACGGAGACTTTGACGGATGTCACCGCCCATGCCGAGATGCAAGCCATTACCGCTGCCGCTGCAACTCTTGGCGGCAAATATCTGAATGAATGTACTCTCTATGTCACAGTGGAACCCTGCGTGATGTGTGCTGGTGCCATTGCCTGGGCGCAGATGGGACGTCTGGTGTTTGGTGCTGAAGATGAGAAAAGAGGGTATCAGCGCTATGCCTCGCAGGCATTGCATCCCAAAACACAAGTAGTAAAAGGAATTCTGGCAGATGAATGTGCCGCCCTGATGAAAGAGTTCTTTGCCGCCAAGCGCAAATAATCTCTAATCCTTTATCCCTAATCTCTACTCTTTGATTTCTTCAAAATCCACATACTCTCCCTCGTCTTTGGAGAACAGTTTCTTGTGGCGGGGGCGTATTTCACCTTCTTCAGTTTGTGCCTCCTCAGACGATTGTCTATTATCATTGTAGGAATACCCTCCCGGCTGGTAATTACCATTTCCTTTTTGGTAGGGACCGGAGTTGGAGGAAGTACGGCGTCCGCCCAATCCGAATATGTTCCGGATGACAGTACCGATAATGCTGAGGCCAATGAGCAGAATGGCAATTATGATGATGAATAAAAATCCTAAAATATGAAACATGGGCTAATGTCTTTTTATGTGTTCGTTTTCTGCGAACTTCAATACAACAACCGTGCCAAAGATTTGTTTATTTACTTTTCCTTGTAATAAGCGAAAGCAGTATATACCAGACGATGATTGCAGAAAAGCTGCAGATTCCCAAGAAGATGAGGAACGGAATGCAGACAAGCAGGAAAATGAAGCTTGTTTTATTGTCTTTCCATGACAGATTCTTGAATTTGAGTGAGAACATTGGAATCTCCGATACAAGCAGCCATGAGAAAAGGCAGACCAGCAGCAACAGATAAACCGGATGGAAATTGCTGCTCACCAGCCAGTCGTGAGCGCCCGTCACCAATGAAGCCCAGAACAAGGCGTTTGCCGGGACGGGAAGTCCTACGAAAGAGCTCGTCTGGCGGGTATCGTTGTTGAACTTGGCAAGCCGCAGTGCAGAGAATACGGACAAAAGAAATGCGAGATAGGGGAAAACGCCGGCCAAGCTTTCCATTGCGCCCGAATAGTCCATTTCCTTGAACAAGGAAAATACAATCAGGGAAGGGGCCACTCCGAAACTGACATCATCTGCCAGAGAATCCAAATCCTTGCCGATAATGGAGTGTGCGTCCAGTGCACGTGCCATCATGCCGTCGAAGAAATCGAATACGGCACTGAAGATAATGAAAGCGAGTGCCCATTCATATCTGGCTTCGAATGCCATGACACAAGCAATACACCCGGAGAATAGGTTCAGGCAGGTCAGAGTATTTGGAATATGGCGGGTAATGCAGTTTGCCATTGTTGTTCTTTTATTATTTAAGTTTGGCTATCACAGTCTGATTGCCGGTAGTCAGTTGTCCTAGTTTAACGAATACTTCGGTGCCCAACGGTAGAAAGACATCCACGCGGGAGCCGAATTTGATGAAACCCATATGTTCGTCAATATAGCATTCCTCGCCCGGTTCGGCATAGGTCACGATGCGGCGCGCCATGGCTCCGGCTATCTGTCGTGCCATAATCTCCACGCCTTCCGGAGTTTCTATTACTACGGTGGAACGCTCGTTGTCGGTGCTGGCTTTGGGCAGCCAGGCTTTCATGAACTTCCCGTTTTTGTGCCACACCTTCTTTACCGTACCATCTACCGGATACCAGTTGGCGTGTACATTAACCAGACTCATGAATATAGATACCATGATACGGCGGTCGTGGAAGTATTCGTTTTCCTCCACTTCTTCCACCACTACGATTTTACCGTCGGCAGGAGCTACCACGACTTTCTCCGTTTCTTGTCCGAACAAACGGATGGGGCAGCGGAAGAAGTTCACGAGTATGCCATATACTATGAGGCTGATGACCGCTACTACGTAAAAAGGAACTTTGCATTCCAATCCGAAGTAAAGGGCAGTGTTGACAGCCAGAATCAGAACCAGGCTGCCTGCCAATGTATGTGTTCCTTCACGGTGTATGCGTATCTTTTTTAATCTTTTTAATCGACCCATGTATATCGTATTTGCTAATTTAGATAGAAATTATCTGCAAAAATAGGCTTATTTTGAAAATCTAACAAGGATTTGGAGAGAGAAATGTGCATGTTGATAACTTTTTGGGAAATATTTTTGTTAGCTGTGATAGAGGTTGTAATTTTAGGCTCTCAATAGAAAGGATATATATGCAAGATTTTGTTCATTTACATGTCCATACCCAATACTCTCTTCTGGATGGTCAGGCAAGTGTCAGTAGGCTGGTTGACAAGGCCATGAAGGATGGTATGAAAGGCATTGCCGTGACCGACCATGGAAATATGTTCGGTATCAAGGAGTTCACCAACTATGTCAACAAGAAGAACAGCGGGCCGAAGGGGGAGATAAAGGACCTCAAGAAAAGGATTGCCGGTATTGAAAGCGGTGAGATAGAGTGTGAAGACAAGGAAGCGGAGATTGCCGATTGCCGTGCCAAGATGGCAGAAGCGGAAAGCAAGTTGTTCAAGCCGATTGTAGGCTGTGAAATGTATGTGGCCCGCCGAACCATGGATAAGAAGGAGGGGAAGCCGGACCAGAGTGGCTATCACCTGATTGTGCTGGCAAAGAATGAGAAGGGGTATCACAATCTGATAAAACTTGTATCGCATGCCTGGACAAGGGGATACTATATGCGTCCGCGTACAGACCGCAGTGAACTGGAAAAGTATCATGAGGGGCTGATTGTCTGCTCGGCTTGTATCGGTGGCGAGGTTCCTAAGAAGATTATCAATGACCAGCTGGAAGAGGCAGAAGAAGCTGTACGCTGGTATAAGAATCTGTTTGGCGATGATTACTATCTGGAGCTTCAGCGCCATAAAGCCACTGTTCCCCGTGCCAACCACGAAGCCTATCCGCTTCAGCAGAAGGCGAATGCCAAGTTGCTGGAGCTTGCCCGGAAATATGACATTAAGGTTATCTGCTCTAATGACGTCCACTTTGTGGATGAAGAGAATGCAGAAGCGCACGACCGCCTGATTTGTCTGAGCACGGGCAAAGATCTGGATGACCCTACCCGAATGCTTTATACCAAGCAGGAATGGATGAAGACAAAGGCTGAGATGAACGCCTTGTTTGAGGATGTTCCCGAAGCCTTGTCCAATACCTTGGAGATTTTGGATAAGGTGGAGTATTATTCCATCGACCACGCTCCTATTATGCCTACGTTTGCTATTCCGGAAGATTTCGGAACGGAAGAGGGCTATCGGCAGAAATATACCGAAAAGGATTTGTTTGATGAGTTTACCCAGGATGAAAACGGCAAGGTGGTGCTGGATGAGGATGCCGCCAATGCCAAGATAAAGCGTCTGGGGGGCTACGACAAACTGTACCGTATCAAGCTGGAAGCCGACTATCTGGCAAAGTTGGCATTCGACGGTGCCAAGAAGTTGTACGGTGATCCCTTGTCCGACGAGGTGAAGGAACGTCTGGTCTTTGAGCTGTACATCATGAAGACGATGGGTTTCCCGGGATACTTCTTGATTGTGCAGGACTTTATCAATGCCGCCCGCACACAGCTGGGCGTTTCGGTAGGACCGGGACGTGGTTCGGCTGCCGGCTCGGCGGTGGCCTATTGCTTGGGCATCACGAAAATAGACCCGATTCAATACGACCTTCTGTTCGAGCGTTTCTTGAATCCCGACCGTATCTCTTTGCCTGATATCGATGTGGACTTCGATGATGACGGGCGTGGAGAAGTGCTCCGCTGGGTGACGGAGAAGTACGGGCAAGAGAAGGTGGCGCACATCATTACATACGGCACGATGGCAACCAAGATGGCTATCAAGGACGTGGCGCGCGTACAGAAACTGCCTTTGAGCGAATCGGACCGTCTGTGCAAGCTCGTGCCGGATAAGATTCCCGACAAGAAACTCAACCTGCCCAATGCCATTGCCTACGTGCCCGAATTGCAGGCTGCGGAGGCTTCGCCCGATCCGTTGGTGCGCGATACGATGAAATATGCCAAGATGCTGGAGGGCAATGTACGCGGTACGGGTGTGCATGCCTGCGGTACTATTATTTGCCGTGACGACATCACGGATTGGGTACCCGTCAGCACGGCGGATGATAAGGAGACGGGCGAGAAGATGCTCGTTACCCAATACGAAGGTTCCGTCATCGAAGATACGGGACTTATCAAGATGGACTTCCTCGGACTGAAAACCTTGTCCATCATTAAGGAAGCCGTTGCCAATGTACGTCTGCACCGCGGCTTGGAACTCGACATCGACAAGATATCCATTTCCGACCCTGCTACCTATAAACTCTATTGCGACGGCCGCACCATCGGTACGTTCCAGTTTGAATCGGCCGGTATGCAGAAATATCTGCGTGAGTTGCAACCGAGCACTTTCGAGGACTTGATTGCCATGAACGCCCTCTACCGTCCGGGACCTATGGATTATATCCCCGACTTCATCGACCGTAAGTGGGGACGCAAGCCCATCGAGTATGACATCCCCATCATGGAGAAGTATCTGAAGGATACCTACGGCATTACGGTCTACCAGGAGCAGGTCATGCTTCTGTCGCGTTTGCTGGCGGACTTCACCCGTGGTGAGTCCGATGCCTTGCGTAAGGCGATGGGTAAGAAACTGCGTGACAAGCTGGACCACATGAAGCCGAAATTCATTTCGGGCGGACAAAAGAACGGCCACGACCCGAAAGTGCTTGAGAAAATCTGGGCCGACTGGGAAAAGTTTGCATCCTATGCCTTCAACAAGTCACATGCCACTTGCTATTCGTGGGTGGCCTATCAGACGGCTTTCCTCAAGGCCAACTATCCGGCCGAATACATGGCGGCGGTCATGAGCCGAAGTTTGGCGAATATTACCGATATAACCAAACTGATGGACGAATGCAAGGCAATGGGCATCAATACATTGGGGCCGGATGTGAATGAAAGTAACCTGAAGTTCACCGTGAACAAGGAAGGCAATATCCGTTTTGGTCTTGGCGCGGTGAAAGGGGTAGGCGAGGGTGCTGTGCAGAGCATCATGGAGGAACGCGAGAAGAATGGTCCTTTCAAGGGTATATTTGATTTTGTGCAGCGTGTCAATCTGACAGCCTGCAACAAGAAGAATCTGGAATGTCTTGCTTTGGCGGGCGGGTTCGACAGCTTCCCGGAGCTGAAGCGAGAGCAGTATTTTGCCGTAAATTCCAAGAACGAGGTCTTCCTCGAAACCTTGGTGCGGTATGGTAACCGTTACCAGGCCGACCAGGCTGCGGCTGCAAACTCCTTGTTCGGCGGTGAGAATGTGGTGGATATCGCCACTCCGGAAATACCGGTAGCGGAACGTTGGAGCGACCTCGACCGTTTGAACCGGGAGCGCGATTTGGTAGGTATCTATCTGTCCGCACACCCGTTGGATGAGTATTCCGTAGTTCTGGAGCATGTTTGCAACACTCACATGGCAGAGCTGGAAGATAAGACGGCACTTGTGGGACGCGAAATAACAATGGGTGGCATCGTGACCGCCGTGCGTCGCGGTATCAGCAAAAATGGAAATCCTTACGGCATAGCCAAGATTGAAGACTATTCCGGTTCGGCAGAGCTTCCTTTCTTCGGAAATGATTGGGTGACCTATCAGGGGTATCTGGGTGAACGTACCTTCTTGTTCATCAAAGCCCGTTGCCAGCCCAAGCAATGGCGGCAGGATGAGTTGGAGCTGAAGATAACCTCCATGGAACTGTTGCCTGACGTCAAGGAGAAACTGATTGAGAAGATAACCATTCTCATTCCGCTGAGTGTGCTGAACAAGGCTTTGATAACTGAACTGGCAGAACTGACCAAGGAACGTCCGGGCAGTACGGAGCTTTATTTCAAAGTCAGAGATGAGGATAGCAAGATGACGGTCGATTTGATTTCCCGTCCCGTGAAGCTTTCCGTGGGGCGTGAACTGATTACTTATTTAAAAGAGCGTCCGGACCTTGAGTTCAGGATTAATTAGTTATCTTTGTTGGAAAACGAAGATAGGCTGCACCTCGGCATAAAAAATGAACAAGTTCATTTTGTTTTGCATTCGGTTTGCACTATCTTTGCTTCGAAAGCGAAGGTTGATAAAACGCAATTGACAGTAAATTAATAATTATAGTTGACATTTAATATTAAAAGAAATGGCTTTAGAAATTACAGACAGCAATTTTCAAGAAATCCTGGCAGAGGGAAAGCCGGTCGTTATGGATTTCTGGGCACCTTGGTGCGGCCCTTGTAAGATGGTGGGACCAATCATCGATGAATTGGCTACTGAATATGAAGGAAAGGTGATTATTGGCAAATGTGACGTGGATGAGAACGGTGATGTGGCTGCCGAATATGGCATACGCAACATCCCTACAGTCTTGTTCTTCAAGAATGGAGAGCTGGTGGACAAGCAGGTAGGTTCTGCTCCGAAATCTGCTTACGTGGCCAAGATAGAAGCGATATTATAAGGTACTATTTGACGATTTACGATTTACCCTTTCGGCATCATGGCGCAGCCAAATAGTAAATAGTAAATCGTCAAATAGTCAATAACATTAACCCTTTAAGCAATAGTAAGTATGGGAATGGAAGACGATTTTTTGCAGAATGATGTCGATGATGAAAAGACCATCGAGTACATCAAGAATTATTTGCCGCAGGAGTTGAAAGAGAAGTTCTCTGACGACGAGTTCTATTATTTTCTCGATTTGATTGACGAGTACTATTCCGAGAGCGGCATCCTTGATGCACAGCCGGATGCGGATGGGTACATCGAGATTGATTTGGGGAAAATCGTGGACTATATTGTCAAGGAAGCCCATAAGGATGAGATGGGTGACTATGATCCGGAAGAAATCCTTTTCATCGTACAAGGTGAGATGGAATATACGGAATCTTTGGACGAAGAATAGTCTGTATCAAAAGTATAGGAAAATCGCGGATGAGCATGGCTTCATCCGCGATTTTTTGTTTTTATGTGACCGGTGGCGTATTCAGAAAAAAGAAGATGGACGTGCCGATGAGAATGACACCCAATACACCGTAGAACAGGCGAGCTTGTCGCCGCCCTACATTTTGTACGATAAACTGGGTGTTTCGGGCAGTAAAGAACCAGTTCCAGTCCAATATAGCTGCCAGCAAGGCGATGATGCCTGCGACGGCGAAAATCCCTTGAACGATGTATTGGCTCATCAGAAATAAGAATTAAGAATTAAAAATTAAAGCGGGGGAAAAGCATGCCTTATTCAAAGCTCTCTAACGTGACTTCCCGCTCTCCGTTCTCCACTTCTTCGATGGTGACCTTGATGGTGTTGCCCGGCAAGAGTTCCTCTACCAGCTCCGGCCATTCTATGAAGCAGAGGGCGCCGCTGTAGAAGTAATCTTCGTAACCCATGTCATACACTTCTTCCAGTTTCTTGATGCGGTAGAAGTCGAAATGGTAAATCAGTTCGCCGGCAGTGTCGGAACGGTATTCGTTGACAATGGCGAAGGTAGGGGAGGTGATGACGTCGGAAACGCCCAACTCCTCGCAAACGGCTTTGATGAAAGTTGTCTTGCCCGCCCCCATTTTTCCGTAAAGAGCGAAGACGGTATTATCACCCATTTCAGCGATGAACTGGCGGGCGGCTTCGTGAATCTGGTCTAATGACTGAATTTTGATTTCCATTGTGTCTTTTGATTTAGCGTTGCAAATATAGCCAAAAACTTTTTCCTGTCTTGCAAATGGCATAGATAATGATGGAAAAGAATATGATGGATGCACCCGAGGGGACATTCAAGTAGAAAGAAATCATCAGCCCGCCCAGGCAACTGAGGTAACCGATGCCGATGGAAAGCCAGATGATGCGGTGGAACCGGTGCGAGAACAAGTTGGCGGTCATCTGCGGAACGGTGAGCAGCGAAATGACCAGCACGATGCCCACCATGCGCAGGCATGCCACGATGGTCAGCGCAATGAACATCATCAGTACATATTCGAATACCTGCACCGGAATACCTTGCGAGCGGGCAAACTCCCGGTCGAAGGCTACGTAGATGATGGGATGGAGATACAGCGCGAAAAACAGTATCAGCAGCAGGGCAAGCCCTCCCAATAGAGCGATGTCGCTCCAGGTAATCGTGAGAATGTTGCCGAAGAGATAGGCGGACAAGTCGGGTGCGAATCCCGGCGAGAGGAAAGTGAACATGATGCCCAGTGCCATGCCCAATGTCCAGAATACGGCAATGGCGGAGTCTTCCCGCATGTCCTTCCGTTTGCTGAGCCACTCTACACCGAAAGCGGACAAGACTGCAAACAAGGCTGCCGACAGAATGGGGGAAATGCCGGTATACAATCCCAGGCCGATACCGCCAAAAGATGCATGCGTCAATCCGCCGCTGATGAACACTAGTCTCCGGGTAACGATGTACGTGCCTATCAGCCCGCAAGCAATGCTTGCCAGCAAACTGCCGATGAGGGCATGTTGGAAAAAAGTGTATTGCAGTAGCTCCATTTATTCAATTAAAAATTAAGAATTAAAAATTAAAAGTTGGATGTGGAGTGTTAGGAATGGGGGGTGAGACGGCGTTCGCCGATGATGAGGAACACTTCATCCTTGATGTTGTCCGGCAAGGCTATGCCACGCAGTTGCAGGCTGCGCACCCATCCGGCTACGTCCGTGTCTTGCATGGTGTAGAACACGTCGCGGAACTCGTCTTCCTGCTCGGGAGTATAGGCATCGGGAGCGGTGCCGATGTATTTGTCCAGTTCTTCGTCATCGTAATATTCTATTTGCTTGCTGACGGCTGCCAGCAGGCTGTCACGTTCGCAGATTTCATGCTGTCCGCAGCACTCGGCATCCACTTCCTGCACTTCGGGCATGGCGTCCAGTTCGCCGCGGTCTATCTTCTTCTGCAGTTTCCGGTTGCGTATAATTCCGGCTGTGGCTGCCACGAGGGCAAGGGCAATCAGGCTAATAATCAATATCCACATGGGCTTCCTTTTCTTGAAAAACATGTTCCATTAATAGAACGGACAAAGATACATATTGTTTTGTACACGACAAAATAATGCTTCAGATTGCAGGTAGGTAGATTACTTCCACCCGACGCAGGCATTACTTGCTTGGAACGTAGTGTAAAACTACTTTGGATACATCCTAATCTTAGAATGTATCCTTTATTTCTAAGAATAAAGGTTATATTCTTAAGAATAAAGGCTGTATTTCTAAGAATAAAAGCTTTATTCTAAGATTGCATTGCATTTTGGCAGACTTTAAATCCCGCCTTTTGCAAGTCTTCCCAGTAAGCAGGGTAAGATTTGGTAACGACCTGTGGTTCATCTATCTGTATTTGGGGCAGTACAAGGCAGGCGGGGGCAAATGCCATGGCCATACGGTGGTCTTCGTAGGTGGCGATGACGGGGTCAGCGTCTGCCGGGCAGCGTTCGCCATCCCACAACAAGATGCTGTCTTGCTCGGAGCGCACGACGTAACCCAGTTTACGCAGTTCCGTAATGAGGGCGGTGATACGGTCGGTCTCCTTTATTTTAAGGCTTTGCAGTCCGGTGAAGCGGAAAGGGATGTCCATCAGGCAGCAGGTGACGACAAAGGTCTGCGCCAGGTCCGGGATGTCCACCATGTCTTCGTCGAGACGGGTGGCGGGAGTACCCTTCCGGGTCAGTTTTACTCCCCGGTCTGTATATTCGGTATGGACGCCGAGGCGGGTAAAGACTTCCGCGCCGCGGCTGTCGCCTTGATAGCTGTGGGCGAAGAGACCGAGCAGTTCGATTTCTGCCGTGTGCGCTTCTTCCTTCGTGCTGTCTTCACTTTCTTTTGCGCTACTTCTGTCTCCCCCTTTTATTTTTTCATTTTTAATTCCTTCTATTGCCATCATCTGATACCAGTAAGAGGCGGCGCTCCAATCGCTTTCTACGGTGAAAGGGGTATCCGTGTATCCGCCGGGGCTGACGGTGATGCAATCTTCGGAGACCCAGTCGGCTTGGGCGCCGAAGTCGCGCATCAGTTGCAGGGTCAGGTTGATGTAGGGGCGGGAGATGATGTCACCCGTCAAGTGCAGGCGCAGGCCTTTGGGAAGGACGGTACCAATCATCAGCAGGGCGGATATGTATTGTGAGCTGACATTGCCGGCGAGGGATATTTCGCTGCCGGTCAGTTCTGTTCCGGTGATGCGCAAGGGAGGGAACCCTTCATTTCCGACGTATTCTATGCGGGCGCCGAGCTCTCGCAGGGCGTCTACCAGTATGCGGATGGGGCGTTGCTGCATGCGTTGCGTACCGGTGATGATTCGGGTGCCAGGAGTTACGCTGAGGTAGGCGGTGAGGAAACGCATGGCGGTGCCGGCGGCAAGGATATCTATATGTCCGGGATTTCCGTCGAGGGCGCGAGTCATCACTATGGTGTCGTCACAATCGCTCAGATTGCGGGGCAGGATATTGCCGTGGGCAAGGGAGTGGAGGATGAGTGCCCGGTTACTGATACTTTTGGATGCCGGGAGCTGTATGGCTGCGTGCAGTGAGGCAGGAGCGGAAACGGTATATCGCATGGTCGTATTTGTTAAGTTACGGTGGTAAGGAGTTTTTTTATTGTCACTGCAAAAGTAGGATAAATCTTTGGGAAATGGAAAAAAGGAAACTTGTTTCTGTGGTTTCAATCTTTCGTTTATCTTTGCGGAGGTAAGTCCTGCTATCGGGACGGATAGATATAATTAAGCATCATTCTTATGGAAATAGATTTAACCACCCCCGCCTTGCTGTTTTCGGCCATATCGCTGATTATGCTGGCCTATACCAACCGTTTCTTGTCCTATGCCCAACTGGTGCGCACCTTGAAGGAACAGTACATGGAGAACCCGTCTTCGGTGAAGGCGGCGCAGATTGCCAACCTGAGGAAGCGGCTCTACCTGACGCGTGCCATGCAGGTGGCGGGCATCGGCAGCCTGCTGCTGTGCGTGGTCAGCATGTTCTTTGTCTATATCCGTCTCCATCTGCTTTCGGCCTATATCTTCGGTTTGGCGCTGATATTGCTGATTATTTCGCTGGCCATATCGGTGTACGAAATATATATATCGGTGAAGTCTTTGGAGATACATCTCAACGATATGCACGAGTAGAGGCTCTACGGGATGATGTTCCGTACGGGGAGTTCCAGTTCTCCCCAGTCAATCATGGCATTGAACAGCCTGACAGTAGAGAATGAAGGCAAGTCTTCCGGTCTGATATCTTTTTCCTGCAAGATTCCTTCTTCCAGCAAGGCTGCCCGTTTGGTCCCTTTCAGCAGGGGATGTGCCGGCGTGTACCAGTGGGTACCGTCGGAAAGGGCGATGTTGGCGATGGAGGTGTCTGTCAGCAGGCCTTGTTTCACAATCAGAATGTCGTCGCATGCGCCGCGCAGGGCAAAGAGGCAGTTCAGCGGTTCGCGTCCGGCGCTTTTGTAGGTGTAGTCGATGGTATCGGCCTGCATCAGTGCCAGCGAATGCACGTGCCGCACGGCGTAGGGGGAGTAGCTGAGGTCTTCAATACCTTTTTCACCATACACTACGCGTGCCTTGACGATGCCCGCCCCGGTGATGCCTGCTCCACAGCCGGGAGACGACAGATAATAGGACAGTTGCAGCGGTGTGCTTTCCGGCCAGAAGTGGGCGCGGGTATCGTTCAGCCTCCGGTTGTGGCGGGAAAGGTTGCAGACCCTTCCGTGGTCGATGCGTATGGTTTCAATAAATAGGCACATATATTTTCTGTATTACTTCGTTGTATTCGCTTTCCCACCGGCTTTTGGCGGTGATGCCGCCTCCTGCCTTGAAGTGGAGCTGGCCGTTTTCCTGCTCGATGAAGCGTATCATGACAGCGCTGTCCAGCTGTCCGTCGGCATAATGCCCCATGATGCCGGTGTAGAAGCCCCGGCGGTAGTCTTCGGCCTGGGCGATGATTTCTACGGTTTTGGGCTTGGGGGCGCCGGTGATGGAGCCGGCAGGAAGCAGGCGGAAGATGATGTCGCCCAGGTGTGCGGTGTAGTCTTCGGGCAGGGTGCCGCATATCTCGGAGCTGGTCTGGAGGATGGGGCCCTTATTGGTTTGCAGGCGGTCTATATATCGGTAGGAGGTCACTTCGACGTGTTCCGAAACCATGCTGAGGTCGTTGCGTATCAGGTCGACGATGGTGGCGTGCTCGGCTGCCTCTTTGGTGTCCTGCATCAAGAGCTGTTCCGCATCGGGCAGGGTAGCGTCGATGGTGCCTTTCATGGGGAAGGACTTTATCTTGCCCTTCTCTATGCGGACAAAGATTTCGGGGGAGAAGCAGACGAACCGGTCTTTCAGCCACAGCTTGTACAAGGCTTCGGAGTGGAGGAATATTTCTTCCAGTGTCAGATTGGTGGTGACGGGTACCCGGCAAGTGAGGTTCGTCAGGTAGCTGTTGCCTGCCAGCAGGTTTTGCTTCACGAGGTCGAACGAATGTCTGTATGCGGCGGGGGAAGGGGGAGTGATGTCCCACTGGATAGGGCCGGCGCATCGGGCGGCTGTGCTTCTGGCAAGGGCTGTTGCAGCCGTCTCCGTGTTGCCTGCCTTCGGGAATTGGAAAAGGCAGGTGGCGGGGTCTATCCGGTCGAGGGGCTCAATGTGCGACTGCTCTTGCGCGTAGTCTACGATGAAGAGGAAGGGCACATTGGCTCCGGCCAGTGCGTTCATGCGGGCGATGGTTTCTGTCCGGCTGTACGTCTTCATGCGTCAATAGACTGCGGAGGCTATCACCTGGATTATCAGAATGAGGAACACCATGGCAATGGGATATACCGTGGCATAGGCCACGCTCGGTATGTTGCTGTCCGTCATGGAGTCGGCGGCGGCAAGGCCGGGCGTACTGGTCATGCCGCCGGTGATGGTGCCCAGCAGGTCGAGAATGTTTATCTTGAACACGAACAGGCCTACGCATACTGCCACCAGCATGGGCACCAGCGTGATGGCGGCGCCTACGCCGAACAAGAGCCAGCCGCTTTCCTGGAACGTGGCCATCAGATTCCGTCCTGCCGATGTCCCTACTTCGGCAAGGAAGAGCAGCAGTCCCAGCTGGCGCAGCAGTTGGTTGGCAGGGCCGGACATGGACCACAGAATGGGGCCGGTCTTTCCGATGGCGCTCAGGAACAAGGCGACCATCAGGATGCCTCCCGTCAGTCCCGGAGAGAACGACAGACTGTCCGAGAAGGAGATGTTGAGCTTGCCGAAGAGCACGCCCAGCACGATGCCCAGGGCGATGGGGAAGAAGTCGGTGTCGGACAGTTGCTTGGTGTCGTTGCCCAGCAGGCGTGCCACTCCCTTGATGCCGTCCTTCTCGCCCACCACCATCAGCTTGTCGCCGAATTTCAGGGCGAGGTCGGGCGAGGGGGAGAGGTCGATGCCGCTTCGGCGGATACGGGTGACGGTGCAGCCGAAGTTCTTCATCAGGTTGAGGTCGCCCAGCTGCTTGTTTATCATATCTTTCTTGGTGAGCAGCAGGGATTCAATCTCCTGCATGTCTACGAGTGGCAGTTCGCCTTCTTCGCGTTCGCCCACGAGGACGGCGAGCTGGTTTAAGGCCTCTTCGCTACCCACGGCTTGTATGTAGTCTCCCTCGTGCAGGATGGTCTGGGCGGTGGGGATGGCTATCTGCTCGTTGTGCTTGTGGCGTGAGATGACGGCTCCGGTCATGGCGCGCGCATTGATTTGCATCAGGCTCCGGTCGAAGACGGCGGGGTTGGTTACGCGGAACAGACAGGTTGTCAGTTCCGGGAACTGGCTGCGGCGTTCCTTCTCCAACCGGCGCGCCTCCTTGTCGAGGTCGATGCGCATGATACGGGGCAGCAGCTTAACGAAGAGAATCACGCCGATAACGCCGAAAGGATAGGCAATACCGTAAGCGATGGATGCCAGTGGGGAATGGGTGCTGTCAATGGCAACGGCGAGTCCCGGCGTACTGGTCAGGGCACCGGCTATCAGTCCCACGACACTGGGAGTATCGATGTCGAAGGCATATTTCAGTCCTACTGCCGTCAGGGCGGCGGAGCAGATGATGAGCAGGGTGATGATGATAAGCGTCTTGCCCTTGCTCCGGAAGGAGTCGAAAAATCCGGGACCGGCCTGGATGCCGATGGTGAAGATGAAGAGCACCAGTCCGAAGTTTCCTAATTCTTTGGGGATGATGACACCGAAGTGTCCGAACAGCAGGGCAATGAAGATGACGGCGGAGACGTCGAGCGAAAGCCCTTTAATCTTGATTCTTCCCAACATGAAGCCTAAAGCCACAATGAGAAAGAGCGCGAAATAGGAGGAGTTTAACAAGTCAGCAAACATAATCAGTTAAAGAGTTAGGAATTTATGTCACAAAGATAGTGCAAAAAAGTGAGATAGAAAAAGTCTTGCTTCCTTGTGGCATATAAAAAAAGATGATGTGCCATCAACCGTTTTGACACATCATCTTAATATATATATCGGCCTATATGACCGGTATTCCTGCGTGGGGCAGGGCGGTACTTATTTTTCGAGTTCCTTCAGCAGTTCCTCTACGGCAGCTTTCAGCTGTGTGTCTTCTCCCTTCACGATGGTCTCGGGTGAATTGGCTACTTTGATGTCCGGCTCCAGCTGCGAGTTCTCCAGATAGCTGCCGTCCGACAGGCGGTAGCCCACGACGGGGATGCCGAATACCAATGACGGGTCTTGCAGGCGTTCCCACGACACGCTGGTCATGGTTCCCGGCACGGGCATGCCTACCAGCTTGCCCAGTCCGCGGTGGCTGTAAACCCACGGCGTGCCGTGCGCATTGGAGTAGTTGGCCTCGCACATCACCATGATGGAGGGTTTGTTCCAGCGGCGGCTGGGCATGTCGCACGCCTCGCGGCCGCGCACCACTTGGGTGAAGTATTTCTGTCCGCTGAAAAGTATCTCTATATCCTCGTGCAAGCGTCCGCCGCCATTGAAACGGGTGTCGATGACGATGCCTTCGCGGTTGTTGTATTTTCCCAGGATGTCCGAGTAGACGGAACGGAAACTGTCGTCTCCCATAGACTCGATGTGCACGTAACCCAATCGGCCACCCGACCACCGGTCAACGTCTGCCGCACGCTGCTTCACCCAGCGGCTGTAGAGCAAATCGCTGAACGCACCGTTCGTAATGGGGATAATGACCTCTTCCCAGTGCTCCTTGGTCTGCGGGTCGAAGAGAGAAACAAGTGTTTTCTTCCGTGCCTTGTTGTTGAGCAGCGTGTAGTAGTCTGCATCGGGGGTGATTTCCACGCCGTCTATCTTCTCGATGACTGTGCCGGCTTTCACCCGGGTGTTGGCTGTGTCGAAGGGGCCTTTCTCCACTACTTCGGCAATGAGCATGCCCCGGCCCGTGTAGTTCCAGTCGAAGAACAGTCCCAGGCTGGCAGTAGGTTCGGATTGCCCTTTGGGATAGAAACGGCCGCCGGTGTGAGATACGTTCAGCTCGCCCAGCCATTCGCTCAGCAGTTCGGCAAAGTCATAATTGTTGTTGATATGGGGCAGGAAGCGGCGATAGGCGGCGGTCATCTTGTCCCAGTCCACTCCGTGCATATTGGTATTGTAGAATCGCTTCTGCTGTTGGCGGTACACGTGGTCGAACATGTATTCGCGCTCCGCAGCCAGGTCCATCTTGGCATCTACCTGGAAGGTGATGGGGGTCAGCGCGTCGGATGAAGTGTCCATTTTCTGCATCTTGCGGCTGCCCAGCAGGAAGAGGCTTTTGCCGTCCTTGTCCAGCTGCATGTCCGCCCATCCGGCATCCATCTTGTGCAGCAGGCGGGTCTCTTTCTTGCGCAGATTCATCTTCCAGAGGTCGTAGCCGCCTTCGAAGGCTGCCAGGTAGTAGAGTGTCTCGCCATCCTTGGAGATGATGGTGCTGCCCATGTCGGAAGAATTCGGGGTGAGGCGCACCACACGGTCTTCGATGCCTTTCAGCTCTACGACGATGTCTTTCGGCTGGTCATCTTTTTCGTCAGCATTGCTGTCTTTCTTGTCGTCTTTCTTCTTTTTATCCTTGTTTTTGTCTTGGGGGGTGTCTTTTCCGGCAGACTTCTTTTGTTCCTTCTCCAGCTCCTTGCGCAGTTCGTAGTCTTCTTTGCTCAGGCAGTATTTGTCGTAGGCGTCTTGGTTGAGGAAGACGAGCATGGCGTCGTTCAGCGAGCCCCATGAGGCATGGGCACGCATGCCGTAGCGTTCGGTGGTGAAAAGGATGGCGTTGCCGTCCAGCGCAAAGTGGGGATAGCCGCTCATGTAGCCGCTATTGGTGAGGTTGATGATGTCTTTGCCTCCCTCTGCGCTGACCAGGCCGATGTCGGAGTAGGGGTCGTGCTTGTTACCCGTGAACTCAAGTGTAAACCATTTACCGTCCGGCGACCATGCGTAGTCAAATCCTCCGCCGGTGCTGTACCAGGTGGAGCCGTCCGTAATCTGGCGCACCTTCTTCGTCTCCAGATTGAGCACCATCAGCCGGATGCGGTCTTCGATAAAGGCGAGTTCCTTGCCGTCGGGCGAGAATTGCGGATAGGCACGTTCCACGGTGGTGGAGGGCAGCAGCACTTCTTCTTCAATCAGCGTGGCGTTCGGGAAGTTAGGGTCTTCCTTGCGGGCTATCTTGGCAAGGTAGAGCTGCCAGTTGCCGCCTCGCTCGCTGGCGTAGGCCAGGGTGCGGTTGTCCGTCGCAAAGGAGAGGCCCGCTTCGCGTGCCGGTGTGTGCGTCACCTGCTTGGTAGTGGCATAGTCTGCCGAAGTGACAAAGACTTCTCCGCGCAGCGTGAAGGCAATCTGTTTTCCGTCCGGGGACACAACGGCAGAGGTGGCTCCGTCGGAAGACTGCAGGTTGGCGAATTGCGGCCGGTCATCGCGCACCAGTTCTATGGCGACTTTCTTCGGGGTGGCATCCGGCTGCTGGGTATAGATTTCGCCGTCGTAACTGTAGCACAACGTCCCGCCGTCACTCATGGAGAGGAAGCGCACGGGATGTGTCTTGAAGCTGGTGATGGGCTTCACCTCTCGGGGCTGTGCCAGCGGGAAGGCATACACGTTGAATGAGCCGCCGTTTCTCTCACTCAGAAAGTAAACCGTTCTTCCATCGGGTGACAACACCGGGTTGCGGTCTTCGCCCGCGCGGTCGGTGAGGTTGGTATGGGTACCCGTCTTTGCATCATACAGCCAGATGTCGCGGGTGATGGAGGAGATGTGATGCTTTCTCCATTCATCTTCAAATCCCTTGCGGTCTTGGTAGAGGAACTGATGGCCCGCCTTGTCGAAGCAGACCGCTTCGGCAGGGGTGCCCAGCACTTGCTCCGTACGCCCTCCCGTTGCAGGTACTTTGTAAAGCTCGGTCATGGCCGAAGTGGGGAAAAGAGCGCTGCTTGCCGGGTCCTGGATGGAGGCGGAAAACAAGATATACTTTCCGTCCGGAGTGAATGTGGAGGGTATCTCACCGGTGGAGTGGGTAGTGAGCCGTTGGGCGGTTCCGCCGTCTGCCGGCATCACGAATACGTCGAAGTTGCCGTATCTGTCGCTGGCAAAGGCTATTTGTTTGCCGTCCGGCGACCATATGGGGGTACATTCGTAGCTCTCTTGGGTAGTAAGCTGTGTGGCGGTTCCACCTTTGGCGGGCACCTTGTAGATGTCTCCTTTGTAGCAGAATGCGATTTCCGTACCGTCGGGAGAGATTTGCACATCGCGCATCCAGAGCGGCGTGGCGGCATGTCCGGCAATGGCAGTAAGGCCTAGTGCAAGGATTGCAAGGGTTTTCTTCATAAGTGTGTGGGTTGATGTTAATTATAGAATGTTTATAAACGTCATGATGCTGTCCACAAGGCAAGGAGCGAGGTACGTCATTTCATACCTCGTGCCTTGTATATCTGTTCTTTGGCATTGTTGATGCTTTGGAACTTCTCTTCTGCGGCTTTCTTGATGTCTTCGCCCAGCGTTGCCACCCGGTCGGGATGGTGTTTCAAGGCTAGGCGGCGGTAAGCGGCACGCACTTCGTCATTGGTGGCAGTGGGTTCAATTTCAAGTACTTTGTAGGCCTCGTTCAGTGAGCTACCGCCTAGGTTAAGCATGGATTCCACTTCCTTGACGGATAGTCCCATGTACATGGCCACTTCTTTCAAGGCTTCTATCTCCTCGTTGCAGACGTGTCCGTCGCTTTTGGCAATTTCTACCAAGAATACCAGCAGTTGCAAGCGTTCCTCGTATGTCAGGTTGGCGGCAATCTGCGTTCCACAGTCACGGATGGTGTTTTTAAATGCCAGTGGGTTTTGTCTGTCCATCTGCTTGCGCTGTTCGAAGAGGTTGAGCAGTATCCGTTCTCCCTCGCCCACGGCAGCCTCACCGAATGTGCTTCTCAGAAAGCGGCGGACGAATTCCATTTCACTATGCATGATGCGCCCGTCTGCACGGATAATGTACGAAGCCATCACGAGCATGGAGAAGAGGAAACTGTTCCGTTGCCCGGTATAGGTAGTGCCGTGCGTTGGTTCTTCTCCATAATAACTGCCTGCGTCACTTGAATCGGTGTCGAACAGTGAACCGAATACAAAACCTGCCAAGGCTCCCAGCGGTCCTCCGGCCATGAAGCCGATGATGCCGCCTATCCATTTAGCTGCTCCCATAATTTTTCTTGTTTAAAGTGCAAAAATAGAGATTTCTTACGAGAATTCCAGTAAAAGTGGATGAAGTATTGGGAGATGGGGGAAGATATTGCATTGGCAGACGGAGTGCTCGAAGAAGAAAAAGATATTATCAATTAGTCGGCAGATGTATTGAATATTCCCGAACGCACTGCTATTCCGATTCGGTGTAACCATCCTTCTGTACCATTAGCGTTGCCCGGCATGTCGATATCTGCATCATCAGGGCGTCCTGGTGTCGTAATATCCTCCGCATCAAGGTCTTCGGGAAGTGTTTCCGGAATATGTCTTGAAGTGGATGTTACCTTGTAAATTTTCTGCATGGACTCGTTCAGATAGGTAGTAGCCCCGTAGGTAAAGAAAGGAATGATTACCTTGTCTTTCAGGTCGTATGCTTCGAGGAATGTACAGACTACCATTGCGGGTTGATGCCACCAGCAAGGCGAACCGACGAAAATTGTATCATATTTCGCCAATGCCTCTTTATCAAGCAGATTCGCTACTCCAGGGCGCAGGTCATTATAGGCTTCATGCTGAATGCGGTCGCTGTCATCGTAAGGATTTGCAGCATACGGTTCGGCAGCCTCAATGCGATGGATATCTGCGCCTGTAAGTTTCACGATACGTTCGGCAATGGCCTGGGTGTGTCCTTCGGCAGAAAAGTAGAGCACAAGCATATTGCCGTTTCCGGATGGAGTATCGGGAGTGTCGTCGGTGGTAGAGCATGCTGCCATTGTCGTTAGAGAGAGGAGCAAGAGCGGAATAAGAAGTAACTTTTTCATATTCGAGTTGTTTTTAGATATTTATTGATTAGTGTATTCTTCATCGCTTACAGGTTCATACCACTGTGTAGCACCCAAATGAACTTTTGTATTGATAGCTATATGCGTGAATCCGCTGTCGGGAGCCGCTCCGTGCCAATGCACCACATCTGCCGGAATAGCGACTACATCGCCGGGATTCAACACTTGTATAGGCTTCCCCTTTTCCTGATAGTAACCTTTTCCGGCGGTGGCAATCAGAATCTGTCCGCCCGGATGCGAATGCCAGCTGTTTCGGGCTTTCGGCTCGAATATCACGTCGGAGACTACCACATCGAATGTTTCACTGTCGGTCATCAGCCGTTGGAGGTATGCCGTTCCGTTGAAATTGCTGCCCTCGATGGCATCTCCTTGGGGAAAGAGAGAGGCTGATGCTTTTGGGGGTGTTTCAATCTTGTTTTCCGGTTTCGGACTGCAAGCACCAAGTGTTGCAGCCAGTAGAAATAAGTAAGTCATCTTTTTCATCTTGAAGAGTTATTTTAAATGTTGTTTAAAGAAAGAGTCCAGTTTGGGAAGCGTGATTTTCAGATATTTCGGCTGGTCGTATAAATCCACGTGCGTAGCTCCGGGTACGACAAACAGTTCTTTCGGTTCGGCGGCTTTCGCGTATGCGTCCTCAGAAAAATATTTCGATACTGCATTTTCTCCCACTATGAAAAGCATAGGACGTGGCGATATAGTCTCGATTTGCGCAAAGGGGAAGAAGTTCATCATCGGTGCGAGGCTCGTGTAGGAGTAATAGCCCGTAGAGTTGGGATGCTGACCGCGTTGTGGATTGTCGTAATAATCGAGGAAGTCGATGGCAAACTTCGGTGTGTTCTCATCCACTTTTTCGGGCAGGGCACGGATATCCTTGCGTACAGCCCCACCATATTCCATCGTACGCTGGCGGCCGATTTCATCAAGGATAGCCATACGCTGTTCGTAAGTCTGCGAGTCGCCTACACCCTGACGGCGGGCGCGGCCCATGTCGTACATACTGATGGTGGCAAGTGCCTTGATGCGATGGTCTATCTGCGTAGCACTGACAGAGTAGCAGCCTCCGCCACAGATGCCGATTACTCCTATCTTATCAGCATAGACAGCCGGATGGTTCGTGAGGAAATCGACTGCCGCACTGAAGTCTTCTACCCGCACTTCGGGCGATTCCATACGACGCGGATAACCGCCACTCTCGCCATAATAGGACGCATCGAAGGCTAATGCCACATAGCCGAGTTCCGCCAACTTACGGGCATGGAGTCCCGAAGTCTGTTCTTTGACGCCACCAAAGGGATGACCGACGATGATGGCGGCATATTTCTTTGTGGCATCATAGTCTGCAGGGAAATAGAGGTCGCCAACTATATCAATCAAAAAACGGTTGTGGAATGTCACTTTCTGTTTCTTCACGTCATTCTCCACTGCTACAATCGGGGTTTCCGGTTTGATAGTCAACCCTTTGCTTTGCAATAATTCGTTCAATACTTGTTTGCCATTATCGGCTTCGCTACGTCCGATATTCTTTTCAATGATAGCCAGCACACCGCGTAATTCGTCCGGTGTTACGCCTACATTCAGCGCAATACCCATGTGCCCTTTCAGCATCGGTTCCACGCCTTTGCCCAAAGAAGCTATTATGGCAACGGTTGCCAGTTCCCGTTCGGCATAGGTCAGCACGTCCCGCTCGAAAAGCTCGGCAAAGAGATGTTCTTTAAGGAATACTTCGATTTCCGGGGCCAGGACGGCATAGTTGGCTTTCGGCGCATCTGCCGGGGTGCCCGAAATCTCTGCAAGAATGTCACGTCCGCGTTCGTATTTGCTGCGGGTATCGGTTATCGGTGACGCTTCGCGCCCCTGGTTGTCTCTGATGCCTTTTGCCTTACGCTCGTCAAGTACCGCAACCAATGTTTGCAGTCCGCGCAGGGCACGCGGAAAACCACAATAGGCGTAGGAATGGACCATAACTTCTTTAAGCTCGCTGACGGTGATACCGCTATTCAGTCCACCGATAAGGACTGTTCTTAATTGGTCGAGGTGCCCCATGCTTGTAAGGGCTGCGACCTCTGCGATGTATTGTCGTTTACTGTTCATGGTTTGTTCTGCTCTCGGTGTTTGCGAAGCTGCGATGCCGCATCCAAAGACAAGTCCGAGTAGCGTTGTCATAATTCTCATTTTTAGTTTCATAATCTTTATTATTATGTATCAAGTTTTACTTGCTGCAAAATTAGGCTGGATTTTCCACTTCGACCGGTCATGAATTACGGTTTAAAGGATAATTTTTACTGATTGGAGAGATAACCTGAAGATATTTTCTACATTTGCATAGAAACCACTGAAATAGACTGTTATGGAGAAGGTTATGCAACTGAAAACGATAAAGGAGTACAATGACTATATGGGTGTGGAAACAAGGCATCCTCTGGTCAGTGTCATAGAGGGAAGCCGTATGCCGCACCCCGTACCCCATGCACGCAAGCACGTGGGGATGTATGTGATTTTTCTGAAAGAACTACGATGTACGGACGATTTGACCTACGGTCGTCGCTCTTACGATTTTCAGGAGAACACGCTGGTGTTTATCGCTCCGGGGCAAGTATTCGGGCATGAAGCCGACGGGTCGACTTTTACCGGTTCCGGATGGTGTCTGTTGTTCCATCCCGACCTGCTACGCGGTACGCCGCTCGGTCGGCATATGCAGGATTATACGTTTTTCTCATACGCCGCTAACGAAGCATTGCATCTATCCAAACAAGAGCAACAGACCATCATTGATTGTTTGACAAAGATTGACGAGGAAACATACAACCAGGCAGACCGTCACACTAACCTGATTATCGCTTCTGCCATCGAGCTGCTGCTCAACTATTGCATTCGTTTCTATGATAGACAGTTTACTACCCGTAAAAAGGAGAACAAGGGCATGCTCGGCTCTTTTGAAGCATTGCTGAACGACTATTTCGTATCGGATAAACCCGCTGAGCGGGGTACGCTGACTGTGGCTTATTGTGCAGACCAACTGAACCTGTCTGCAAATTATTTCGGAGACTTGATTAAAAAGGAGACAGGTGTTTCTGCGCAAGAATATATATTAACCAAAATAATGGATAGGGCAAAAGAGTTGCTTACTGACCCCGCTAAATCTGTCGGTGACGTTGCTTATGCCTTAGGATATCAATATCCACAGTATTTCAGCAAGGCTTTCAAAAGAGTTGTAGGATGTTCTCCGAATGAATATCGGACATTGAGTTAATGTAAAAAAATAAGGAGCTAAGTTTTAGACTTAACTCCTCAATGCTCAACAGTCGGGATGACAAGATTCGAACTTGCGACCACACGCCCCCCAGACGCGTACTCTACCGGGCTGAGCTACATCCCGAATTGCGGGTGCAAATGTACGGCTTTATTTTAAAATAGCAAATATTTATAGTGTTTTTTTTATTGAATGAACTTATAATTTGCAGTTTCAAGGCTTTCGGTCAACGTGTCCTGCTCTCTTTTTACTTGTATGCCTGCTTCGCAAGGCAATGGCTTTGAGCGGGCAGGCATACTTTGAATGAAGTTATTGCAGGTTTAGGCTGTTTCTTACGGAAGTGATAGCCGGACTTTCGGGCGTTACGGATTTCCGGGTACAATAATCGAATTCCGCAGATTTTTCGCCGCTAAATGATTTCCACTTCAGTTTCAATTTAACGGTCTTGCCTTCTGTATCAGGCAGGGCATCCAACTTGAAAGCAACCAGTCCGTCCGCATACCTGCCGTAAATGTCGCCCTTGGCATTGTGGCGGAATTCTACTTCATACGGGTTTTCCGGATTCTCGCTCAGCAGCAGATTGACAAAGTGCTTTGTTTGATAGTCTCCTTGCTGAGTTCTAAAGCGAAGGGTCAGATAACCGTCTTCTGCGATGGTTACCCAATCGTTCACTATTTCCACCGGGTCGGTGCCGTATACGGTATCGTTCTCTTCACCCAAATCCGGGGCGATGGGTTTGGTAAGGATACTGTCTATCCAGTTTATATGTACAGCTTGGGTGTAGATATCGCTGGGCTCGTCCACTTCCTTGTAGTTTACTAAAGCGCGGACTTCCTTCTCGCCGTAGGGAGATTTCGTCATGTTGGTAGGCAGCAGAGTGGTCTTGTCATCCAATTGCAGAAAGACTGTCTGGTCTGCATCGGTCTTTACCGTTACCAGGGCATTGGGGAATCTCATGGCATAATTATCATCGTCGTCCAGGCACGATTGGAGGCTTAAGGAGCTGATGGTTGCAATAGCGATTAAAATTTTCTTGTTAAAGATTGACTTCATTTTCATAGTGTACTCTTTTAAATTAAACATTTGGAATAGGTCTTGCTTTTATAGAAATAGCATATTTGCGAAAACCCTGCATGCAGCATTGTTAATTAATGATAAGAGCCGGAGTAAGCTGGTGCGGAATATTATTCCCCGATACATGAAAGATATTTGTATATCAGGTGGAATATGATTACCTTTGCTGTATGAGATGCACATCTCGCGTGTGTTGAGATGTATGTCTCGAACTGCATGAGATGTGCATCTCGTGCATGTTGGGGAATAGCTGTCCGGCCGTATGGAAACTGGCTTTCTGTTTAGGGGAAGTAACCTTCGGGTGGGGTGTCAGCAGTCTGGTTGCAGTAAGAAACATTATGTTCATTGTGAAAAGAGTATGAGTATAGTCTATTTGGTTCGAAAGAAGGTTTTCCGCACGGCAGAAGGGGTGAAGCAACTCTATTATGCTGTGCAGCGTGTGTTACAGCGGCGTGGAGGTGTGACGGCAGAGCTGCTGGCGCAGCGTATGGCATCCAGAAAAGGGATGAGTTCGGGAGACGTGCAGAGTGTATTGATAGATTTGCCGAAGTTTATAGAGGAAGCGCTGATGGAGGGAGAGTCGGTGACCATTAAGGGGCTGGGTTCCTTCCATGTGGCGGTGACGAGTGACGGGTTTGAGCATCCCGACGATGTGATGCCGGGCAAGGTACGCTTATCCCGTGTCTATTTTCGTCCGGATAAGTCGCTGGTGGCGAGGCTGAACAGCGGGATGGATTTCTACCGTTATCCGCTTAGCCGATATTTCCCTCACGATATGTTGCGACCGGAAACGCTGCGAAAGGAGCGGGCCGAGGGAAAGACGGGAATTCCGGATGAAGACCCAGTTGGGATGGAAAATGATACGGAGGACTTTTCGGGGGAGGAGTGAGCGATGAATGTGGAAGAATTCAGAGAATACTGTCTCTCCTTGCCGGGAGTAAGCGAGAAGATGCCTTTTCCTAATGTGGCCGACAGATACAGCCGCGATGTGCTTTGCTTTTATGTGGGCGACAAGTGGTTCTGCTTTGTCAATATCGAAGTGTTCGACTTCTGCTGCATCAAGTGCCGCCCGGAGGAATCAACGGAGCTGCGGGCAAGGTACGAGGGGGTGAAGCCGGGGTGGCACATGAACAAGAAGTATTGGAACAGTGTGTATTTTAATCAGGATGTACCGGACAGCATTATCCGAGAACTGGTGGCACGCTCCTATCGGCTGGTTGTGGAGAGCCTGCCGAAGAGGGAGCGGGAGCGTTATACCCCCATGCACTCCCTATAAAAGTCGAACATTTCGAAGATAGTCTCCTTGTCTGCCGTCTGGTTGAGACAGATGTCACCCACTTCTTTCAATAGGGTGAAGTTGATGACTCCGGCAGTATTCTTCTTGTCATGCTTCATCAGTTCGTACAGCTGGTGGTACTGTTTGCAGTTGAAGGTGAAGCTGCCATAATTCTCTTTGACGAATTGGATGGTCTGGCGCATCTTGTCCTTCGGGAATCCGGTCTTTATATAAGAAAGGTAGAGTTCGCAGACCAGCCCCCATGCCACTGCATAGCCGTGCAGCACCGGACGCCTTTCGGCAAGGGCAAGGCTTTCGAAGGCGTGTCCTACGGTGTGCCCCAGGTTCAGGGCTTTGCGGATGCCATGTTCCTGCGGGTCTTCTTCTACGATGTGTTCCTTTACCTGCACGGAACGTCCTACCATGGACTTCAGTAAGGCATAATCTATCTTTTCCGTATCGAATGACAGCAGTTCTGCCAGATGTTCCGGGGTACTGATGAGGCCGTGCTTCAACATCTCCGCATAGCCGGAGAAGAAGTTATGGGCATCGAGGCTGCGCAGGAATTCGGTTTCCAGCAGCACGCAGGCGGCAGGAGCAAAAACACCGATTTCATTCTTCAGACCGTTGAAGTTGATGCCCGTCTTGCCTCCCACGGAAGCGTCGACCATGGCGAGCAGCGTAGTGGGAACGTTGATGTAGGCGATGCCCCGCTTGAAGGTGGAAGCGGCAAAACCGCCAAGGTCGGTCACCATGCCACCGCCCAGATTGATGAGCAGGGAGTGGCGGCTGGCCCCTTTCTCGCTCAGGGCTTGCCATACGGCAGCCAGCGTTTCCAGATTCTTGTGCACATCTTCTGCCCCGATAATAATCTCTTCCGCTTCTTCCAGGGTGGGGATACCGTTCAGATGCGGGCGGCAGAGGCGGTGGGTATGCTCGTCGGTAAGGATGAAAAGCTTGTCATGGGGACACTTCTCTATGGCATGCGTCAGGCTGTTTGCCAGTCCTTCGCAAAGGATTACTTCTTGTTTACTCATCTTGTTAATTACAAATTACGAATTACCAATTACTGATGTTACGGATTATGAAGGAAAGGGAGCCTTCTTCATTATATTGTGGCACAAAGATAGCTCTTTTGGCAATAAAACGTTATCTTTGTCCCGTGAAATTCTATGGGTGGCAAGGCGTTTCCGTCATCTGTCTCCTGCTATTTGTAATTTGTAATTGATTGATAGAAATGAGAGCATTACTTCCCGTTTATTGCCGTCCGCTGGGTTATTTCATCATAGCTCTGGCGTTGTTCCTTCCTTTCATATTCCTATTGTGGGGAAAAGTGACAGATGCCAACTTGCTGTTTTACAAGGAATGCTCCAAACTCCTGATGATGATGGGGGCACTGATGATAATCTTTGCCTTGACGAAGAACGAGAATAAGGAGATAGAGCAGGTGCGCAACAAGGCCACGCGCAATGCCATCTTTCTGACCGTTCTTTTTATCTTCGGCGGTATGCTCTACCGGGTGGCGCAGGGTGACCTCCTTTCGGTCGATTCTTCTTCTTTTCTCATATTTCTTATATTGAATGTGCTTTGCTTGGAATTTGGTATAAAGAAAGCGACAGTTGATAGATTATTTAAGCGGAATGGTCGATAAATAAAGCAAATCGTCATGTGGGGCATTAAACCTTTTGCCCGGAAGTCTGTCAAATGAAACAGTGAATAAAAGGCATTGCTCATTTAGAATAGACAAAGAATAGACACATGAAGAAAATTATCACGGGGATGGCGTTGCTGTTGGTAACAACGCTGTCTGCATTTTCACAGACCAAAAACATTACGGTATCGGGCCGTGTCGTGGAGGACACCAAGGAGCCTGCGATACAAGCTACCGTGCAGTTGCTTTTGTTGCCAGACAGTGTTCAGGCATCGGGTACGGCCACTACGGCACAAGGTTATTTCACTCTTCCCAAAGTCAGTGCGGGTAAATACGTGCTGAAGGTTTCCTACATCGGATTCAAGAGCCAGTACATCCCTTTACACCTTTATGCTACGACAACTGCCAAGAACGTGGGTACACTGACACTGGAAACGGATGCGGTGATGCTGGCCGAGGCTGTGGTTACGGCAGAAGCGCCGCAAGTGCAGGTGGTGGAAGATACACTGGTATATACCTCATCTGCCTATCGTACCCCCGAGGGAGCCATGCTCGAGGAGTTGGTGAAGAAGCTGCCCGGTGCGGAGATTGACGACGAGGGTAATGTGAAAATCAACGGTAAGGACTTGTCGAAGATTATGGTCGACGGCAAGGAGTTCTTCGGTGGAGACGTAAAGACCGGTTTGAAGAACCTGCCGGTAGATATGATAGAGAAGCTGAAAACCTACGATAAGAAGTCCGATTTGGCACGTATCACCGGTATTGACGACGGTGAGGAGGAGACGGTGCTCGACCTGACCGTAAAGAAAGGCATGAACCAGGGTTGGTTCGGTAATGCCGACGTGGCCGGAGGGACGGAAGACCGCTATATGGGCCGCTTTATGCTGAACCGCTTCGTGGACAAAACCCAGGTGTCGGTAGTGGGTTCTGCCAATAACGTGAACGACCAGGGCTTTTCGGGCGGTGGCGGTCCTCCGCGCTGGCGCAGGAACAACGGACTTACTGCAACGAAAATGCTGGGTGTGAATTTCGCTACCCAAACCGATAAGCTGGAACTGGGCGGTAGTGCACGCTACAACTATCAGGATGGGGATATTGCAAGTATCGGTTCTACCGAGGACTTTCTGCCGGACAGCAACTCTTACTCCAACTCGAACAGCAGGCAACGTAACAAAGCCAAGAATTTCAATGCCGATTTCCGTATGGAGTGGAAGCCGGACTCGATGACGAATATCATTTTCCGTCCCAACTTCTCGTACGGCAAAACGGACAATCTCTCCAATTCTGAGAGCGGTACGTTCAGTTCCGACCCTTACAGTCTGGTGAGTGACCCCAATAACTGGCTGAATCTGGAGAAGATTCTTAATCCGGACGATGACCCGTTGAGGAGTATCCGTATAAATGCTATCAACAGCGGTTCGCTGAGCGACAACAAGAGTGTGTCTACGGATGCAACCTTGCAGTTGAACAGAAAGCTGAATGACAAAGGACGCAATGTCACGTTCCGTGGAAGATTCGGTTATACCAATAATGACAACAACCAGTATACGGAGTCGGAAACACATTACTTCCAGTTACTGAATGCTTTGGGAGGAGACTCCATCTTGGTTCGTAACCAGTACATCACTACTCCTACCAAGAACTACAATTACAGTGCACAGCTGACTTACAGCGAACCGATAGCCCGCGCCACTTTCTTGCAATTCAGCTATCAGTTCCAGTACAAGTATAGCGAGAGCGACAAGACGACGTATGATTTGCAGGGCTTTCCGGATTGGGGATTGTCAACCCAGCTTCCCACGGGATATGAAGAGCATGCGGTGGATAGTCTGGGTAAGTATGCGGAATACCGCTACTACAACCACGATGCATCCGTGTCTTTGCGCTTTATCCGCGAGAAGTATCAGTTGAGCGCAGGTATGTCGTTCCAGCCGCAGCATTCTGTATTGTCCTATAAGCGCGGCGACTATATGATTGATACCACCCGCAATGTGTTCAACTTCGCTCCGAACCTGGACTTGCGCATCCGTTTCTCCAAGGTGAGCCAGCTGCGTATGACATACCGCGGGCGTAGCAGCCAACCGAGTATGGAGAATCTGTTGCCGATTGTGGACAACTCCAATCCGCAGAATGTGCGTATCGGTAATCCGGGCTTGAAGCCTTCCTTCACGCACAACATGCGATTCTTCTATAATACGTATAATGCCGAAAAGCAGCGCGGTATTATGTCGCACGTCAACTTCTCGGCAACGCAGAATAGCATCAGCAATAGCCGTGTGTACAATTCGGAGACTGGTGGATGGACTACAACTCCGAAGAATATCAACGGTAATTGGAATGCGTTCGGCATGTTTGGCTTCAATACGGCACTGCCCAATAAGAAGTATACCATCAACTCCTTCTCCAATGCCAACTATCAGAACAATGTGGCTTATCTGACGTCCGGTAAGGGAGCAGATGCCGTGGAACGGAAGAATACAACCACCAACCTGACGCTGGGCGAACGTCTGAATGCCGCCTATCGTAATGACTGGTTTGAATTCGGCTTGAACGGAAGCATCTCCTATTCAATAGAGAAGGATAAACTGACGCCTGACAATAATCAGGAGCCCTATACCTTCTCCTACGGTGCCAATACGCAGATTTCCATGCCGTGGAACATGACGCTCTCTACCAACATTGCCAACCAGAGCCGTCGAGGATATACGGACAGCAGTATGAACCGTAACGAGCTTATCTGGAATGCACAGTTGTCGCAGACTTTCCTGAAAGGGAATGCCACCGTCAGCTTCGAGATGTACGACATTCTGAAGAAGCAGAGTAACATCAGCCGTTCGCTGACTGCAAGCGGCCGCTCGGTGTACGAATATAACGGCGTGAACAGCTATTGCATGCTTCACTTCATCTATCGTCTGAATATTTTCGGCAGCAAGGCCGCCCGCGATAAGATGCAGGGCAGACGCGGCTTCGGCGGTCCGGGCTTCGGTCCGGGTCATGGTCCTGGCGGTTTCGGAGGACGCAGGCCGTTCTAAAGCGGAGGGGATCACCCCCCTAAGCAGCTTGTCATTCTGATACACTCTCAATTCTGTGGCAGGTTTCTTTTTGATTATTTTTCAGACGCGGATGACGCAGATAAGAATATTAAAAATCTGCGTCATCCGCGTCAAAGCGATAGCAAGTATAAGTTTTCAGACAAGTTGGGGGAAGAGGGACTTTTATGTTAATCTCTGTAATCTTCGGTGAAAGTTTCTGTGTTTTTCCTACATTTGTTTCACACTTAATTGTCTGTGAACATGCTTGATTGGAACTTCATTGCCAGCCAGATTGCTACGATAGCCTTCGACATTGTTTATTTCGGTGCCATCATCGGAACGATTGTCGTCATTATCCTCGACAACCGCAATCCGGTGAAAACCATGGCATGGATACTGATACTGATGTTCCTTCCCATCGTGGGGCTGGTGTTTTACTTCTTCTTCGGGCGTAGTCAGCGCCGTGTGCGCATGATAGGGAAGAAGAGTTACAGCCGTTTGTTGAAGAAACCTATGGCAGAATATCTGGCGCAGGACTCATGTGCGCTTCCCATCAATTACAGTCGTCTCATATCCTTGTTCCGTAATACCAACCAGGCTTTCCCCTTCGATGGAAACCGGGTGGAAGCCTATACCCTGGGGCTCTCCATGCTGCAATCCCTGCTGCGCGAACTGGGGAAAGCAACGAAGCATATCCACATGGAATTCTATATCTTTGAGGACGATGCCATTGGGCGCTTGGTGCGTGATGTCCTGATGGAAAAGGCGCGTGCCGGGGTAGAGGTACGTGTGATTTATGATGATGTGGGTTGCTGGCATGTTCCCAACCGTTTTTTTGAAGAGATGCGCGAGGCCGGTATCGAGGTACGCAGCTTTCTGAAGGTACGTTTTCCGCTTTTCACCAGTAAGGTGAACTATCGTAATCATCGGAAAATAGTTGTCATTGACGGGCGCATCGGCTTTGTGGGGGGGATGAATCTTGCCGAACGCTATATGCGCGGATTCTCATGGGGCATCTGGCGGGACACACATCTGCTGCTGGAGGGCAAGGCTGTTCACGGATTGCAGACCGCCTTCCTACTCGATTGGTACTTTGTGGACCGTACACTGATTACGTCTACCCGCTATTTCCCGAAAATAGAAAACTGCGGTACTTCCTTGGCGCAGATTGTAACGAGTGAGCCCGTAGGCCCATGGAAAGACATTATGCAGGGACTTGTCATATCCATTTCCAGCGCAAAGAAATATTTCTATATCCAGACTCCCTACTTCCTGCCCACCGAAGCCGTACTTGTTGCTATGCAGACAGCCGCCTTGTCAGGTGTCGATGTGCGTCTGATGTTGCCCATGCGTGCTGATAACCGCTTGACGCATCTGGGTTCCTGCTCTTATCTGGCAGATGTGCTCTATTCGGGAGTCAAGGTCTATTTCTATAAGAAAGGCTTCTTGCACTCCAAACTGATGGTTTCGGATGATGAGTTGTCCACGGTAGGCTCTACGAATGTGGATTTCCGCAGTTTTGAACATAACTTTGAGGTGAATGCCTTCATCTATGACACAGAAACAGCGCTTCAGATGCGCGAAATCTTCCTTCAAGACCAGCGCGACTGCGTACAAGTATTCCTGAAGAACTGGGTGAAGCGCCCCTGGTATCGTAAGGCTGCAGAGAGTGTGGTGCGGCTGATGGCGCCGCTGTTATAATGAAGAATGATGAATGAAGAATTTCTTGAAGTGTATTCATATCGTACCATTCTTCATTCATCATTTAAATATCGTGAAGTTCACGCTCCCGTATACCCTTCTCTCCACAAAGTGCGGATGTTCCTCGAAACTGTTTTTCTTCCCGTGTTCCAAGACGAAGAGTCCGTCTTCTTTCAGCAAGTTGTTCTCGAAGATGAGATCGGGCAAGGTTTCCAGCCCGGCAAGCTCGTAGGGAGGGTCAGCAAAGATAAAGTCGAACTGCTCGCGTCCGCTTTTGAGGTATTTGAATACGTCACCGCGTATGGGTAGGCACTTGTCCGTCTTTAATTCCTGCATAATTTTGCAGATGAAGGCATAGTGGTCGCGGTCTTTTTCCACGCTGATTACTTGGTCGCAGCCTCTGGACACAAGCTCGATGCTGATGCTGCCCGTACCGGCAAATAGGTCGAGGGCACGGATGCCGTCCTCAAAGTCCATGTAGTTGGAGAGCACATTGAACAGATTCTCTTTGGCAAAGTCTGTGGTGGGGCGTGCCTTGAAGGAGTGGGGCACGTCGAAACGTCTTCTTTTGTATATTCCGCTGATTACTCGCATAGGGTTATGGCTTGCAGGTCAAGATTAGTGGCGGGATTCATGATGAATACCTGCCGGATGAATTTTCGCAGTTCGGGCAGTAGCAGTTCTTTGTCGTTTAGGTCACCGGTCAGGTGCAGCTCATCGCGTTCCTGCTCGAAGCCGAGCTGTTTCCATATATATAATAGGTAGTAGATGCGGTCGGGAGTGGTTCTGCACTCAAAGGAGTTGGCAAGAAGCAAGCGTCCGCGCTCGTAGCCGTAGATGTCTACGGCATCTTTCCGCAAGTGTGCATACATTTTCCGGCTGTTACCCAGTCGGCTCTTTGCGGAGAAGAACTCTATGAAGGGGCTGGCTTGGGAATAGAACTTGACATCGGGATACTGTTCGCGAAGGAAGGAGCAGGCGCTCTTGTCCATGCCGAACAGTACGACGGTGTTGTTCTTGTGCAGTATGTTGTATTGCACGGTTTCGTTTTCCCGCTTGGGGTGGTTGTGATAGAAGATGATTTCCGCTTGTTCGTCCTCGAAGAACTCCAGAGGAATGAATGTAAAGCGTTTGTTCGCCATGAGCACATTGACACGGCGGAAGGGGCGTTTCAGCCACTCCAGTTCGCGGAAGGTCTGTTTCAGATTGGCAGTGAGGGAGAGGGACTCATCCACTTCGCGGTCGTAGTAAGAAAACTCACCGTCGCCCAGAGGGTTGAACACAGAAAAAGAAAATCCATCCGTACTGAGACGGATGGATAATGTATACTGTTCCGATTTATTAAAATCAGTCGTTTCTATCATACGTTTGTCGGGGTGAGATTATTCCCAGTTACCGGCGTTGTTGTTAGCTGTTTCCAAGCTACCAATCATCAGACCGCAGTACTTGCCAAGTTTGGTTTGTACGTCCTTGATGTTGGCAATTTCTTGTGCATCCAGACCGTTCAAATAAACTTCGTACGGAGTCTTCACTTCGAGCAGACAGAAAGGAGCGCCGGATTTGGCTGTATCGTTCTTGATGGCCATTTCGAACTGTGCACCGTTTCCGAAGGGAACATATCTCATTGAATCGGGGTTGAAACCTTTCGGGAAGATAGTATCCAATACGGCTACCCACAGAGTATCACGCTTGAAGTTTTCCAATCCCCATTTCTTGACGTCAGCATAGTTACCTGTCTTCTTTGCCTTATTGATGATGTTGATGGCTTTCTTTTCAGTCAGACCGTCTTCCAGCTGCTTATCGTTCAGTTCTCCTTGCTTGAAGATGAACGGAAGTTTCTGGTTTTTAACAAAGTCAATCAGAGAGTCGAAGCTTGCAGTATATTGCTGGTCATGTAAAGTACGATATTCCAATTGTGCTTTACGGATGTCAATCAGACGTGCAATGACGGCTGCGTCTCTGTGCTTCTTTGCTTTTTCAAAGTTGATAGGACCCATAATGCTGGTGTAACAAATATAAATTAGCACCAAAGCACATAAGCCTAAAATGACATTAAATACTGTTTTCATGATAAATATGTTTTTTAGTTGTTATATTCGCACCGCAAAAATAAAAGAAATTAATTTAAAAACGATAGTTCCCTTTACTTTTTTCTGTTACAAAAATGATAAATAACTATTTAGAAAGGCAAATTAAGGAAAATTTTCCTTACCAACCAACTCCTGAGCAAGAAATTGCTGTAAAATCTTTATCGGAGTTCCTTCTGTCACCCCGTAGCGAGGTGGTTTTTATGCTTCGTGGTTATGCGGGGACGGGTAAAACATCGTTGGTCGGTGCCTTGGTGCGGACGTTGGATAAGTTGCAACAAAAGTCGGTATTGCTGGCACCGACCGGACGGGCGGCAAAAGTTTTCTCGGCGTATGCGGGGCATCCGGCGTTTACAATTCATAAAAAAATTTATAGACAGCAATCTTTCTCCAATGAGCTGAGCAATTTTTCTGTGAACGATAATTTGACAACTCACACTTTATATATAGTGGATGAGGCCTCGATGATTTCCAATGAGGGACTGTCCGGTTCCATGTTCGGCACGGGCAGATTGCTGGACGACCTGGTGCAGTTTGTCTATTCCGGCCAGGGATGCCGCCTGCTGCTGATGGGCGATACGGCACAGCTGCCGCCGGTGGGGGAGGAGCAGAGCCCTGCCCTCTTTGCCGATGCCTTGAAAGGCTACGGGCTGGAAGTGGTGGAGGTGGACTTGACGCAGGTGGTGCGTCAGGAGCAACAGTCGGGCATTTTGTGGAATGCCACCCGCCTGAGGCAGTTGATAGCGGAAGACGATTGCTACAGCCTGCCAAAGATAAAGGTTTCGGGGTTTGCCGACATTAAAGTTCTGCCCGGAAATGAGCTGATAGAAACGCTGAGCTCTTGCTACGACCGCGACGGGCTGGATGAAACCATCGTGGTGTGCCGTTCCAACAAGAGGGCGAACATCTACAACAAAGGCATCCGTGCGCAGATTCTCTGGCGTGAGGATGAATTAAACACCGGTGATTTGTTGATGGTGGCGAAAAATAACTACTTCTGGACGGAAAAGGAGAAGGAGATGGATTTCATTGCCAACGGTGAGACTGCCGTGGTGCGCCGCGTGCGCCGTACGCGAGAGCTGTATGGCTTCCGCTTTGCAGACGTGACGCTGGTCTTTCCCGACTATAACGACTTTGAACTGGAAGTGAACATGCTGCTTGATACGCTGCATACCGACTCGCCTGCGCTGCCCAAGGCAGAAAACGACCGGCTTTTCTACTCCGTCCTCGAAGATTATGCCGACATCACCGTGAAGCGCGAGCGGATGAAGAAGATGAAGGCAGACCCGTACTACAACGCCTTGCAAGTGAAGTATGCCTATGCCGTGACTTGCCACAAGGCGCAGGGCGGGCAATGGAAGAATGTCTTTCTGGACCAGGGGTATATGACGGATGAATATCTGACACCCGATTATTTCCGTTGGCTCTACACCGCCTTTACCCGTGCCACGGGAACGCTCTACTTGGTGAACTATCCGGAAGAACAAATAGTTTGAAAAAGAGAGGGGTACCGATGCAGTATTCTGGCATTTTTTGTATTTTTGTAGATAGAACAACTATAACTGAACAAGTATGAAGAAGCTATACTCTCTCTTTGCTTTGATAGCACTGCTGTTTACCGCTTCCGGTTGCGAGGACGATTACCGAAGCATGGTACTTTTCGAAGGTGTGGAGCCTATCTACCAGATTGGGACATGTGACAATCTGGTGTCCAATCTTTCTTATTATCTTTCTGAAACAAACGAAGATACAGTGCTGGGCATTGACGGCGGCGACGGTTCCTATAATGTGATTAACGAGCACGAGTCGGTGGCTTCCGTGACTTTTACCGATGATGTCAACGGGTATCAGCGTATCAAGATTCATCCGCTGGCAGAGGGGGAGACGATTGTGAAGGTGATGGATGGTTCCGGTGAGGAAACACAACTGCGCATCACGGTGAAAGGTCGTAGGCAATATACGTTGACGAAAATGGGCTTCGAGTATGGTATCAGTAGTGGTGCACCGACGGAACTGCTGGGTGATGTTTCTAAGGCACTTGCCGAGCGTCCTTGGGTGAAGGATGGCGGGTATTATGTGCTGGTGCCCGAAGATTTCTCCAATAGTATGTGGAAAGGTGTATTGGAAATCTATCCGACGGGAAAAGAGGAGGAACCGCTAATGGGGATATACGAGACAGTTCCAGTGGAAGATGAGAACGGAGATACATATGCATTGTGGCAGTTTACTTATAATGGAGAGAAGAGGCTCTTTACGCGGACGGTCTCGGGAAATGGTAAATGTGTACTTGCGGAAAATGTAACTCCTTTCTGTCCTTCCGGTTTGCTGCCCGAAGGTGCACTGGTGGTTTATCGCGAAATGTTTATACTTCGGATGGAATAAGGTTTTAGTGGAAATCTTGTCAAGAGCAGATTTACGAAAGATTAACAGACGGGAGGCTTAGGCTTCCCGTTTTTGTTTCTGTTGCGCATCATCTGTCTGTTCTGTATGCATCATTCGTTTGCTTCGAATGCATTGTCTGTTTGTTCTGGACTAATCATCCGTTCCCTCCACTTCACTGTCCCAAACCTTAGGGTTTTTCACGGAAACCCCAGGGCTTTGGAGGGTAAATGCCAGCCATTTCACTTGCTAAGGTGTGGCATTTAGGATGGTAAGGTGTGGAGTTTGGGGAGCCGGCATGTGGCATTTCAAATGGAATACCGTGGAGGATAAAAAGAAAAGGAGAAGCAATGCTCCTCCTTTCCCGGTAGTTTAATTTTGAAATATCTAAAAAATGACATTACAAATATACAACATCACAGAGGCGATGTCAAGTGTTTCGCCAATTATTTTCAATTATAATCCTGCCAATTCCAAAACTTTGTCAATGGCAGCGTTCAGTCCGTCAGCATTCTTACCGCCGGCAGTTGCAAAGTGGGGCTGGCCACCGCCACCGCCTTGGATAAGTTTGGCAGCTTCTTTCACCAGGTTACCGGCTTTCAGTCCGCCTGCCACGAGGTTGTCGCTCAGCATGACGGTCAGCATCGGCTTGCCTTCGGCTTCTGTTCCCGCTACGAAGAACAGGTTTTCCGTAATCTGGCCACGCAACTGGAAGGCGATGTTCTTCACTGTTTCTGCCGGCAGGGGAGCACAGAACTTGATGACTTTAACGCCATTGACTTCCTGCACGTTCTTCAGCAGTCTTTCTTTCAGCTGTGCTTCTTTCTCTTTCATGAAGTCCTCTACCTGCTTCTTCAGTCCGGCGTTTTCGTCAATATACTTACGGATGGTTCCGGCAAGGTCGGGTGCGTTGTTGAAGAGCGCCTTCAAGTCGTGCAGCGTGTCCTCGATGGTGTTCATCAGTTCCTCCACGCGTGCACCCGTGTAGGCTTCGATACGGCGCACACCGGCAGCCACGGAGCTTTCGGAGATAATCTTCACCATACCGATGTTTCCGGTTGCAGCCACGTGCGTACCACCACAGAATTCTACGGAAGAACCGAACTGGATAACGCGTACATGGTCGCCGTACTTCTCGCCGAACAGAGCGATGGCGCCCAGTTCTTTGGCTTCTTCGATAGGAATGTTGCGGTATTCTTTCAAAGGTATGTTGGCGCGAATCTTTGCATTAACGATGTGTTCCACCTTGCGGATTTCCTCGTCCGTCACCTTCTGGAAGTGTGAGAAGTCGAAACGCAGGGAGTCCGGTGTAACCAAAGAGCCCTTCTGCTCTACATGCTCGCCCAATACTTCGCGCAGCGCAGCATCCAGCAAGTGGGTAGCAGAGTGGTTGGCGGCACAAGCGGCACGCTTGTCGGTATCCACGCATGCCATCATCGGAGCTTCCATGTGTTCGGGCAGCTTCTTGGTGATGTGGATAGGCAGGTTGTTCTCCTTCTTGGTGTCTACCACTTCGATGGTCTCAAACTCGTTCACCAATACACCGGTGTCACCTACCTGACCGCCGCTTTCGGCATAGAACGGAGTCTTGTCCAGTACAATCTGATACAAGGTTTGGTTCTTCTGCTTCACTTGTCGGTAGCGCAGAATGGATGTTTCGTATTCCGTATAGTCATATCCTACGAATTCGGTAGTACCCTCCTTTAGCGTAATCCAGTCACCGGTCTCTATGGCGGCGGCATTGCGGGCACGCTGTTTCTGCTGCTGCATTTCGGCGTCAAACTCCTTGATGTCGGCAGTCATGCCGTTTTCGCGGAGAATCAGTTCCGTCAAGTCGAGCGGGAAACCGAAGGTATCATATAAGGTAAAGGCATCCTTTCCGCTGATTTCGTTCTTGCCGGCGGCTTTGGCGTCTGCCATGGTCTTTTCCAGCAGGCGGATACCTGTCTCCAAAGTGCGGAGGAAGGAGTCTTCTTCTTCCTTGATAACTTTGGCAATCAGTTCCTTCTGTGCATCCAGTTCGGGATAAGCGGCGCCCATGTTCTCGATGAGTACGGGGAGGAGCTTGTACATGAATGCCTGCTTCTGTCCGAGGAACGTGTAACCGTAGCGCACGGCACGGCGGAGGATACGACGGATGACGTAACCTGCCTTGGCATTGCTCGGAAGCTGTCCGTCGGTGATGGAGAAGGCGATGGTGCGGATGTGGTCGGCAATTACACGCATGGCGATGTCCGACTTCTCATCTTCGCCATACTTCTTGCCTGCCATGTCTCCGATGGCTTTCAGTATCGGTTGGAATACGTCGGTGTCGTAGTTGGAGGTCTTTCCTTGCAGTGTGCGCACCAGTCGCTCGAAGCCCATGCCGGTGTCGATAACCTTGGCGGGAAGTCCTTCCAGGCTGCCGTCCGCCTTGCGGTTGAACTGCATGAACACGAGGTTCCAGATTTCAATCACCTGCGGGTGGTCTTTGTTCACCAGCTGGCTGCCGGGTACTTTGGCCTTCTCTTCTTCCGAACGGGAGTCCACATGGATTTCCGAACACGGACCGCACGGTCCCGTATCACCCATTTCCCAGAAGTTATCGTGTTTGTTGCCATTCAGAATGTGGTCTTTCGGCAAGAACTGCTCCCAGTAAGAAGCGGCTTCGTTGTCGCGTTCCAGTCCTTCTTCGGCGCTACCTTCGAATACGGTGGCGTAGAGGTCTTTGGGGTCGAGTTTCAATACATCCACCAGATACTCCCATGCCCAGGAGATGGCTTCCTTCTTGAAGTAGTCGCCAAACGACCAGTTGCCCAGCATCTCGAACATGGTGTGGTGGTAGGTATCGTGACCCACTTCCTCCAGGTCGTTGTGCTTTCCGCTTACGCGAAGGCATTTCTGCGAGTCAGCAACTCTTTTGTATTTCGCCGGGTGGTTGCCCAAAATAATATCTTTAAACTGGTTCATTCCCGCATTGGTGAACATCAACGTGGGGTCATCCTTAATCACCATCGGGGCCGAAGGCACTATCTGGTGACCTTTACTTTCGAAGAAACTCTTGAAAGAGTCTCTGATTTCGTTTGCAGTCAACATACTCTCTATTGATTTATCTGATTCTAATTTGATTTACCTTCTCTTGTCGTTTTTTGCCCGTTTCTTACTACTAACTACTTGCTACTTAGTCTTAATATTCTTGAAAAAACTGTGCAAAGATAGCTTGTTTTTATTACTTTTGTCGCATTGACAAGCGAAATATTTCCTAAGATGCGCAAAGTTTACTACATTTATAATCCCCAGACGCAGACGTACGACCGTATTTATCCTACCGTGAGGCAGCGGGCGCTGAGCATTCTCCGCCGTTTGTTCATCGGTATGGGGCTGGGTGCAGGCAGTTTCATCGTATTGCTGCTTATCTTCGGCTCTCCGTCGGAGAAGGAGTTGCGAAAGGAGAACAGCAAACTGCAGGCGCAGTACAACGTCCTCTCCCGCCGGCTGGACGAGGCTATGGGAGTGCTGCAAGACATACAGCAGCGTGATGACAATCTGTACCGGGTGATTTTCATGGCCGACCCTATTCCTTCTGCCATCCGTCAGGCTGGATACGGCGGTACCAACCGCTATGAGCATCTGATGGATATGGCTAACTCCGACTTGGTTATCAATACCACGCAGAAAATGGATATGATTAGCAAGCAACTCTATATCCAGTCCCGCTCCTTTGACGATGTGGTGGAGATGTGCAAGAATCATGATGAAATGCTGCGCTGCATTCCTGCCATACAGCCGGTTTCCAATAAAGACCTCCGTAAGACCGCTTCGGGTTACGGTACGCGTATCGACCCCATTTATGGTACCAGCAAGTTCCATGAGGGTATGGACTTTTCGGCTCCCCAGGGCACGGATGTCTATGCCACGGGAGATGGCACCGTGGTGCAGATGGGCTGGCAATCGGGCTATGGCAACAGAATTGTGATAGACCACGGCTTCGGTTATCAGACGGTGTATGCACACTTGCGCGATTTCCGGACGAAGTTGGGCAAGAAAGTGGTACGTGGTGAGGTCATTGGCGGGGTAGGCAGTACGGGCAAGAGTACTGGTCCGCACTTGCACTACGAAGTACACGTTAAGGGAAAAGTTGTGAATCCCGTCAACTACTACTTCATGGATCTCAGTGCCGAGGATTATGACCGCATGATACAGATTGCGGCGAACCATGGTAAGGTGCTTGATTGACGGATGATTTATAGAGAAAGGATTACATCATGCTGAATACAGATAAGAATTTAAAGTTATATTACTCCATCAGCGAGGTGGCTGCCATGTTCGATGTCAACGAATCACTGCTCCGTTTCTGGGAAAAGGAGTTTCCGCAACTCAATCCGAAGAAGGGGGGGCGGGGAATACGCCAGTACCGTAAGGAGGACATTGAGACAGTGAAACTTATCTATCATCTGGTGAAGGAGCGCGGAATGACCTTGCCCGGCGCCCGCCAACGGATGAAAGACAATAAAGAAGCTACGATACGCAACTTTGAAATCGTAGATCGCCTGAGAGCTATCCGCGAAGAACTGGTAGGCATGAAACTGGCATTGGATGAGTTTACTTACGAGGATGTGGAGAGCTTGAAGGAAAATATTCAAGGACTGAAGTAGAATAAATACCACTCCGTTTATTCCTCTACTCTCGTCACTTGTTTTATATTCTGTATCTGCTTCAGGTTATTGCAGATAGTGCGCACGTCGTCCACATCGTGTACATAGAGTTGTATCTTTCCTTCGAAGATACCGTCGTTGGTTTCGATGGTCAGTTTACGGATATTCACGTTGAGCTGGCGGGAGATGACTTGAGTTACTTCGTTCAGCAATCCCATGCTGTCTATACCTTTTATATATATGGTGACGAGGAACGACAAATCCTTGTGAGTGTCCCACTCGGTGGCGATGATACGGTTTCCGTAGCTACTCTTAAGGCGGGTGGCAACGGGGCATTGGCGCTTGTGGATGACAACACGGTTTTGCTCGTCGATGTATCCCAGTACGTCGTCACCCGGAATGGGATGGCAACAGTCGGCCATAATATAGTTCTTTGAGATGGTCTCTTCCGTCAGCTTCAGAATCTGCTTAGTGTTGATTTTCTCTTGCGGTGTTTTCTCTTCCGGTTGTTCTTTGGCATCCTTGTTGTCCTTGTTACCGAAGGAGAAGGTCAGGAACTTCTTCCAGTTGCTGTTCTGCTTTTCCTTGAACACGTTCTTGTCGGCATCGCCCAGCACAACCCGTTTGTTGCCGATGGCAACGAGCAGCTCGTCGCGGGTGTGGAAGCCGTGCAGCCTGGTCAGCTTGTCCAGAGCAGCATCATCCATACGTATATCCTCGTTTTTGAAGAATTCGTTCAGTATGGTTTCACCTTCTTTCTGATAGGTTTTCGCCTCTTTGCGCAGGATGGCGGCAATCTTGGCGCGGGCGCGGGCGGTGGTGGCATACACTTCCCACTCCGGCTGCACGCGTTGCGATTTGGAGGTCAATATCTCTACCTGGTCACCGCTTTGCAGTTTGTGGCTTAGGGGAACCAGTTTGTGGTTTACCTTGGCGCCGATGCAGTGGCTGCCGATGTCGGTATGCAAGGAGAAGGCAAAGTCCAGTGCCGTAGAGTTCTGCGGCATGGTCTTGAGGTCGCCTTTCGGGGTGAAGACGAAAATTTCCGATGCAAACAAGTTCAGTTTGATGGTATCGAGAAAATCGATGGCGTCCGGTTGTGGGTCGTCCAGAATTTCCTTGATGGTACGCAACCATTTCTCCAGTTCGCCTTCATCTTCGCTGCCTCCGCCTTCTTTGTATTTCCAGTGGGCGGCAAAGCCTTGTTCGGCAACGTCATTCATGCGTTCACTGCGGATTTGTACTTCAATCCATTGCCCGTTGTTACCCATAAGGGTGACGTGCAGGGCTTGGTAGCCGTTGGCTTTGGGATGGCTCACCCAGTCGCGCAGGCGGTCAGGGTGGGGCTTGTATATCTTGGATATGGAGACGTAAATGTCGAAGCAGTCGTTTAGCTCTTCCTCTATATTGCGGGGCTCGAAGATGATGCGGACAGCAAGCAAATCATAGATTTCCTCGAAGGGGACATGCTTGGTCTGCATTTTGTTCCAGATGGAGTAGATGGACTTTACACGGGCAAGGATACGGTATTTCAGTCCCATTTTGTCCAGTTGCGCCCGTATCGGAGCGGTGAACTCATTGAATACCTTGTCGCGCTCCACGGCGGTGGCTTCCAGTTTCTCTTCTATCTCGTGGTACTCTTCCGGATGTTCGTACTTGAAGCTCAGGTTTTCCAGTTCTGTCTTGATTTTGTACAAGCCGAGGCGGTTGGCGAGCGGGGCATAAATATAGAGTGTTTCGCCTGCAATCTTGAACTGCTTGTTGGGCAGCATGGAGCCGAGTGTACGCATGTTATGCAGACGGTCGGCTATCTTGATGAGGATAACCCGGATATCGTCGGACATGGTGAGCAGCAGCTTCTTGAAGTTCTCTGCCTGCGCCGAGGCACGGTCGCCGAAGATACCGCCGGAAATCTTTGTCAGCCCGTCTACAATCTGGGCGATTTTGGGACCGAAGATGTTTTCAATATCCTCTACGGTGTAGTCGGTGTCCTCCACCACATCATGCAGCAATGCCGAGCATATGGAAGTAGACCCCAGTCCTATCTCATTACAGACAATCTTTGCCACAGCAATGGGGTGCATGATGTAGGGCTCGCCGGAACGACGCTTGATGCCCTTATGCGCCTGGTTGGCAAAGTTGAATGCTTTGGTTATTATTTCGACGCGCTTGCGGTGCTTGGTGGCCAAATAGTCGTTCAACAGTTCTTGGAATGCCTGTTCGATCATTTCCTCTTCGGCTTTTTCCTTTTCCTTCTGACTTATATTTTCTTCCATATACTGCTTTCTCCTTTCTTCACTTCACTTTTTGCAAAAATAAGCAATTTTCAACACCGGGCAAGCGTTTATGTCTTTATTTATAAATCTTCAAGCGCTTTCCTGCGGAGATTCTGGTACTGCGCAATCCATTCCAACTTTTTAACTGATTGACAGTGACGCCGTATTTCCGTGCAATGCTGCCGAGATTCTCGCCACTGCGTATCTTGTGGTAGGTGACATTCCCCGTAGCGGTACTGCCTTTGCTGCTACGTGCCGTCGAGCGTGTATTGGAAACGGCCACGACTCTGCGGTTCTTGAACAGCTCGTTACTGCGGTGGGCATAGATGGTGTCTTGCTTGTCAATGAAGGCACTGATGTAGTTGATGGGGAGGCGTAGCGTCTGCGGCTTGCTCTCTCCGGGGATGATGCTTTTCTTGAATTGGGGATTTAGGCTCTTTATCTGGTCCAGGCTGATGCCGCATAGGTCGGAAATCTGCTCGAAATGAAGGTTACGGCTTACTTGCACCGTATCGGTTGCTTCCGGAATGTCGGTTTCCATGGGGCAGATGTTGTGCTTGCAGTAGTAGGTCATTACGTAGTTGGCGGCAATGAAGGCGGGCACGTAGCCGCGTGTCTCTTTGGGCAGATAGTTGTAGATTTCCCAATAATCGGTTTTCCCTCCCGAGCGGCGGATGGCTTTGTTGATGGTGCCCGGACCGCAGTTGTAGGCGGCAATCACCAGGTTCCAGTCTTTGTAAATGTCATACATGTCCTTCAGGTAGCGTGCTGCCGCCCAGGTCGCCTTTATCGGGTCACGGCGTTCGTCTACGAGGCTGTTGCTTTCCAGTCCGTATATCTTTCCGGTGGCGAGCATAAACTGCCATAGTCCGCAGGCTCCCGCGCGGGATACGGCAGAAGGGTTGAGAGCGGATTCTATGATGGGCAGGTATTTCAGCTCGAGCGGCAGGCCGTAGGCATCCAGCGCTTCTTCGAAGATGGGCATATAGAAGTTGCAGGCGCTCAGCATGAAGGCAACCTGGTTGCGCAGACGTCCGGCATACATGTCGATGAACTTGCGCACAATCTCGTTGTATGGCATTTCCATGACGGTCGGCATGCGCGACAACCGGTCTATGTATACAGAGTCACTGAACATCGGGTTTACGGTAGAGGTGCTGCAGTCTTTTCCCAAGTCTATGTAATTCTTGGCTTTCCAGTCATTGAGCAGGCTGTCCAGCGGATAGGTCATGCTTTTGGGCAGCTCGATGGATTCCTGGCGTTCCGTGCCGTTTTCGCGGATAAGCACTTCCACGCTTTCTTGCGCATGCATGGCCGGAGCGGTGAAGAGGGCGCAAAACAGAAGCGAGGAACCGAGAATAATTCTTTTCATATATATGGCCTTGTGTGTCATTAGGTAATAATTTATGCTTTAATTTTCGTTTTTAGAATCGGAAACTGCATTGCACGCCGACGTTCTTATTAGAGGAACCAGTCATCTGGCTGTTGATTATGGCAGGTTCCACTTTCATGCTGAGGTCGGGGGTGATGTCAAAGTTGGACAGCTCTGCGTCTACGTATGCGTCGACAACAGACAGCAGGTATACACCGATAAAGGCGAAGATGCTCAAGTCGCGGTATCGTCGGAAGGTATCCTTACGCTTCCGTAGTGTCTCCGTCAGCTGGCTTTCGGTATAGTTATAGTTGGGAGGCAGCAGGTCGGTAATGGTACTGGAGTTGAAATTACCATTTACGGCATCCTTGTAGGCGGCCGAATAGTCCTTATACATCTTGCTGTTCCACGTAAGGGCATAGGCACAACCGGCAAATCCTCCATAGAAGATGGGCAGTTTCCAATACTTGCGGTTGTAAATTTGTCCACCGCCGGGAATGACGAGGGCAAGCCAGGTGGCTTTTGTGGGATTAGGTACCCACCTTTTGGGGTCGATGGCCTTTTGCAGACTGTCTGTAGGCACGGGCTGTTCCTTCAGGTCGGGGCTGGCAGTCATTTCCAGCATCTTCCGCTTGTTTTCGGCTGCAAGACTGTCGGCAACAGTGAGGCTGTCCCGGTTCACCACGGTGTTGAGTGTATCGGTCTGATGCCGCTGCGCACGCTTGGAAGCGGCACGTGGACGGTCCTGACCATACATAGCAATCCCTGCCATCTGTAAAAAACAGAGCAGCAGGGCAATGGCTAACTGATATATTCTTCCTTTTTTCCTCATTTATTTCTTCAGCGTATCAAGAATGCCGATGATACGTTCCAATTCTTCTTCGTTATTGAACGGGATACTGATTTTACCTTTTCCTTTCTCCGAGCAGGTTAGCTGCACCTTGGTACTGAAAAAGCCCGAGAGCTGTTGTTTCAGCATATTGAATTCTTCGGGCAGTTTGGCGCGCTTGGGGGCAATCTTACGACCACCGCTCTTCACGCTTTCGCCTTCACTCAGTGACTTTACGATTTCTTCCACTTTGCGTACGGAATACCCGTGCTCCAGGATTTCTTCGAAAATCTTCACTTGCAGTTTGGGATCGCCAAGCGTTACCAAAGCGCGGGCATGTCCCATGTCTATCTGCTTGTTCTGCAGTCCCATCTGGACGGGGGCGGGCAGTTTGAGCAGGCGCAGGTAGTTGGCAATGGTGGTACGCTTCTTACCAACGCGTTCGCTGAGGCGTTCCTGCGTCAGTCCGTATTGTTCCAACAGATGCTGGTAAGCGAGGGCTATTTCTACGGAGTTCAAGTCTTCGCGCTGTATGTTTTCGATGAGCGCCATTTCCATGACGTTCTCGTCATCTGCAGTGCGGATATAGGCAGGGATGCTTGTCAGTCCGGCAAGCTGCGAAGCACGGAAACGACGCTCGCCGGCGATAATCTGGTATTCGTCGTCGCTAAGCTTGCGCAGGGTGATGGGCTGTATGATGCCGATTTCGGAGATGGAATCGGCTAACTCCTGCAACGCAACCGGGTCGAATTCATGACGGGGCTGGTTGGGATTGACCGTAATCTTCGACAGCTCTATCTCATTGATAGAGGAGGAGCCTTCGGTCTTTACTTCATCCATGGAGAAGAGGGCGTCTAGCCCGCGTCCTAATGCATTTCTTTGTGCCATCTGTTTATTTACTATTTGACGATTTACAATTTAACCATACGGGATGATTTGTTTGTGCATTGTAAATATGGTATTTATCACTAATCATTAATCACTAACCACTATAATCACTTCTTTTCGTTTCTGCTTATCAATTCCTTGGCAAGTGCCATGTGGTTTTTGGCTCCGGTTGAGTCTGCGTCATAGAGAATGGTGGGCAGGCCGTAGCTGGGAGCTTCGCTCAGTTTCACATTGCGCTGGATGACGGTGTTGAATACCAATTCCTGGAAGTGGCGTTTCACTTCATCGTAAATCTGGTTGGCCTGGCGCAGGCGCGAGTCGTACATCGTCAGCAGGAAGCCTTCGATTTCGAGGGCAGGGTTCAGCTTGGACTTGATGATTTTAATGGTATTCAGCAATTTGCTGATGCCTTCCAGTGCAAAATATTCCGCTTGTACGGGGATGATTACCGAATCGGCGGCAGTCAGTGCGTTGACCGTAATCAGACCCAAAGACGGGGAACAGTCTATCAAGATATAATCAAACTCATTCTTCAGCGGAGCGAGTACTTCTTTCAGTATCTTTTCGCGGTTTTTCAGATTGAGCATCTCTATTTCGGCACCTACCAGATTGATGTGGGAGGAGATTACCTTCAGTGTGTCTATCTCCGTGTCATGAAGGGCCTCGCGTACGTCTGCACGGTCAATAATGCACTCGTAGATAGTACATTCCGACTGCTTGATGTCCACACCCAATCCTGAGGAGGCATTGGCCTGCGGGTCGGCATCTACAACGAGCACTTTCTTTTCAAGCGTGGCGAGTGAGGCTGCGAGGTTGATTGTCGTCGTAGTCTTGCCTACACCACCCTTTTGGTTAGCCATAGCAATTATTTTTCCCATAATCTCAATATTTATTGGCAGCGAAATAAGTGATAATTCCGGATAGCGCCTACAAATTTGGAGAAAGATTGCAAAAACGGTTGATAAGTCGGCTGTTTTGTTAATAACTCACAGACGTTTACCGCTGTTTTTCTTCTTGTAAATTGCGCGTAAAGCGTTCTTTCTCTGTTTAGTGGGCAAATATACGTATTTATCTTGAAATGAAGCTGATTTTTTGTCTCGCTTGCAGAAGATTAAGATTTGTAAACCAATGGAAGACATTGGCTTGGACTATTCTCTCTACTTGCATGAGATGTACATCTCGTGTTGTTTGAAACGTGCATCTCATGTTGCTCGAGATGTACATCTCATGCAGATGGACTACCGTGTGGAAGATGGTCGGGGGATAAGTTGTTCCCGGGCAGAAGGAGAGGAGCTGGTGTCAGACCAAGGCTTTGACGAACTCCCAGCAGAAGTACGCACACATCACACATTTCACTACTGTGCCCAGCAAGAATCCAAGCAGCGAGCCCAGCCCCGATTTCAAGGCCTGGTCTGTCTTGCTGCCTCCCATCAGTTCGCCGGCAAAGGCTCCGAGAAAGGGGCCGAGGATGATGCCCCAAGGCATGAAGAACAACCCTACGATGGTGCCTATGAGGCAGCCGCGCGTTCCCCACCGACTGCCTCCGCTGTATTTGCTGCCCAGCATCGGGACGAAATAATCCAGTATCTGTACAAGGACGACTGCTGCCAGCCATAAAAGTAACTGCGTGGTGGAAAACTGCGCCTTGTCCGTGAAATGTAGAAGCAACAAGCCTGCATAGGCTACGGGCGGTCCCGGAATCATAGGCAGGATGCAGCCTGCCAATCCGACAATCAGGCAGAGGATGCCCAAGATGATGAGAAGAATGTCCATAGGTGTATCGTTTCTGTTGGTGAAGATGACAGCGGTTGTTCCCTGCTACTCGAATCGGTTGTATATGACAATGGGGCGGGAGCGGCGTGTGCTCATCGACGGGAACCATATATCGTCGGCTGTGAGGCCGCATTGCTTGATGGCTTCGGCGCAGTATTCCAGTCGTCCGAAGTCGGCATCGACATTGTTTGTACCGAATGTGAGTTTGATTCCACGTGCTTTGGCGCGACGGATAATCTCGAAACTGGGAATCCGGTAGCGTGCATTGATTTCCAGAGCGATTCCATGTTGTTGCAATACATTCAATACGCGTTCAATGCGTCCGTCCGTCCAGTACTTGTCGTAATCATGCGCCATAGTATCGGGCAAGAAGGTAGGGTTGGCATAAATGTCGGCTGGCTCGTTGGTCAGAATCAGGACTGTTTGGTCGACAAGGTGGTCCATATACTGTTCAAGCGTAATGTCATCAAAGAGTGCTTCTTCGGCCCGGTAGATGCGCGAATTACGTCCCTTGTGGTCTATGATGGTCATGGCGTCGGTAAACAGGTAATCGAAAATCCCCAAAGCTTCCTGCGAGAAAGTTGCCGTCCATTTGCGTCCCTCACCTTGTACACCGCACAGGAATGGCATCCCTTTTACTTCATTAAAATAGTCGTACACTTCTTTGTCATCGGCCAGCATACGTCCTACGCCTCCTTCTCCGGCATTGGGGGCGACACCATAGTTGATACCGTAATTCATGGACATGGCGTGTGCCATTTCCTTCGTCAGCCCTCCTTTCAAGTGAACGTGATAGTCTATAACTGGGAAATCGTGCTGCTGTAGCCTGATTATCTCATCCGTGCGCTCGTCTACCGGAGCAAGCGCGTCGGCTTCGTTGCGTGCCTCCTTGGCAAGCCGTTCGATGGCGAGATTCCGGAATGACACTTCGCCGTGTATGCCTTGCAGGGCAATGGAACCTTGACTCAGCAGTTGCCGGGCGTGCTCCTCTGTGCGATATGGGTGTCCGGGTTCGGTATAACAAACAACTTCGGTTCCGTTAATGCAGACAATGATGTTTTGTCCGCGTACGGTTATCTCGAAGTCAAACCATTCTCCATCTTTTGCGAGTGAGCGATAGAGGTTGCGCACCGAGGCGAGTGAGCCGCTCTTGCGTGTGCCGTCGATGTCTCCGTTACGGAATATCACTTCATAACCGGACTCGCCGTCCGTATGAAAGAGGAGGCCTGCTTCGGAGCCGGGTTGTGTGAGGGCTTCTCCGGTGAGTCGGAAATTTTGGTATTCTTTGTCGTTGAAGAGCTTCCGGCCTTCTGCAATGACCGGGTCTGCCGTGTGAAGCGTAGATGTCCCGTCATTCCATTGGTCAAGTGGCTCGGGAGAACTGCTCCTGCCACAGCTTGTCAGGGTTGTTAGAAACAGAATAATTGCGGCAGCTGCCGTCTCGATGCGTGCAGCAATGGTAGAATGGCAAGAAGTGTTCATTATAGCATGGATTTTATGAATGATTATATTCCAATTATTGTCGGTACAAAGTTAGCCTTTTCTGAAAATATCTTTGAATACAAAAGAATTATTATCTTTGTAGTATTCTGTTTAAAGCCTTTTTAGCTACTTTTGCACGATAATAAAAAAGAAAGTTATGGAAAATCAGAGACCTTTGATATTGATTTCCAATGATGACGGCATCATTGCGAAAGGTATTAGCGAGTTAATCAAATTCCTCCGTCCGCTGGGCGAGATTGTGGTAATGGCGCCGGATGCACCTCGCTCTGGAAGTGCGTGTGCGCTGACTGTAACGGAACCTATCCACTACCAGTTGGTCCGTAAGGATGTTGGGCTGACGGTATACAAGTGTTCCGGTACGCCGACCGATTGTGTGAAGCTGGCTTTTCATACGGTGCTCGACCGCAAGCCCGACTTGGTGGTAGGCGGCATCAACCACGGCGACAATTCTTCTGTAAACCTGCATTATTCCGGTACGATGGGCGTTGTGATAGAGGGATGCCTGAAAGGAGTGCCTTCCATCGGATTCTCCCTTTGCAACCATGAGCCGAACGCTGATTTTGAACCTGCAGGTCCTTACATCCGCGAGATAGCCCGGCTGGTATTGGAGAAAGGACTCCCTCCGTTGACATGCCTCAATGTCAACTTCCCCGATACCAAAGAATTGAAGGGTGTGAAGATTTGCGAACAAACCAAGGGGCAATGGACCAATGAATGGGAAAACTTTGCCCATAGAGGAGATGCCCATTACTACTGGCTGACCGGCGAGTTTGAGAACAACGATGCCGAAAATGAGAAGAATGACCATTGGGCGCTTGATAACGGTTATGTGGCAATCACCCCGACCACGGTGGATGCAACGGCATACGGCTTGATTGATGAACTGAAAGCATGGTTCTGAATTAATTGACAATTATCAATTGATATGAAGTATTACTTGATTGTCGGTGAAGCTTCCGGCGACCTGCATGCCTCCCATCTGATGGCTGCATTGAAGGAGGAGGACTCGCAAGCGGAGTTCCGTTTCTTCGGAGGCGACCTCATGGCTGCAGTGGGCGGTGTGATGGTGAAGCATTACAAAGAGTTGGCGTATATGGGGTTCATTCCCGTACTGCTGCATCTGCGCACCATCTTTGCCAATATGAAGCGCTGCAAGGAGGACATTGTTACGTGGCAGCCGGATGTGCTGATTTTGGTGGACTATCCGGGCTTTAATCTGGATATAGCCAAGTTTGTCCATGCCAACACAAGGATTCCTGTCTTTTATTATATTTCTCCCAAGATTTGGGCATGGAAGGAATACCGCATCAAGAATATTAAACGGGATGTGGATGAGCTGTTCTCCATCCTACCGTTCGAGGTGGAGTTTTTTGAAGGGAAGCACGGGTATCCGATACATTATGTCGGCAATCCGACAGTGGATGAAGTGACGGCTTTTCTTGCTTCCAGCTCAGAGACATTCGACGACTTTGTCCGGGCAAACGGACTTTCGGCCAAACCCGTTATTGCTCTGCTGGCTGGTAGCCGCAAGCAGGAAATCAAGGACAATCTGCCCGACATGCTTCGTGCGGCAGCTTCTTTTCCCGATTATCAACTGGTGCTGGCCGGTGCTCCGGGTATTTCCCCCGAGTATTACAAACGTTATGTGGGTGGGGTGGACGTGAAGATTATCTTCAACAAGACATTCCCTTTGTTGAGGCAGGCAGAGGCTGCACTGGTCACTTCGGGGACGGCAACGCTGGAAACAGCTCTGTTTCGTGTGCCGCAAGCGGTATGTTACCATACTCCGATAGGGAAGGTTATCGCTTTCCTGAAACGGCATATACTGAAAGTGAAGTACATTTCCCTGGTCAATCTCATAGCCAACCAGGAGGTGGTGAAAGAGCTGGTTGCAGATACCATGACGGTAGAGCAGGTACGCTCGGAGCTGAACCGCATTTTGTACGATAAGGAATACCGCCGTCAGATGCTCGAGGGATATGAGTATATGGCATCCTGTCTGGGAGAGGCAGGGGCACCCAAACATGCTGCCCGCGAGATGGTGGCATTACTGAGGAGGAGGGAAGAATAATCGAAAAATTAAGAATTTGTTAAAATGGGAAAAGCCGGTGCAGTAAATGCCCGGCTTTTGTATTTTCTATATAGAAACAAATGAAAAGGACTTTGATTATGAAAAAGCTACATTGGTTATTTATGGCAATATGTTTGGCAGTGATGCCCGCTTTGCAATCATGTGATGATAACGACGGATATTCTTTGGGTGATTTTACCCCGCCTTTGTGGGCCACTGTGCGTGTTACGGGAAATGCCTTTTATTTAAACTGCGATGTTTGGGGGACGCTCTGGCCGGTGAATACGGACATAGGGTGGTATGATGCTGTGGATGGGCAGCGTGTGATTACCGTGTTCAATCCTTTGTGGGACAACTATGCAGGATATGACCATGCTGTGAAGCTGCTGCGTCTGCAGAACGTCTTGACGAAAGAGGTGGAGACGCTGACTCCCGAAACCGAAGAGGAATTTGGTAATGACCCCGTGTTTATATATAAAGGTGATATCACCATCAGTGGTGGCTATATGAACATTTTTTTCATGCAGAACCTGCCATCTTCGACTGATAATAAACACCGCATCAGCCTGGTGCGTCCGCAAGAAGATGATGCTTTGTATGGCGAAGATGGATACGTCCATTTGGAACTCCGCTATAACGATTATGATGACCTGACGGGACGTCGTAGTCCTGGTGCTGTCTCCTATAACTTGAACAGTCTGGACATCCCCTTTGAAACCAAAGGCATCAAGTTGAAACTCAATTCAGAAGAGAATGGAGAGGTGGAAGTAACCTTTGATTTGAAAACTGCGGGGAGTAATGAAAAGCTGACTACTAATGTGGATTTGTCCAATATGCAGTTGAAGTAAGAAAGAGTTTGCGAGAGTATATAGTTAGAAAGAGCACCCGGGATTTTGATGTCATTCATCTTGCCCGGGTGCTCTTTTTATATTTGTTTTATGTAAGTTTGGTCATGTGAGCCGTCGTTAGAACATCGTCAAGGCATATAGATAAACAACTGCTGCAGGAATTGCCATCAGGGCACTGTCGAAACGGTCGAGCATCCCTCCATGCCCCGGCAGAATGTTACCGGAATCCTTGATGCCCAATTGGCGTTTCATGAGTGATTCGGTCAGATCGCCCCAAGTGCCGAAAATGACGACAACGATTGCCAGACCTACCCATTGCCATCCTGGCATAAAAGGAAAGAAATGTGCAAAGCCAAGAGAGGAAGCGATGGAGAATATTCCGCCGCCGATGCTGCCCTCCCAGGATTTTTTAGGTGAGATGCGTTCGAACAGACGGTGTTTGCCTATCAGCGAACCTACGCAATAGGCACCTGTATCGCTCAGCCAGATAAAAACGAAAATGGAAAGCGGTAGAATAGGGTTGTAGGTCACACTGCCCGTTTCCGGGGAATTCTGAAAAGCAAGTACGTTCAGCAGGGCAAAGGGGAGTGCCACGTACAATTGGCTTAGCATGGAGTAGGCCCAGTTACCCGTCGGATTCTTTTTCTTGAGGTAAAGTTCCGTAATCATCATGTAGAGCAATAGTCCCAAATAAGGAAGGAATACCCGTGCTCCTACAGACTGCTGGGTACAGAAACTCATCAATGCAAGGAAAAGGTAGGCTCCTCCCAATGCAGTGATGGTCTTGTTTATGCTTACTTCGCTGCTCTTGCTGACTAATTGGGCAAACTCATGTACGCTCAGTACGCTGATAATGGTGAACAGTATACCGAACGAAAGGGGGCTGTAAAGAATACAGCCCACCAATACTATGACGAATAACACGCCGGTAACGGCACGTTGGATAAAGTTATTTTTCATGCTTTTCTTCTTCCTTAACTTCCTTTTCTGCTTCTATGGCTTTTTGCTCTTCTTCTTGCTCCGCTTTTTTCAGCTCGGCAGCAGTCTTGTTTGCACTGATTTCCTCCGAACGGGAAGCCCATGGACGTTTCCCAAAGATGTGTTCAACGTCTTCGGCAAAGATTACTTCTTTGTCAATCAGCAGTTGTGCCAGCCGGTTGTGTCCTTCTTGGTTTTCGGACAATATTTTCTTGGCACGTTCGTACTGTTCGTTGACCATCTGCTTCACTTCTTCGTCAATCAGTTCCGCAGTCTTTTCGCTATACGGGCGGTTGAAGGAATATTCCTCATTATTATAGTAGCAGAGGTTGGGGAGTTTTTCGCTCATACCCAGATAGGCAATCATACCGTACGCCTGCTTGGTCACGCGTTCCAAGTCATTCATGGCTCCGGTGGATATTCTACCTAAGAATAGGTCTTCGGCGGCACGTCCTCCCAAGGTGGCACACATCTCATCGAGCATCTGTTCCTTGGTGGTGATTTGCCGTTCTTCCGGCAGATACCAAGCCGCGCCCAAAGCACGTCCACGGGGTACAATGGTTACTTTAATCAGTGGATTGGCGTATTCCAGTAACCAGGAGATACTGGCATGGCCGGCTTCGTGTATGGCAATGGAACGGCGTTCGGCCTCGGTAGTGATTTTGGTTTTCTTTTCCAACCCACCCACAATACGGTCTACGGCGTCCAGAAAGTCTTGCTTTCCGACAAACTTTTTGCCGTGGCGGGCAGCTATCAAAGCTGCTTCGTTACATACATTGGCAATGTCTGCCCCCGAGAATCCGGGAGTCTGGCGTGCCAGAAGGTCTACATCCACACTATTGTCTATCTTGATGGGGCGCAGGTGTACACCGAATACTTCCTTACGCTCATTAAGGTCGGGTAGGTCTACATGTATCTGGCGGTCAAAACGTCCGGCGCGCAGCAATGCCTTATCCAAAACGTCCACACGGTTGGTGGCGGCTAAGATGATAACACCACTATTGGAGCCGAAACCGTCCATCTCGGTCAGTAACTGGTTCAATGTGTTCTCGCGCTCGTCGTTGCCACCCATAGCGGCTGCTTTGGCACGGGCACGCCCTACAGCGTCAATCTCGTCGATGAACACGATACAAGGCGCTTTTTCCTTTGCTTGGCGGAACAAATCGCGGACACGGGAAGCTCCCACGCCGACAAACATTTCCACAAAGTCGGAACCTGCCAAAGAGAAGAAAGGTACGTTGGCTTCTCCGGCCACGGCCTTTGCAAGCAGGGTCTTTCCGGTTCCCGGAGGGCCTACCAGCAAGGCGCCCTTGGGTATCTTACCTCCCAAATCGGTATATTTCTGGGGCTCTTTCAAGAACTCGACAATTTCTTCTACCTCTTGCTTGGCTTCAGCAAGTCCTGCCACATCCTTGAATGTAATCTTGATGGGGGAACCTTTTTCAAACAATTGGGCCTTGGACTTTCCTACGCTGAAGATGCCTCCACCTCCGCCCATGCCTCCACCACCGCTCATGCGGCGGGACATGAAAATCCAGAAACCGATAAGGAATGCAAAGGGGAGAATCTGCCACAAAATGGCACCGAAGTAGTTCCGCTTTTTTTCGTAGTTAATGGAGCCGTCAAAGTGGGCGTCGTCTCTTTCCTTTTGCAGGAAATTACCTAGGCTCTCGCGTGAGGGGGCCTCGGTCGTAATAAGCGGATTCTTGCCTACGCGGCTGGAGTCCTGACGAAATACGTTTCCTACGTGCTGGGGTTTGACGTATGCTTCGACGGAATTGTCGTCGTAGCCGATGACTTTGCTTATATAACCGTCTCGTACATATTGCTGGAATTCATCATAAGAGATGTTTTTAGTTGCCGTACCACTTTCATTGGTCAGGTACAACCCCAGCAACATCATCGCTATAATCATATACAGCCAGTTCAGGTTGAACTTGGGCATATTCACTTTATTGGGTTTCTTGTTGGTATTATTGTCCATACGTTTTGATTAATCGAGGTCAGGAATTTGAGTTAATTTGGCGTCTGCCCATAGGTGCTCCAGATTGTAGAATTCCCTTGTTTCAGGCAGGAAGACATGCACCAATATGTCCGAGTAGTCCATAGCTACCCATTCGGCATTGCGCAGCCCGTCTACGGCAAAGGGCTTGGTATCGGCACCCTTGCGTGTGAAGTCCCTGATGGATTCTACAATGGCTGTCACTTGGCTGGGAGAGTTTCCTTGGCAGATGACGAAATAATTGCATATTGTATCGTCGATTTTTGTCAGATCTGCGATGACGATTTTTTTTCCTTTTTTATCTTGAATACCTTCTGTTATCTGTTGAATCAGTTTCTTCGTTTCGTTCATTATACATTATTATATTAAAACAGTTGACAAATATACGTTGATTTCTCATATCAAACACGCAAAAGAGGAAAACTCTTTCAATTTTTGATTTTTTTTAGTTATATAATCCTTTGGATTACGGTATCTTATCAGTTTTTTGCGAAAAAAACACTCGTTTTTGTTTTGATTTATAGAAATCTTTGTATCTTTGCAACCGCAAAACGGAAATAATAACAATTGGGCTATGGTGTAATGGTAACACTACAGATTCTGGTCCTGTCATTCCTGGTTCGAATCCAGGTAGCCCAACGAACTCTTATTTAAGTCAAAAAACCACTAAAATCGCAAGTTTTAGTGGTTTTTTGTTGCTTTTCGACCATGTACGAAAATTTCAGTGTAGGCATTCGGTGGCAAATTCAGTGACAAGGCTTCTGTAAGCCGGAAATATTCTGTAAATTTGTAGCATTTCAACATTAAAGCAGAATTTTATGGCAAAAGAATTAGCACTGAAGTACGGCTGTAACCCTAACCAGAAGCCGGCTCGCATTTTCATGCAGGAGGGGGAGTTACCTATTGAGGTTTTGAATGGACGTCCGGGGTATATTAATTTTATGGATGCCTTGAATGGATGGCAGTTGGTAAAGGAACTGAAAGAGGCGACCGGTATGCCTGCTGCAACTTCATTCAAGCACGTCAGTCCGGCGGGTGCCGCCATCGGCTTGGAACTCAACGAGACAATGAAGAAGATTTATTTTGTGGATAATCTTCCGCTCTCTCCGCTTGCTTGCGCATATGTGCGTGCCCGCGGTGCCGACCGTATGTCTTCCTATGGTGACTTTATCGCTTTGAGTGATGTGTGCGACGTGGCTACTGCACGTTTTATTAACCGCGAGGTCTCGGATGGCGTTATTGCTCCGGGGTATACGGACGAAGCACTGGCTATCTTGAGGGAAAAGCGTAAAGGAACTTACAATGTGATTCAGATAAGTCCCGGCTATAAGCCTGCCCCGATTGAACATAAGGATGTCTTTGGTATCACGTTTGAGCAGGGACGTAATGAGATAAAGCTGAATGGAGATGAACTCTTTGCGAATATTCCTACTCGGAATAAGAATTTCCCGGAAGCAGCGAAACGTGATTTGATGATAGCCCTTATCACTTTGAAATATACGCAGTCGAATTCTGTATGCTATGTGAAGGACGGTCAGGCTATCGGTATTGGTGCCGGCCAGCAGAGCCGTATCCACTGTACTCGCTTGGCGGGCAACAAGGCCGACATTTGGTATTTACGCCAGCATCCGAAGGTGTTGAATTTGCCATGGGTAGAGAAAATCCGCCGTGCCGACCGTGATAATACGATTGATGTCTATATCAGTGAAGACCATGACGATGTGCTGGCTAACGGTGTTTGGCAGCAGTTCTTTACGGAGAAACCTGAAGTGCTGACCCGTGAAGAAAAACGGGCTTGGTTGGATACATTGAAAGGTGTTTCTTTGGGTTCGGATGCATTCTTCCCTTTTGGAGACAATATTGAGCGTGCCCATAAGAGTGGAGTAGATTACATTGCCCAAGCGGGTGGTTCTGTACGCGATGACCATGTGATTGAAACTTGCGATAAATATGGCATTGCCATGTCGTTCACGGGTATCCGTCTGTTCCATCATTGATAAGGGGTATAAAAGTAGGCCCGCCCCCACAGCTGCATAGCTGTAGGGGCGGGTTCCTTTTTTATTAAGTCTTATCTTGTTACGTTATCCTTGGTTTTTGATGTTCTCGTCCACCACTTTTATCTTTTCTTTCACAAGCTCGATGTCTGCTTTCAGCTTTTCCACCTTGCGGTTGATTTCTGTCAGCAGACTATTTCCCTTCTTGGAAGAAGTGGTCAGGAAGCCGAGATTGTTTTCATATGTCTGGAGCTCGTTCTTCATATTGTCGAAGGCACGTACCAGCTTCTCACGTTCCCGGTAAAGGGCTTGTGGACTACCTTCCTGAATGGAGCTGATAGTCGACTTGAAATTGCTTAGCTTCTTGTTGGAGGCACTGATGTTGAAGCGTTCAAACAATTTGTCTATCTGACTATGGTATTGCTTATAGATTCGGTCTTTCTCTTTGAAAGGTACATGTCCTACGCCGTTCCACTCTTTCATGAGGTCGCGTACCAATTGGGTAGCTCCCTCCGTATCCATTTGGTCATCAATAGCATTCAGTTTCTCGATGATGTTTTTTTTCTTTTCCAGATTTTCCTGCTCTACGCTGCGCTGTGAAGAAGTGGCTTTGTTCTTTTGTTCGAAGAAGTAGTCACAAGCGGAGATGAAACGTTTCCATACGGCATCCGAATATTTCTTTGCTACCGGACCGATGGTTTTCCATTCTTTCTGAAGTTTGGTCAGTTCATCGGCAGTTACTTTCCAGTCGGTACTGTCCTTAAGAGCTTCTGCTTTTTCGCACAAGGCACGCTTCTTTTCCAGGTTTTCGTTCATACCTTCCTTCAGGGTCTTGAAGAACTCTCCCTTTTTACGGAAGAACTCGTCGCACGCTTTGCGGAAACGTTCGAAAATCTTCACGTTCATTTTTTGCGGAGCGAAACCGATGGTCTTCCATTTGTTTTGAAGTGCGATGACTTCTTGCGTTTTGCTCTCCCAAGAAGCAAAGTTTGTCAGTTCTTTGTAGTCGATGGCTTCTATGATTTCGCAAATTACGGTCTTTTGGTCAAGATTGTGTTGTTCCACTTCCTTCAACGCTTCGAAATGTTGCTGGTGACGTCGATTTACGGTTGTAGAGGCAGCTTTGAAACGTGCCCAGATTTCGTCGCGTAGTTCCTTGGCTACCGGCCCTGTATCACGAAATTCTTGATGTAGCTTCTGTAACTGATGGAAAGCTGAAACTACATCCGCTTCATCCGCCAGCTTTTCGGCAGCTTCACAGAGATGTGTCTTGATTTCCAAATTCTTCTTGAAATCGTATTCGCGGAATTCATTGTTCAGTTTCAGAAGGTCATAGAATTTCTCAACATACAATTGGTAGTTTTTCCAAAGCTCGTTGACCTTAGCTTGCGGAACGAGTTTAACTTCGTTCCATTGCTGCTGTAGTTTCTTGAACTCCGTATAGCTCTTGTTGGCGTCATCTGGAGATTCAACCAGCTCCTTCAGCTCTTCGATGATGGAAAGCTTTACCTGCAGGTTCATTTCCTTCTGCTTCTCCAGTTCGGCTGTGAGTGCGCTTCTTTTTTCTTTGATGACGGACATGATATTCTTGAACTCTTCTTCCACACTGTCTGTTTGTGGAACAAAGTTCTCCGCGGCGCCTCCGTTTTCAATGAACAGTTTTCTGGCCGCTTCCTGCTCAGCATTGTGCAGCTTGTAGAAAGATTGCTTCAAACCGTCTATTTCAGGTTTTGCCACGTTCTCCACGTCTGCAACCACCTCTTTGAGTTTGGCAAGTATTTCCTCTTTCGTGAGCTTCTGAACTGGCTCTACCGGCTTTTCCGAAACGATTTCTTCAGCGGGAGTTTCTGTTGTTGCCGGTTCAGAAACCTCTGCTGTCTTCTTTTCTTCTTCTAATTCCACCGGCTTTTCGGGGAGATTAGTGTCATGAGTGTCCGTCATTGTATTTACTTTTTTAGAAACGGGTTCCTCCCGTTCGGGTTACATTAGGCTACAAATTAATGAAATAAAATGATTACTTCATACAATTTGCCTTGATTTTTTTCTATTTTCTTGTTTTTATGACAGTAAGACAGTGATACCCATGTACAGCATCATGCCTATAATGTCATTGGTAATGGAGATAAACGGGCCGGTGGCAATGGCCGGGTCAACCTTCAGTTTCTCTAAAGTCATGGGGACTAGCGTTCCGAAGATGGAGGCGAACATGACGACTGCAAAGAGGCTGATGGAGACGGAATAAGTGACCGTAGCCGTAGCTCCGAACCGGATAAAATTATAGATGTATACCAGCAGGGAGATGATGGTGGCATTGATGACCGCCACTACTGCTTCCTTGGCTACCTGCTTGAAGGTGTCTTTGGCATCCAGTGAGCTGTTGGCAAGGCCTTGCACGATGATGGCAGACGACTGGGTTCCCACGTTTCCCCCCGTACCACCAATCAACGGAATATAAAGGGCCATTTCCGGATGGGCGGCGAAAGTCGTGTCGAAGTTACCCAATATCATGGAGTTGCCTATACCGCCTAACATACCGATAAGTAACCATGGAAGGCGGGCAGAAGTCTGGCGCATGACATTATCGTCCGTTTCTACATCTTGGGACAAACCGGATGCCAACTGGTAATCACGTTCCGACTGTTCGCGGACTTCGTCCATGACGTCGTCTACGGTAATCTGGCCTACCAGACGCCCGATACTGTCTACAACAGGAGCTGCCACCAAGTCATACTTTTCGATGATTTGTACCACTTCGTCAATGGGGGTATCTACATGGACGGAGATAGGATCTTTCCGCATCACATGCTTTACCTTGGAGACAGAAGGGGAAGTTATCATTTTCTTCAATGGGAATACCCCTTGCAGACGGTCTTCGTCGTCGATGACGTATACGTAGTAAATTTCATCCAGCTTTTCAGCTTGCAGGCGCATTTCCTTCAGGCACTCCGGCATACTCCAGTTTTCATTGACAGTCACCATTTCCGTACCCATCAAACCACCGGCAGTGTCTTCATCATATTTCAGCAGGTCAACGATGTCACCGGCTTGTTCTATATCTTCGATGTGCGAAAGTATTTCCTCCTGCTTGTCTTCATCGAGTTCGCGCATCAGGTCTACGGCATCGTCCGTGTCCATATAATCCACGAAACGCTTGGCAATGGTCTCCGAAGGAAGAAGTTCCAGGAATTCTTTCCGGATGTCTTCGTCCATTTCAACCAGTACGTCCGCTGCCGTTTCGTTGTCAAGGAGGCGGTAAACGAAGCGGGCTTCCTCCAAGCCGAGGTCATTACACAGTTCTGCAATATCCGCCGGGTGAAGGTCGGTCAAAAGTGTTTTGACGTTTTCCGCGTCTTTCTGTTCTATCAGGCTTTTGACTTTGTCTATGTATTCTTCGTCTATTTCCATGATTGTTCGTGTTTAATCACTAACCATTAATCATTAATCGTTCTCAATGCCTGTTCCACTTGGTTGGTCAGCTGAATAAATTCCTGTACGGACAGTTGTTCCGGGCGTTTATTAAATAATACGTCTTCCGTCAGTGGACAGTCTTTGCCGAGTATCGGTTTTATGGAGTTCCGCAGAGTCTTGCGTCGTTGGTTGAACGTGGTTTTCACTACTTGCTTGAACAATTTCTCGTCGCAGCCTAAATCGTGCGTTTCATTGCGCATCATGCAGATGACGGCACTTTTAACTTTGGGGGGCGGGTTGAAGACATGTTCGTGTACCGTAAACAAGTACTCCACTTTGTACCATGCTTGTATCAGTACACTTAGGATTCCGTATGTCTTGCTGCCCGGCCCGGCGGCTATGCGCTCGGCTACTTCCTTTTGTATCATACCCGTACAGCAGGGAATCAGATCCTTATATTCCAGCATTTTGAAGAATATCTGGCTGGAGATATTATAAGGATAGTTTCCCGTCAGCACAAAAGGTTGCCCGCCAAACAATCGTTGCAGATTCATTTTGAGGAAGTCGTCCTCAATGATGTTGTCTTCCAGTTGCGGATAGGCTTCCCGTAGGTAGGCCACTGACTCGTAGTCCAGTTCTACTACTTTGACGTTGCGTTCTTTGGGCAGAAGAAACTGGGTCAGCACTCCCATTCCCGGACCAACTTCGAGGATGGGAATTTCGGGACAGACATCTACCGTGTCGGCAATGTCTTGTGCCACTTTCAGGTCTTTCAGGAAGTGTTGCCCGAGAAACTTTTTAGGTTTAACTACTCTCATGTATCAACTAAATCATTACTTTTGCTCCGTAAACGTAGGCTGTAACGTGAACAACAACCTATCTTTACACGGAGCAAAGGTAGTTCTTTTCAATGAAGAATGAAGAATGAAGAATGAAGAATTTGGGAATATCGTATGAATAAGCTGCTAAAAAAGACGTTGAAAATCATCTTACCCATTTTATTGGGTGGTTTTATCTTCTATTGGGTATATCGTGATTTTGACTTTTCAAAGGCAGAAGAAGTTCTACTTCATCAGACGAACTGGTGGTGGATGTTGTTGTCCTTGTTCTTCGGTGTGATGAGCCATGTGTTGCGAGGCTGGCGTTGGAAGCAGACTTTGGAGCCTCTGGATGCTCATCCCAAAACAAGCGATTGCGTCGATGCCATTTTCGTATCTTATGCCACCAATCTGGTACTGCCTCGTGTGGGAGAGGTTTCACGTTGTGGAGTACTTGCCAAATATGATAATGTTTCCTTTGCGAAGTCCTTGGGGACGGTGGTGACAGAGCGGTTGGTAGATACGCTTTGCATTCTGCTGATTACGGGGATTACTTTTTTGGTGCAGATGCCCGTTTTTTTCCGTTTTTTTGAGGAGACGGGCACCAAGATTCCATCACTGATGCATCTTGTGACTTCTCCTTGGTTTTATGTGGCTCTTTTTTCTATTATTGGTGTTCTGGTACTTCTCTATTTTCTGTTGCGTATGCTCTCTTTTTTTGAAAAGGTGAAGGGGGTAGTCTTGAATATATGGGAAGGTGTGATGTCGCTTAAGAATGTGAAGAATGTGCCTTTGTTTGTTCTTTACACTTTACTTATTTGGCTATGCTATTTTTATCATTTCTATATAACTTTCTATTGCTTCCAGTTTACAGAGCACCTTAGTTTCCTTGCCGGAATGGTGATGTTTGTCGGAGGAACGTTTGCAGTCATTGTTCCTACGCCCAACGGGGCAGGTCCCTGGCACTTTGCTGTCATCACTATGATGATGCTTTATGGGGTAAATGCTACGGATGCGGGTATCTTTGCGCTGATAGTGCATGGCATACAGACGTTGCTGGTGATAGTGCTGGGCATCTACGGGTCGTTGCACCTGGTGTTGGCGAATAGGACAAAGAAATAGACGTTTCTTGTGGTGGGTTCCTATATTGTTATTTCTTATGTTAGAGGACAGAAACAGTTATTTATAGAGAACCACTGTAGTACTCCTTTAAAAGTACTGTAATACTTCTTTGCAATAACTTCGGCATTTCCTTATATGTACTGGAGTCGTAAAGGTTGTTGGAAGATTGGTTTCTTTAAACGATATTGTTGCTTGTATATGGAAGCGGGAGAAATTCCTAAATGATGTAAAAGCCATATTTAAGATAGCCGATGATTTAGTACTTTAGAAAAATCCCGGTTTATTGTACTTTCCGAGAATAAACCGTTATATTTGCGAAAACTAACTTTTTAGAATTATGAGTACAATCTTACAGTTAGCTCCACAGAATGTATGGAAGCACTTTTATTCACTGACCCAGATTCCCCGTCCGTCAGGACATATGGAGAAGATTACCAAATTCCTTATTGATTTTGGAAAAGGCTTGGGGTTGGAATCATTTGTCGACGAGGTCGGCAATGTTATTATTCGTAAGCCTGCCACTCCGGGTATGGAAAACCGCAAGGGCGTCATCCTTCAGGCGCATATGGACATGGTGCCCCAGAAGAACAACGATACTATCCACGATTTTACAACAGATCCCATTGAAACCTATGTTGACGGTGATTGGGTGAAAGCCAAAGGAACCACGCTGGGGGCAGATAATGGTTTGGGAGTGGCTGCCATTATGGCGGTACTTGAAGATAATAACTTGAAGCATGGTCCATTGGAAGCTCTGATTACTAAGGATGAAGAAACGGGAATGTATGGTGCATTCGGCTTGAAACCGGGAACTATGCAAGGGGAAATTCTGCTGAACCTTGACTCTGAGGACGAAGGAGAACTCTATATCGGCTGTGCCGGTGGTCTTGATATTACTGCTACTTTGGAATATAAGGAGGAGATGCCTATGGTCGATTTCGTTGCTCGTAAAATTACGTTGAAAGGTTTGCGTGGCGGTCATTCCGGTTTGGAAATCAATGAAGGGCGCGGTAATGCCAATAAATTGCTGGCACACATCGTACATGATTTGCTGATTGAGTTTGACTCCCAGCTGGCAAGTTTTGAAGGTGGTAATATGCGTAATGCTATCCCCCGCGAAGCACATGCGGTATTGGTGTTCAATCCTGAGGATATGGACGGTTTGGAAGATTATATGAAGGAATACGAGACACAACTGAATGACGAATATGCTCCGATTGAAAGTGGTATTACCCTGAGTGTAGAAGAGGTGACTCTACCCGCTGCCGTTGTTCCCTCAGAAATCCAGGATAATATGATTAACGTGTTGATGGCTTGCCAGAATGGTGTGATGCGTATGATTCCTACTGTTCCCGATACTGTAGAAACCTCCTCTAATTTGGCTATCGTAATCATTGCAGATGGTAAGGCCGAAGTTCGTATTTTGGCGCGTAGTTCTTGCGATACGATGAAGGATTTCCTGGCAGACAGCCTGACAGCTTGTTTCGCTATGGCAGGTATGAAGGTGGAGTTGAGTGGTGGCTATTCCGGATGGCAACCCAATGTGGATTCTCCCATACTGCATGCCATGAAGCTGTCCTATAAGCAGCAGTTTGGTGTGGAACCTGCCGTGAAGGTTATTCACGCAGGTCTGGAATGCGGTATTATTGGTGCCAATTGTCCAGGACTCGATATGATTTCTTTCGGTCCCACTTTGCGTTCTCCGCATTCACCGGACGAGCGTGCGTTAATTCCTACTGTTTCCAAGTTCTATGATTTCTTGGTGGCTACATTGGAGCAGACTCCTGAAAAGTAGAGAATACTTTGTGTAATGAATAGGGGCAGGGTGCTTTATTAAGTATCCTGCCTTTTTTGTCTGTGACAGTTTGTCCTCTTTCTGCCAGAATGTCCCAGACTTATTACAATGGTATGTCAATATCCTTGCACTTTCTCCCTAAAAATTGACCTAAGTCAAGAAATGTGTTATAAAACATGTTTTCTATCCGTTTTTTGCTTGTTGTCTTGAACAAAGGCTCTATTTTTGTGTTGTAAAACATGAAAACAATAGAAAACTAGTAGATTTTTTAAGGATAACAAGATTGATTTTAGGAGGATAACAAAATGAAAATGTTAAAGAGTTTTTTTAAGCATGTCGGCGAAGCCGATAAGAACATTTGGGGTTACGTAATGCTTTAAGCATTCCCCCCCTTTCGTGAAGTATTGAATTTTAGTTTTCAGGTATTAGTTTAATTTTTTAAGATTATGAAAAAGAAGATTGCAAATTCATTTAAGCACATTCTTGCCGCAGCTGGTAAGAATTGGATGGAGGCAATGAGATATTATAGCCTCCAAATGTGAGTACACTAACATTTAAGTATAGCACAAGGGATATGTTTGCAAACATATCCCTTGTTTTTTTGTAGGAGTAGAATAAGATTTTTTATGTCCAAAAGTACATTTGTTTGAACTTTATTCACTTCCTTTGTTATTAATACAAAGACTAACAAACGAATAATTATGAGAGTAATTCAAAGAATTTGTAGCATATTGTTGCTGCTGGTTACATTTGGGGCTTCGGCATTGTATGCGCAGACGTACGATAAGTTGTGGAAGCAGGTGGAGCAGGCTCAAAAGAAAAGCCTGCCTCAAACAGTGATAAAACTGGCTGATGAAATCTATCGGAAAGGTCGGCAAGAGCAGAATGCTCCGCAAATGTTGAAAGCCTACATTTGTAGGGAGACTTATCAAGAGGGGCTGACTCCGGACAGCCTTTACTCCAGTCTGAAATATATGGAATCTTGGGCACAATCGGAGAGGAATCCGGTGAACAAGGCTATTCTACACTCTTTGTTGGCATATGAATATGCTGACTTGATGCGGAAGAATCGCCGTGTCTTGCTGTCACGTACTTTACTGACTGTTGACGAGGTTCCAGAAGATATCCGTGAGTGGAGTATCAGCCAGTTTGTGGATAAAATAGATAGGTGTAACCGTGCATCCTTGCAGGATTCCATCCGCTTGCTCAATACATCTGCAGAACAATATGTGCCTTTTGTGGTGTTGGAAGACGGTAGCCGGTTCTATGGGCACGATATGTACCATCTATTGGTAAGCCGTGCTGTTGATGCTTATCGGCAGCTGGATGGTTTCAGCGTGGATTCTTTGGTACAGACCCGTATCGAAAGGATTTATCTGGATATGATGAATGCTTATCGCCATCGTGCTGGTTCGGAAGATGCTATGTTGCTCTGTTCTCTTGATTATTGGAACTGGAAGTTGACCGGTGGTATCAGCCAGCAGCCTTATCCTACTTTCCGAATGCGTCAGGAAAAGGCTAATCGGGAATATCTTGAGGTTTTGAATAAATTGATAAAGGAATACGGTTCACGAGAGGTTTGTGCCGAGGTTTACATTCATAAAGCCAACCACCTGCGCCGTTTGGAACCGAAACGCGCTGATGAGGCTCTAAAAGTCTGTGAAGAAGGCTTGAAGCGCTATCCTGCGTATAAGCGTATCAATGAGTTGAAAAATATCCGTGAACAGATTTTACAGCCTGAACTCATTCTGACTATGAATGAAAGCGGTTATCCCGGCGATTCGGTGAATATGAGGCTGCATTATCGTAATGTCGAGGGCTTCACTCTCAACTTATATACCACTACTTTAAGTGAAGTACCTTGGATGGACCATGGTATAAATAAAGATACTTATAGAAAGTATGCCCGGAAGTTTTCTTCCACGCATTTTGGCTTAAAGCCGTTGCCAGGCAAGGATAAATTGCCTGAAGATGTCCCTTATCTTGCCTCGGACACTGTATTTAAGTTCATGATTCCTCGGGAAACGGGAGTCTATATTCTTCAAATAGTACCTGATACTGAAACGGCCCGTACAGATGATAAATTTCTGGTATCTACCCGCTTCAAGGTACTGACATTGGATTTGGGTGACAACCGTATGGAAGTGGCTACATTGGATGCCCGTAGTGGACAGCCGATTGCTGGTGCCAAGGTGAGTTTCTACTCTTCTTATGATGAGAAGAATAGAAAAGCGATGGCAGAGGTACTGACTGATGCCGGGGGGGAAGCTGTATTACCCTGGCAGAGTGAAATCCGAAGTTATGTGGCGCGTAAAGGCAGAGACACAGCCATGATGCCGCAGAACGTTTATATGAATCATCCTTATTACGGTATTAAGGATACAGATTGGAGGCAGATGGCATTGCTGACAGACCGTTCGCTTTATCGTCCCGGGCAGACCGTTCATGTAAAAGGGATAGCTTACAAGCAGAATAGTGATAGCGCCCAGGTACTACAAGGAGTTGATTATGAGCTTGTCTTGTTGGATGCCAACCGCAAGGAACTTGCCACCAGGAAGGGGCGGACCAATGATTTCGGCTCTTTTGCTACGGAGTTTGTACTTCCGGCAGCTTGCCTGAATGGCATGTTCAGCATACGAACCAAAGAGCCTCAATCTACCGTCACTTTTAGGGTAGAGGAGTACAAGCGACCTACGTTCGAGATTGCCTTCACTCCGGTTTCGGAAGCTTATCGGCTGGGTGACAAGGTTGTGTTGAAAGGAAATGTCAAGGCCTTCAATGGCATGATGGTGCAGGATGTGCCATTGGCATATACGGTGACTCGCCGGAATCCGAGACCTGGTTATTGGAGCAATGCTGATAAACCATTATTGTCTGACACCATACAATTGGATACCAACGGGGATTTTTCCATACCCTTGACTTTGGAAGCTCCGGCTGTAGATACAGACGGGTATGGGAGTGTGTATACTTATCATGTGAAGGCGGTGGTGACGGATGAGGCCGGTGAAACGCAATCCGCTTCGTATAACTTGTTGGCAGGTCCTAAGGCTTATTCCTTTGATATTCGCTTGCCTCAATATGTTTGTAAGGAAGACAGTATGCTTTTCACTTTTGGAGTGAATAATGTAATGAATATTCCTCAGCACATTGAAGGTTCCTATTGCCTTTATCCATTTGCAGAACAAAATGGGGCAAGGAATATTGCAGGTTCTGAACCTTTGGATGATGTTGTATTGGAGGGTACCTTCACAGCCAATCGGCTCCAGGATTTTTCGGCTTGGAACAAGCTTCCTTCAGGTAACTATCGCTTGAAACTTTCTGTACGTGATAGTTTGGGACGTGAAGAGAATAACGGGGCATATGGCAGTGACAGTTTCATGCTCTTTTCAAAGAGTGACAAGCGTCCGGCTGCGTTTACAGATTTCTTTTATTATAAAGAAAATGAGGAATTTGATGTACAGTACCCTGCCGCTTTTCTTTTGGGGACTTCTTATCGGGATGCATATGTGCTGATGGATGTCTTTTGTGACAGAAAACGCATTGAAAGCCGTGTGTTGCAGTTGAATGATACTATTATTCGTATGGAATTCCCTTATAAGGAAGCATATGGCAAGGGAATCACCATTCTTTTCAGTTTTGTGAAAGCTGGAGAGATGTACAGTCATCAGGTTGAACTGAAGAAGCGGGAGCCGGAACGTGCTCTCGACATGAAATGGGAAGTGTTCCGTGACCGTTTGCGTCCCGGACAGGAAGAAGAGTGGAAGCTCGTCATAAAGACGCCTCAAGGTATGCCTGCTGCGGCTGAGATGTTGGCTACGATGTACGACGCTTCACTGGATAAGATTTATAAGAGTAACCAGATACTACGGGTTTTCTATCCGGATAATCTGTATGGGGCATTCCGTGGTGCGAGCCGTTATAATAGCAATTACTTCTCCGTTTGTTTCCCGTTGAAGGCTTGGAGGGTTCCGGTGTGGTCGTTTGACTACTTCTGTTCTCCTTATATGGATGGGAGGATGCGGATAGTGATGGTAGAAGACAATGCGCTTTTGGAAGAAGTAAGTGTTGTGGGGTATGGGACTACCCGGAATAGCTCTTTGACCGGTAATCTTAGAATACGTGGTGCCAACCAGCCGATGTTTGCTGCCAAAGAAGACTCCGGGAATGCTGTTGAAGTGAAATATGTTCCTGCACAAGTAGCGGAAGACGCGGTGGAAGATGTTGTTTTTGAATCGGAAACGATACCGGTTGGCGAGGCCTTGCAACCTATTGAGGGGCTTCGCACCAACTTTGCCGAAACAGCCTTTTTTTATCCTCAACTTCGTACAAACGAACAAGGGGAGCTTGCGTTTTCTTTTACGATGCCGCAGAGCTTGACTTGTTGGAATTTCCGTGGTTACTCACATACTAAGGATATGCTGACTGGGATGTTGGATGCTTCCGTTGTAACTGCCAAGGAGTTTATGCTGACTCCGAATATGCCTCGGTTTGTCCGCGTTGGAGATAAAACGCAGATAGCCGGAACAATAGCCAATCTGACGGGTAAAGCGGTGAAAGGAACAGCAGTATTCACACTGTTCGACCCTATGACGGAGAAAGTTATTGCTACTCAACGTCAGAAATTCTTGGTAGAAGCAGGAAGAAATACTGCTGTCAACTTCCATTTCGAAGTGTCCGACCGCTATGATTTGCTTGGTATTCGTATGGTTGCCGATGGAGGTACGTTTAGCGATGGCGAGCAGCATCTGTTGCCCGTATTAAGTAATAAGGAGTATATTACAGAAACGCTTGCTATGCCTATCCGTGGCGAGGAAACCCGTACGTTCTCATTAGACAGCCTTTTCAACCGTAATAGCCGTACAGCGACAGACCGTCGTCTGACTGTAGAATTTACCGGGAATCCGGCTTGGTATGCTGTACAAGCGTTGCCGGCATTGAGCCTGCCTGCCAATGATAATGCCATTTCTTGGGCTACAGCTTGGTATGCCAATAGTCTGGCAGGCTTCATTGCCAACAGCCAGCCCCGCATTAAGACTGTATTTGACAGTTGGAAGGCTGCCGGTGGCACGAAAGAAACCTTCCTCAGCCAGTTGGAGAAGAATCAGGATGTGAAGAATATCCTGCTCAGCGAGTCTCCGTGGGTACTGGAAGCTACTACTGAAGCCGAACAGCAGGCACGTATTGCCACGTTGTTTGATATCAACCAACTGAATAACCGCAATCTTTCCGCTTTTACCAAATTGAAAGAATTGCAGGGTGAAGACGGTGGATGGAGCTGGTATAAGGGAATGTCCGGTAGCCGCTATATAACTGGCTATATTACAGAATTACTTGTTCGTCTTCCTCTGCTGACGAAAAATGGACTGTCTGAAGAAGTTGCCGCCATGCGGCAGAAAGCTTTCGGCTATTTGAATCGGCAGGCTTTGGAAGAGTATCGCAATATCCGTAAAGCCGAAAAAAATGGCACCAGAATTACTGCCAACTCCGAATCGGCAATGACATATCTATATCTGATAGCCCTTAGCGGCGAACAAGTGCCGGCAGACAATCAAGCGGCTTACCGCTATTTCCTATCAAAAGTAGGTGCCAATCTTAAAGATGGAACCATGAGCAGCAAGGCGCAGTCTGCCATCATCCTGAAAGCAGTAGGGCGTACAGCCGAGGCGAATGAATTCATCGCTTCCCTCAAGGAACATCTGGTACAGACGGATGAACTGGGTGCATACTTTGCTTTCCAAGCAAATCCGTATAACTGGGGTATGCTGCCCATCCCTGCCCATGTGGAAGTAATGGAAGCCCTGCGTATGGCAGGTGGCAACGATGCTTTGGTGGAGGAAATGAAACTCTGGCTGCTGAAACAGAAGCAGACTACCAGTTGGAATTCTCCGGTTGCAACGGCTGATGCTGTTTATGCATTGCTTTGTCAAGGTACTAATCTGCTGGAAAGTCGGGGAGACGTACGTATCACGTTAGGTAACAAAGTTTTGGAAACATTGTCGCCTACAAAGACCATAATCCCGGGTTTGGGTTATGTCAAGGAAACCTTCGCTCAAGGAAGTCCGGAGCTGAAAGCTAAAACCGTCACCGTAGAGAAACGGGATGCAGGCATTGCCTGGGGAGCTGTTTATGCCCAGTATCTGTCACCCATATCTGATGTAAAGCAGCAGGGGGGTGAATTGAATGTAGAGAAGAAACTTTATGTAGAGCGTATATCGGCCGGTGGTAGCAAGTCCTTGCAACCGGTTACGGAAGGGACCGTATTATCCGTCGGTGATAAAATAGTGGCCCGTTTGACTATCCGCTTGGACCGTACTATGGATTTTGTTCAGTTGAAAGACCAGCGGGGTGCCTGCTTTGAACCTATAGGCTCGCTTTCCGGTTATCGTTGGAGTAATGGCCTCGGTTATTATGCAGAAGTGGAAGATGCCGCAACCAATTTCTTCTTCGACCATTTGGGCAAAGGCGTTTATGTCTTAGAGCACAGTTATCGCATAGCCCGTGGCGGAACATACGAAACGGGGCTGGCCACGATACAGTGTGCGTATGCTCCGGAGTATGCTTCGCATTCGGCGGGAGGGATAATTGTAATAAAGTAACAATAGAGTATGGAGCGGAGCGCAATTTGTACAAATTGCGCTCCGCTATTTTAGGTACTCTCGCTAAAAACACCTATTTTTGTCCGACTAATATTGAATGAGAGTGGCAGAATTAGGAAATCTTGATATTAAGAAAAATAGATGAAGCGGATATTGATAACTTTATATGTGCTTGCAAGTGTGGTATTGACTGCTGTAGCGCAAGCTCGTTTTACCTCGAATACAGAGATGTACAGTTTCGGCCAGATAGAATGGAAGCATCCCGTGACTGTGCAATATACCATCACCAATACGGGTGACCAGCCTTTAGTGCTTACAGAAGTAGAGCCGGATTGCGCCTGCTCTGTGGCCCAGTGGACAAAAACGCCTATTGCTCCGGGGGCAAAAGGAACAGTAAATGTGACTTTTGACGCCAAGGCATTGGGACATTTCCAGAAATCCGTGGCTATTTACAGCAATGCGCAACCCAATCTGGTCTATTTGAAGTTCAATGGTGAAGTAGTACAGGAAATCAAGGACTTTACCAAGACGCATCCCTATCTTATCGGTCAGATACGTATTGACAAGAACAGCCTTGACTTCCCCGATATTCAGCATGGTGAGCAGCCGGTGATTCATATCGGCGTGGTCAATCTTTCCGACCGTCCTTATGAACCGGTACTGATGCATCTGCCCCCTTATTTGCAGACAAAAGTAGAACCTAACGTGCTGCAAAAGGGAGAAAAAGGAGTGATTACACTTACATTGAATTCGGAAAGACTGACTGACCTCGGACTGACTCAAGCGTCGGTCTATCTTTCTCGCTTCTCCGGTGACAAGGTGGGCGATGAAAACGAAATTCCCGTTTCTGCCATTCTTTTACCGGATTTCTCCGGAATGACGGAAGTGGAGAAGGCAAATGCTCCTGTCATCAGCCTTTCTACCAAAGAAGTTGATATGAGTGCGATATTGGCCAAGAAGTCAAAAGCACGTCAAGATATTACCATTACCAATACCGGGCGTTCTCCTTTACAGATAAACAAGCTCCAGGTATTCCACCCGGCAGTGGGAGTTAACCTCAAGAAGAGTGTATTGCAACCCGGTGAAAGCACTCGCCTGCGGGTAACGGTAGTGAAGAAGAATATAGGCAAGAAGCGCCGTCATCTGCGTCTGCTGATGATTACCAATGACCCGATGCAGCCGAAAGTTGAAATCAACATTAAAGCAAAACAATAAGAAGTCGTAAAGTCCTTCATAACTCATAACTTATAACTCACAAATAGCCATGGAACATCCCGAAAATAATGAAGCATATAAAGGCTTGGTTGTCAATGCAGGCATTGAGCAACCTTCATCGGTCAATCCTTACTTGAAGAACCGTCCCAGGCGGAAGAAACGCGAGCTTTCCGTATCAGACTATGTGGAGGGTATAGTGAAAGGTGATGTTACGGTACTCAGCCAGGCTGTAACACTGGTGGAAAGTGTGAAACCGGAGCACCAGGCTGTGGCGCAGGAGGTGATAGAGAAGTGTTTGCCCTATTCGGGCAACTCCGTCCGTGTGGGTATCAGTGGTGTGCCCGGTGCCGGTAAAAGTACCTCTATTGATGTATTTGGCTTGCATGTACTGGAGGAACACGGCGGCAAGTTGGCCGTTCTTGCCATTGACCCGAGCAGTGAACGCAGCAAAGGCAGTATTCTCGGTGATAAGACGCGTATGGAGAAGCTCTCCGTTCATCCCAAGTCCTTTATACGTCCCAGTCCCTCTGCCGGTTCGCTGGGTGGCGTGGCACGCAAGACGCGTGAAACGATTGTGCTTTGTGAGGCTGCCGGTTTCGACAAGATATTTGTAGAGACGGTAGGGGTGGGGCAGAGTGAGACTGCCGTACATTCTATGGTAGACTTCTTCCTGCTGATACAGCTGGCGGGTACGGGCGATGAGTTGCAAGGCATCAAACGCGGCATCATGGAAATGGCCGATGGCATTGTTATTAATAAGGCTGATGGCGACAATCTGGAGCGGGCCAGACTGGCAGCAACGCAGTTCCGTAATGCGCTGCACCTCTTCCCGGCTCCGGAGAGCGGTTGGACACCCCAAGTGCTGACTTATTCCGGTTTCTATAATCTTGGTGTAAAAGAAGTGTGGGATATGGTCTATAAATACATTGACTTTGTGAAAGATAACGGCTATTTTGAATACCGCCGCAATGAGCAAAGCAAATACTGGATGTACGAGACCATTAACGAACAGCTGCGCGACAGCTTCTACCACAATCCGCAGATTGAAGCGATGCTGACTGGCAAGGAAAAACAAGTGCTACAGGGCAACTTGACTTCTTTTGTGGCTGCCAAGAACTTGCTGGACACCTATTTTGCAGAACTGAAGAAATAGGGGCATATCCCTTTCTCTATATCGATGACTAAGGAAAACAACATGGAAGTGGCGCGGCGGTTTACCCGCCGCCTTCATGAACTCCCTTCTGAGGAGCTGGAGCTCATTGCCGGTTTGTTTGTACGCCGTGAGGTGCACAAAGGAGAACTGTTGATTAGTGAAAAAGATATAGCCAGGGATATTGTTTTTGTAGAGAAAGGACTGCTTCGCCAGTTCTATTTCAAAGAAGGCCGGGACATTACAGAGAACTTTGCCTGCGACGGTGACGGCGCTATGTGTATCGTCAGCCTTTTCACCGGACGCCGTAATTGCCTTCAGCTGGAATCCTTGGAGGAAGGCGTCATCTGGAGCATTTCGTATGCAGGACTGGTCGAACTCTCTGAGCGTTATCTGCATATAGCCCGTCTGCTTCGCCATTTATTGGAGGGGTCTTTAATGCTTTCCCAATATAAAGCAGACTCTTGGCGTTTCGAAACCTCACGCGAGCGGTATGCGCGCTTCGTCAGGGATTATCCGGAGATAGCCCGGCGTGCCTCAGTCAACCACATAGCATCTTATCTGTTAATGACTCCCGAGTCTCTGAGCCGGGTACGTGCCGGAGTACTGTGACGGTGGAACGGCTGTTTTATACGGCTTTCCCTTCTTTCTCGAAATCCTTGCGTGACTTGCTTTGTGTCACGATGTACACTCCCAGGAATACCAAGGCTATGGCTATTCCCTTTTCCAAATTGAACACTCCCAATCCTAAGATGATGGCAACGGTTGAGGCCACGATGGGCTGCATGTAGTTGTACATGCTCACCACAGTGGGGCGCAACAGCCTCTGCGCACTCATTATGAAGATATAGGCAAGGAAGCTTCCTCCCACAACCACATATCCCGCTTGCAGCAGGGCGGCTGTAGATATTTCGCTCCACTGTATGGCAGCCACGTCGTGGTAAGAGAACGGGATGTAGCACATGGAGGCATAGACAAACATCCATTTGTTCAGGGTGATGGGAGAGTATTTTTGCGACAACCCCTTGAATACGGTCAGATAAATGGAGAAGCTGATTTGGGCGAGCAGGCAGAGAAGGTCTCCGATGAGGCTGCCATTGCCGGCACCGGTGGTCTGGCTGCTCATGATGAGTATAAATGCTCCCATAGCCCCTACAAAGATGCCCAGCACTTTCTTGTTGGTGACCGGTTCTTTCAGATAGATTGCAGCCACTATCATGGTGACGATAGGCAGCGTGGTTGTAACGATGGAGGCGTCTATGGGCGAAGTCATGGAGAGTCCGAAGATATAGACACCCTGATTGAATACCAGTGCGAAGAGTGCGGCGAAGAATATCTTCAGCATGTCCCGGTGGTCCACCTGTTCGCGTTTGCAGAATAAGGAGAGGAGCCAGAAGCAGGCGGCTGCGCCTACCATGCGGAATGTGGTTACTGACAACGCGGAAAACTCTACCAGAGCTGACTTGCCTATAGGTGCCATCAAGCCCCATAAGATATTTGCGGTAAGGGCGAACAGATGCCCTTGAATGTTCTTGTTCATACTCTTTTGTTCTTTGCGGGTGCAAAAGAACAACTATTTTCTGAAAAGAGAAAATCTTTCATTATATGATTTTTCTGGTTCATGGGCGTAGAAATAAGAGATTATCGTGTATATTTGCTTCTAATTAAAGCAAGAAACCATGGAAGTACAAGCCAATTACATCAAGCGTATCGAAATACACGGATTGTGGCATCGGTACGATATTGCCTGGGACCTGCGTCCTGACGTCAATATACTTTCCGGCATCAACGGAGTGGGGAAAACCACTATCCTGAACCGTTCGGTCAACTATCTGGAACAGACATCGGGTGAAGTGAAGAGTGACGAGAAGAACGGCGTACACGTCTACTTCGACAATTCTGCAGCCACCTTTATCCCCTATGATGTAATCCGCAGCTACGACCGTCCCCTTATCATGGGCGACTTTACGGCACGCATGGCCGATGCCAACGTGAAGTCGGAACTGGACTGGCAGCTCTATCTGCTCCAGCGCCGTTATCTGGACTATCAGGTGAACATCGGCAACAAGATGATAGAACTGCTCAGCGGTGATGAAGAGCAGCGTAGCCTGGCTCCCTCCCTTTCCCTCCCCAAGCGGAAGTTCCAGGATATGATTGACGAGCTTTTCAGCTATACCCATAAGACGATAGACCGCAAAAGCAACGACATCGTTTTCTATCAGAACGGTGAACGCCTGCTGCCCTACAAACTGTCTTCGGGCGAGAAGCAGATGCTGGTCATCCTGCTGACCGTGCTGGTGCGTGACGATGACCACTGCGTACTCTTCATGGACGAGCCGGAAGCCTCCCTGCACATCGAATGGCAGCAGAAGCTTATCGGCATGATACGCAATCTGAATCCCAATGTGCAGCTTATCCTCACCACCCATTCGCCCGCAGTCATCATGGAAGGCTGGCTGGATGCCGTCACCGAAGTCAGCGAAATCTCATCCCTAATCCCTAATCCTTAATTCCTACCCAAGTGCCCACTTCCCTAAGACATAACCTTACTTCCGCCTATCTGGATGCCGCCCGCAAGTTGTCCCCCAAGAGAGCACGCAGGCGCATAGTGGCGTATGTGGAAAGCTATGACGACATCGCTTTCTGGCGGACGCTGCTGTCTGAGTTCGAGAATGAGGAACGTTATTTTCAAGTGATGCTTCCCTCGGCCACCTCCCTGGCAAAGGGCAAGAAGATGGTGCTGATGAATACGTTGAACACATCGGAACTGGGGCGCAGCCTGATAGCGTGTGTAGACAGCGACTACGACTTCCTGCTGCAAGGTGCCACCAAGGTGTCGCATAGGATAAACAAGAGTCCCTATATCTTCCAGACTTACGGTTATGCCATCGAGAACTTCCACTGCTTTGCCGACAGTCTGCATGAAGTCTGTGTGCAGGCGACGTTGAACGACCGGCATATCCTGGACTTCCCCGCTTTCCTGAAGCGTTATTCGCAGATTGCCTATCCGCTGTTTCTGTGGAATGTCTGGTTCTACCGCCAGCACGACACGCATACCTTCCCGATGTACGACTTCAACGCCTGCGTGCGCCTGCAGGAGATAAACCTGCGTCATCCTTACCGTAGTCTGGACGAGATGCAAAAGACGGTGTCGGCAAAGCTGTCCGAACTGCAAGCCCGTTTCCCCCGCTACATCGACCGGGTGGAGCAGCTGGGCACGGAGTTGGAACGTTTGGGACTGACTCCGGACAATACCTATCTTTATATCCAAGGACACCATATCATGGATTGTGTAGTGCTGAAAATCCTTATCCCGGTATGTACGGTGCTGCGTCGTGAACGCGAGCAGGAGATAAAGCGCCTGGCAGAGCATAACGAACAGTTCCGCAACGAACTGACGGGGTATGAGAACAGTCAGGTCAATGTATCCGTGATGCTGAAAAAAAACAGCGGCTACAAGAACCTTTATCTTTATCAGTGGTTGAAAGAAGACATTATGGAGTTCCTCGAGCGGGAGGAACAGTCGCGTAGATAAGATTGCCGTTATGATAAACATACGATTATGGAGATATTGAAGAAGATAGACGACCTTTTAATCGGGTGGGGCATATCCCCTTCCCGGGCTGATATGCTCGACCAATTCATTGCCTTCGCACTGATACTTGCCGTTGCTTTCCTGGCGGATGCCCTATGCCGGAAAATCCTGCTGAAGGTAGTGGCACAACTGGTGAAGAAGACCAAGGCTACGTGGGACGACATCGTATTCGACCGTAAAGTGATGGTGCACCTCAGCCGCATGGTGGCTCCCGTTATCATCTATCTGTTTGTTCCATTGGCATTTGTCGAAGTCGGTTCATCGGCAATGGATTTCATCCGGCGTATCTGCCTTATTTACATCATCATTACTTTCCTGAGTTTCGTTAACTCGTTCCTGAAGGCTGTTTACAGTGTATACAGTGAGAAGGAGCAATTTCGTGACCGCCCTTTAAAGGGGATGTTGCAAACCATGCAAGTCATCCTATGGCTGGTGGGCGGCATTGTGGTCGTGGGCGAACTGATAGGCCGCGACCCGCTTTCGCTGCTTGCCGGATTGGGTGCTTCGGCAGCCATCCTGATGCTGGTATTCAAGGATTCCATTATGGGCTTTGTCTCCGGTGTGCAGCTTTCGGCCAACGACATGCTGAAGGTGGGCGACTGGATTGAGATGCCCAAGTACGGTGCCAACGGTACGGTGATAGAGGTAACGTTGAACACCGTAAAAGTGCGCAACTGGGACAATACCATTACCACCATCCCTCCTTACCTGCTTGTCAGCGACTCCTTCCAGAACTGGCGCGGCATGCGCGAGAGCGGTGGGCGGCGAGTGAAGCGCAGTATCAATATCGACATGACCAGCGTCCGTTTCTGCACCCCGGAGATGCTGGCAAAATATCGCAAGATACAGCTACTGAAAGATTATGTGGAGCAGACGGAGGAAGTGATTGAAAAGTACAATGTGGAAAACGGCATCGATAACTCCATCCTCGTCAACGGACGCCGCCAGACCAATCTGGGTGTGTTCCGGGCGTATCTGACGGCTTATTTGAAAAGTCTTCCTGACGTAAATCAGGAACTGACCTGCATGGTGCGCCAACTCCAGCCTACCGACCGCGGTATCCCGATAGAACTTTATTTCTTCTGTGCGCTGAAGGATTGGGTGCCCTATGAAGGGGTGCAGGCGGATGTATTCGACCATGTGCTGGCAATCATCCCCGAATTCGATTTGCAGGTATTCCAGTCTCCGTCCGGCAGAGATTTCCAGCGGGTACTGCCTGCTGCTTCCGAAGAAAAAGGAGCTTGATTCCGACCATCAAAAAGGCCTATATCTATTGTATTTCTCATAGGGAGTCATTACCTTTGAACCCTATACTGAAAGGTCAGAACATCCCCATCTTTTCTCCCAAAACATCCCCATGTTTTGGGGTATTACATCCGGGTGTTTTGGGTGAAAACATCCCCATGTTTTGGGGCAATACATCCGGGTGTTTTAGGTATTCAGTCATATAGTGAAAGGTATTCGGTCACGGAGTCTTTACCGTAAGGTATAGGCTTTGTGTATGCAAGTTGTAGGTGTGCCTCGCGTCGGGCGGGAATATCTTTCGTTTTTTACGAACCTAATTATAAAGAAAGATTGGTATGTCAATGAATTATGTGGTCCGCAAGAAGGTGGACAAGAGTGGAGACAAGGAAGTGGTGCGCTACTACGCGGCGTCAAAAGTGCTTCAGCCGGAACCGGTGAGCAATGACGAACTGGCCAAGAGGCTGGCTTTTGTCAGCTCCCTGCAGGTGGGCGATGCCCAGTCCGTGCTGGTGCAACTGCCGGATATTATAGCGGACTATCTGGCCAGTGGACGCACGGTGAACATCAAGGGACTTGGAAACTTTTTTCCCTCCATCACCAGCGAACCGGTGGAACGGATAGAGGACTGTACGGCAGATAAAGTGCGCATTTCGCGTATCTGCTTCAGGGCGGCAGGCAGTTTCATGCAGCGCGTTTGCCGTCATCTGGACTTGTTCAGCTTTCAGGTTCAGGAATTGAAGAAGGAGCTGAAGAAGAAGTAAACGGTACTTTTAGTTTCTTTTTTGAAACAGCGCGTACCCCTTGAAGCCGGAAGGCATTCGAGGGGCACGCTGTTGAAGAAGTTGTGTGTTTTTTTATAGCCTTGCGAGTGCTTCTTTTTTTTACTTCACCCAGCTTCCGTTCATCCAGCTGCATTCTTTCCTGATGTCCTCGAAAGAGCTGTAGCTCAGGTTGGCGTCCACCTTGTTGCTTGTCACGGCGATGAAGTCGGCATGGGTGTAGATGCCTTCTTTGCTGCTCAGCTCGGAGGTGAGGGTGATGTTGGTCAGCTTGGAGGTGCCGTTCTTCAGGGCGTTTTCGGTAAGGGCGGTTTCCACGGTCAGGGGTTGGCCTTTGCCGCAGACCTTGGCGTTGTCTATTTCCACTTCCGTGCCGGCACGCAGACGGATGCCTTGCTTGCTGCCGCCGTTGCCGACGAGGATGAGGTTCTTCAATACGGGGTGGGCAACGGGAGTGGCGGCGTTGTTGCTGCCGTTGTTGTCGCACTCCATCAGGCAGTCGCAGTCGTAGCCCAGTGTGGATTCGGCTTCTTGGTAAGCCACGAGGTTGGTGCCTTTGCCGTTCCAGCCTTCGGTCCAGTCGAAGGAGTCGTCGCTACAGCTTACGGCTACGAGGTTGCTCACGTTTACCGAGCCGCCGAAGAACTCAAAGCCGTCGTCGGAACCTTTGTAGGCTTGGCAGTGGTCCACGATGGTACCGTTGCCTACGCTGTAGAAAGAGATACCGTTGGCTTCGTGCTCTTCATCGAAGGCAAAGCCGGTGTATTCCAGACGAATGTATTGCAGCGTGCCCGAGTTGTCGGCATCATCGTTGCCGCCGTAAACGGCACCGCCTATTTCAGAACTTCCCTTGCCGCCTTCGGCATTGGTGTGGGCGCGTCCGCAGATGTGGATGCCTCCCCATGCGCCCGGCTCTTCTTTTTCGCTGGTCATTACGATGGGTTTGTCCGGCGTGCCTACGGCGTTGATTTTACCGCCCTGCTTCACGAGGATGTAGTCTGCGATGTCATCGTAAACGGCGATAATCTTCACGCCTTCTTCTATGTGGAGCGTGCCACCTTCTTCTACGATGTATTCGCCGCTCAGCTTGTAGGTGTTTCCGGCAGCCAGGGTCACGTCGGAGGTGATGGTACCTTTCAGTATCGTACCGTTTTCGATTTCATTGCCGTTTCCGTTGCCGCCGTTGCCGTCATTGTCGTTGTTGTCGTCGCTGCTGCAAGCGGTGAGGATAGACATTCCGGCTACAAAGGCCAGAGAGTAGAATTTCCATTTCATTGTTTTCATAATTCAATTGTTTTAGTTGTTATATCCAATTTATCTGTCTGTCATTCAGATTGATTCTCTTAAATCTGCTTGTTTGTCAAAGAGTGTTCTCCGTTCCCTTCAGGGGGAGGGCGGGGGCTTTATAGGTTGTAGCTTATTCCCACCTCGAAGTTCGTTCCCTTGCGGTAGCGTTCCACTTCCATCTCCTGCCCCGTGGTGGGCACATCTTGCTTGAAGATGACATCGCGGTTCAGCAGGTCGTTCACTTGCAGCTTCAGGCTGAAGTGCTTGTTCAGGCTATATCCGGCGCTGAAGTTCAACGTGTGCAGCGTCTGTTGCCTGACATCGCCCAGACCCGACACGCCTACCGCATGGATGCGGCTGCCTTGCAGGTTGTAGAGCAGGGCGAGGTTGAGTTGCCTGTCTTCACCGAAGCGCGGCGAGTAGGTGAGGTCGGCATTGGCAAGTATGGGCGATGCGCCTTGCAGCGAACGTTCCTTGTTGGTGTAGGCACCGCTTTGGGGCAGCTTCACGTTGGTGTACATGTAACTGATGTTGGCACCTAGGCGCAGGTCTTTGACGAGCCGTTTGCGCATCTCCAGCTCCACGCCGGCAGCCATGCCGTTGTCGGCATTCTTGAAGCTGTGCAGCGTGGCGCCGCCTTGCAGGTCTTGGATGCGTTCGATAGGGCTGTCGAGGTATTTGAAGTAGCCGGTCACGGAGAGCATGTCGCCGTCCTTGCCGAAGCGTTCGTAACGTAGGTCGAAGTTGTAGTTGTAACCGTTCTGCAACTCTTCGTTACCGCGGATTTGTGCCGAACCGTAGGACTCTTGGTAGAGGAAGGGTGCCATCTCGATGAACGAGGGACGGGTGACGGTGCGCGAGGCAGAGAAGCGGATGCTGTTGGCGGGGTTCACCGCATATTTCAGGTTCAGGGCGGGGAAGAGGTCGTTCTTGTCTAAATTGCGCCGACGGGAGTACCAGTCGCCGCCGTCGCTGGCGTAGCGCACCCATTGCTTGCTCATTTCGTAGCGCAGGCCGAGGTTCACCAGGAGGGCTTCGGTGGGATAGAAGTCGGTCAGCAGGTAGGCGGAGTAGATTTCGTTTCCGGCGCGGTAGCTGTCTTTGGGCTGCATCACACGCTGTACCATGATTTGTCCGTCGGCAATGTTCTGCTGGTTGAGGAAGCCGTCGGTGTTGTAGATGTCGGTGATGACGGGGTCCAGCTTGTTCAGGTTGTAGTAGAAGCGGGTAGCGCTGTAGTCGCGGTTCTTGTCCTTGTAGTTGAAGCCGAGCTTGAGGTGGCTGGTGTCGTTCCACTTCCAGCGCATGGCGAGGTTGGCGTTCCACTCTTCTTCGTCCAGGCTGCCGAAGTAGCGCATGGTCTCTTGGCGGTTCAGCTTGAAGAGCCTGAGGCTGCCGTCGTTGTCCTTGACGTACATCACTTGGCGGCGGTCGGGTTCTTCGCTACCGGTCTTGCTGTACGAGCCTCCCCAGGTCAGTTGCCACCTGTCGCTCTCGCCGAAGTTATGGATTCCGTTCAGTTGATGGTTTTGCAGGGTGTATATGTGCATGATGTTGTTGCTGCCGGTCAGCTCGTGTCCTTCGGCATCAGTACCTTCGCGGCGCTGGTAGGTGTCGATGGCGTTGCGGGCGTAGAAGAAAGTGTAGCCTATGCGGTCGCTCCGGCGCAGGGTGTAGCCCAGGTAGCCGAGGGCGGCGAGCTTCAGTTCCTGCGCAAAGCTGTCGTAGGAGAAGTCGTCCTGCACGGTGCCGGTGGCCTCGAGTGTCTTGTAGAAGGCATCTTCCATGTTTTGGTAGCCGTTGCTGGCGCTGAAGGAGGCGAGCAGGCTGAGTGTCTGGTTGCCTATACCGAAGTTCTTGCCGAAGCCGAGGTTCCCGCCCAGTTCGGGTAACGAACTCTTCTTGCCGGCGCTGAAGGAGGTATCGAAGATATTGCGGGTCTTCACGTATTTGTCAAACTCCATCAGGGGCATGCCGAGGGCGGCTGCGTCCACTCTGGGTGTCTTCAGGAGCGAGCCGCTGCGGTCCATCTGATAGCGGTCTTTGCCTAAGGTGTTGAACTTCCCGCCCGTGTTGAGGCTCAGTTGGAAGAAATCTTGCGGTATGTTTTCTTTGGTGCTGATGTTGATGTGCGCACCGCTGTAGTCGGCAAAGGCGGCTGCGTCATACACCTTGCTGACGGTGATGTTCTGTACGGTGGACGAGGGGAACAGGTCGAGCGGCACCAGCTTGTTGTCCGGGTTGGGCGAGGCGATGGGCAGTCCGTTCAGCGTGGTGGTGCTGTAGCGGTCGCCCAGTCCGCGGACGATAAGTTGTCCGGCGCTGGCGATGGAGATGCCCGTTATTTTCTTTACTCCTTCTTCCACATTGCCGATGCCTTTGAGGGACATCTCTTTGGAACCGAGGTTCTCGATGGCGAGGGTCGCTTTTTGCCGTTCCATCTGCAAGGCGCGTTCGCCCTCAAGGTTCTTCTTGGCGGTGACCTGCACTTCGCCCAAGGTTTGCGTGTCCGGCTCCATGTCGAAGTTCAGCACGGTTTCACCCTTTATCTCTACGGCATTTATCGTCATGTCTTTGTAGCCGATGTAACGGACGGTGAGGGTATAGGTTCCGTTTTTCAGCTCCAGTGTATAGTTACCATCCAAATCGGCGACGGCGCCTTGTGCCGTTCCGCTCACTTGCACGGTGGCTCCCGTCAGCGGTTCTTTGGTTTGTCGGTCGGTGATTGTCCCTTTGATGGTTCCCGCCGTGGCAGCCATGACGGAAAGTGTGAGGAATAAAATAAGGAAGAAAATCTTTCCCAAGTCTAATTTCATGCTCATCTCTTTTCTTTGTACGTTTTTTAATCCGCTGCAAAGATGAGGCAATGACATTACACCGGTGATACATGGAACATACGTTTCATTTTCAAATCTATTACGATTTGGTTACCGCACATTCTTCCGGATTGTTTGTTATCCTTATATATAGGCTGCTTGGGACGAAAAAGGTTTCTAATGGTTGCTTATTAGAGTTTTATGGCTATTTTTGTATCTCAAACCAATATTGATAAATATATGGCTGTTCATCGTGACGATAGTGAACGTTTCCGGCGCCTTTCCATTCTTGGCCGGATAGGTTGGTGGGAGGCTGATTTTTCTTCAAGGCAGTATCTCTGCTCCGAATATGTCTGTAAGTTGTTAGGCTTGGAAGGGGAATACCTGAGCTTTGAGGATTTCGGTAAAATGATACGCGAAGACTATCGGACGCGTATCAGCCGGGAGTTCCTTGCCATTCAGAATATGGAGGTCTATGAACAGACGTTTCCTATCTATTCTACTGAAGGAGTGGTCTGGGTCTACTCGCGCGTGGGGTATAAGGAGCATTTGCCGGATGGTACATTGAAGGCTTTCGGAGTGTTGCAGCGCGTAGAGATGCCGAAGGAGGAAGCTGCGAAGCAGGCTTTGCAAAGAGTGAACAATTTGCTTTATCGGCAGACCTCAATATCCCATTCCTTATTCCGTTTCCTGAAAGACGAGGATATCAGTGCGGGCATTTACGACATACTGAAAGATATTCTCGATTTCTTTCGCGGCGGGCGTGTCTATATATTCCAATACGATGAGAAGTGCCGGTACCAGAGCTGCACATACGAGGTGGTGGCTCCGGGAGTGGCTCCTGAGAAAGAAATGCTTCAGGGAGTCCAGGCTGACAGCTTGCCGTGGTGGACGTCACAGATTATGGCACAAAAGCCCGTTCTGCTGGAAACGCTGGGGCAACTGCCGGAGCACGCTTACGCCGAATATGAAATTCTGGCGAGACAGAATATAAAGTCCTTGATGGTAACTCCGCTGGTTGCCAATGACCAGGTGTGGGGATATATGGGCATTGATTTGGTGGACCGTACCCGAATGTGGACTAACGAGGATTACCAATGGTTTAGTTCGTTGGCAAATGTCATCAGCATTTGCATAGAGTTGCGCAAAACGAAGGATGAGGCTGTGCGTGAACGTACTTTCCTCAGCAATTTGTTCCGCTATATGCCTTTGGGGTATGTGCGGATGTCCATTGTCTGTGATGAAAAGGACAATCCCTACGGGTATTATGTGACAGATGCGAATTCTATCTTTGCCGATTTTCTGGGAAAACCCGCGTCGACGTTTATCGGCAAGACTGCCTCGTCTTTTTCAAGGGAGGCGGCCCCCAGACTGGAATATCTGCTTGATATAGTGAACACCGGGACACATAAGGAAATGGACATGTGTTTTGAGCTCACCAACAAGCACTGCCACGTGGTGATATACTCTCCGGAAAAGAATGAAGTGGTGGCGTTATTCCTCGATACGACAGACTCGGTACAGACTCATCTGGCTTTGGACCATAGCGAAAAACTGTTCAAGAATATCTTTGCCAATATACCGGCCGGGGTGGAAATCTATGACAAAGACGGATTCCTGGTAGACATCAACAATAAGGATATGGAGATATTCGGGGTCCGTGACAAACAGGATGTCATTGGAGTGAACTTATTCGAGAACCCGAATGTGTCCGCCCAATTGGCAGAACGTATACAGACCGAGGATATGGTCGACTTCCGCCTGAATTATGCTTTCGACCGGACTGAAGGGTATTACTCCACTTCCAAACAGCCGAAGGATGTGATACATCTTTATACGAAAGTGAGCAAGGTGTATGACAGTAAAGGTAACTTTACCGGCTATGCCATGATTAACATCGACAATACGGAACGGATTGATGCCATGAGCCGTATCTGTGATTTCGAGAATTTCTTCCTGCTTATATCGGATTATGCGAAGGTAGGTTATGCCAAGCTGAACCTGCTCGACCGGAAAGGCTATGCCATCAAGCAATGGTATAAGAATATGGGAGAGGACGAGAATACCCAATTGGCAGATGTCGTGGGAATATACAGCAAGATGTACCCCAGTGACCGCAGGAGGATGCTTGATTTCTTCAGTAAGGCCCGTGTGGGCGAAGCCAAACATTTCCAGGGAGAGATGCGCATTGAGCGTCCGGGCGAAAAGGGAAAATGGAACTGGGTACGTACCAATGTGGTTGTCAATCTGTTCGAACCGGAGAACGGACAAATAGAGCTGATAGGCGTCAACTATGACATTACGGAATTGAAGGAGACGGAGGCTATGCTGATTGAAGCCAAGGAGAAGGCAGAAACCGCCGACCGTCTGAAGAGTGCCTTCCTTGCCAATATGAGTCATGAGATACGTACGCCCCTGAATGCGATTGTCGGTTTCTCCAGTCTGATGGGAGAGACCGGGGACATGGAGGAAAAAAGGCAGTATATGGCGATTATCGAAGAAAACAATGACCTGCTGTTGCAGCTGATTTCCGACATACTGGATTTGTCCAAGATAGAGGCCGGGACATTTGACTTTGTGGAAAAAGAGCTGGACGTGAACGTACTATGTGAGGACATTGTGCGCTTCATGAAGATGAAGGCTAAACCGGGTGTGGAAGTTCTCTTCGACCATCATCTGCCGGAATGCCGGATTGTCAGTGACCGTAACCGTTTGAATCAGGTCATAGCCAACTTTGTCAACAATGCCATCAAGTTCACCACTGCGGGAAGTATACGTGTAGGATATGATAAGGTGGATGAAACTCATTTGCGTTTTTATGTGGCCGATACGGGCCTTGGCATTGAGCCGGAAATGCAGGCTCAGATATTCGACCGTTTTATAAAGCTGAATACGTTTGTGCATGGCACCGGCCTGGGGCTTTCTATCAGCAAGAGCATTATAGAGCAGTTGGGTGGCACAATCGGTGTGGACAGTGAACCGGGGAAAGGCTCATGCTTTTGGTTTGTGCTGCCGATTGTATAGTATGGAAATGTGCTAAAATACACACTCACCACAAATTATGCAGATTAACACAAGTCAAAGCTCTTGATTATCAGAACTTCTAAAGATGATTTGTGCCAATCTGTGTAATTTGTGGTAAGTGATGATACCCTCCGGTTATAATCCGAATGAGAACTTATCGATGGATTGATATACCACACTTGCAATACTCAGTACCACAATACCCAGCGTGCAAATGGCCAGGCTGGCACGTGTATAGTTGTCACTGCGGAATGCTGCAATCGGCTCGTCGCTCTTGTTGATGTACATTGCCTTTACAATCTTCAGATAGTAATAAAGCGAGATGATTGTATTGATAAGGGCAATGAATACCAGCAGATGGAAGCCGCCTTCGAAAGCTGCCGCAAAGATGAAGAACTTCGAGAAGAAGCCCGCAAACGGCGGGATGCCTGCCAGAGAGAACAAGGCTAAGGTCATCAGGAAAGCGAGCTTTGGATTGGTATTGTACAGCCCGTTGTAGTCGTCGAGCGTGAATTTATGGGCACGCAGGGCTACAATCGTGATGACTGTAAATACGCTGAGGTTGGCAAACATGTAAATCAATACATAAAAGACCAATGAAGTCATACCTTGTGAAGTGCCGCTGATAATACCCAGCATGATATAACCTGCCTGCGAGATACTGGAAAAAGCCATCAATCGTTTCAAGTTCTGCTGACGCAAGGCGAAGAGATTGGCAAGCGTGATAGAGGCGATGATGATCCAGTAGAGCACTTCTTGCCATTGAGCTACCATCGGGGCGAATACCTTGATGAGGATAGTCATCAGCACGAAAGCGGCAGAGCCTTTGGAGATAACGCTTAAATAAGCGGTTACCGTACTTGGAGCGCCTTCGTAAACGTCTGCTGTCCAAAGATGGAAAGGCACCAGTGATATTTTGAATCCCATGCCGGAGAAGAAGAATACGAATGCCATAATCTGCAACGGGTCGCCGGTGAGGCGTGCCGGTATGTCGGCAAAGTAGAGAGTGCCTACCGTACCGTAAATCAAAGATAATCCGTATAGCAGCAATCCGCTGGAGAACAGTGCCGTGAGAATATATTTGGCACCTGCCTCGGCAGAGTGGTGGCGGTATTTGTCGAAGGCAACCAGCGCTGCCATTGGGATGCTTGCCGTCTCCAGTCCGATGAAGAACATCAGGAAGTGTCCGGCAGAAATCATGAAGTACATACCCAGCAGGGTGGAAAGTGTCAGAATGTAGAACTCACCTTGTTTGATGGCAGTGTCTGGACGGCGCATCCATTCGTGCGCCATCAGGAATACAATCAGTGTACCTATACTGAGGATGGATTTCACGATGCTCTGTATCGGCTGATTGTGATACATGCCGCCGAAAGCATCTGCCACAGGACCGGGAACGATGGTGATAAGTGTGTGTATGGTCAGCAGAGCAACGGGCAGCATTGTGTTCAGCACCGGTTTGCCGTCATTCTTGTGTGCATCCGGACTCATGAAGAGGTCGGCGACAAAAAGGATGACGATGACCAATATCAGCGAAAGCTCTTCTTTGAGCAGGAGGAATTGGGAATAATCCATATCTATTTACGATTTTACGATTTACGATTTACGATTGAAATTACTCTTGGGATTTACGATTTTACGATTTACGATTGAGGTTACTCTTGGGATTTACAAGTCATTTATCAATCGTAAATCGTCAAATCGTAAATAAATCAGTTATTGGCAGCACGCTGTCTCCAATCATGCCGCTAATCCACCATGGTGCCATACCGAGGGCGGCAACGCATGCGATGAGGATGATGACCGCTGTACGTTCGTCCCAGGTTGCATCGCTCAAGGTGAGGTGATGCTTGTTAGTGCAGGTGCCATAGAGAATCTTTCCTACCAGTCGCAGGATATAGACTGCCGTAATCACGATGGAGCTGCATGCAATGACCGTCCACACGCGGTGGAACGTATCGGGATGCTGGAACGAACCGGTGAAGATGGTCATTTCGGCAATGAAACCGCTGAGTCCGGGCAGTCCCAGATTGGCAAGACCGGCGATTACATAGCAGACAGCCAGAAAAGGCATAATCTTCATCAGACCGGAGAGTTCGCGGACGTCACGCGTATGGGTACGTCCGTATATCATACCGATAAGGGCGAAGAACAAGGCTGTCATCAGTCCGTGAGAGAGCATCTGCAGAACGGCACCCGTGCAAGCTGTCTGGTTCATCATCAGGATGGCGAACAACACCAGGCCGCAATGGCTGACGGAAGAGTAGGCATTGATATACTTCAAGTCGGTTTGTACACAAGCGGAGAATGCACCGTATACCACGGAGATTCCGGTAAGAATCAGGAATATCCATCCCAGTTCTTGTGCAGCTTCGGGCATCAGGTACATGGCTATGCGGAAACATCCGTAACCTCCCAGTTTCATCAATACACCGGCATGGAGCATGGATACGGCAGTCGGTGCGGAGGCGTGACCGTCGGGGCTCCATGTGTGGAACGGGAACAGAGCGCCCAGCACACCGAAACCGAGGAAGGTGAGCGGGAACCAGATACGTTGCTGTTCGATGGGAATATTGTGCATCTGTGCTATTTCCAATAGGTTCATAGAGGTGGCTCCGGCACCGTAGTAGATACCCAGGATACCGATAAGCAGGAAGGCGGAGCCGCCCATCAGCATCAGTGTCAGCTTCATGGCGGAGTACTCCTTGCGTCCCGACCCCCATACACCGATAAGCAGATACATGGGAATGAGGGCAACCTCGTAGAACATGAACATGGTGAACAGGTCTATCGAGATGAAGAACCCGAACACACCGATGGAGAGGAAGGTGAACCAAAGGAAATATTCTTTAGTCAGCGGTTGCAGCCTCCAGGAGGCGAATGTTCCGGTAAAGACAATGATGGCCGAAAGCAGCAGCATGGCTACCGAAATACCGTCTACTCCTACCGAATAGTGGATGTTGAGTGCAGGATACCAGACCATGTCGGCACGGAACAGCATTTCATCCGTGGCACCAGCGTGGCGTGCATTGAGGTACATCACGGTCAATGCTGCAGAAAGAACCAGCAGAGCCGATGCACCGGTCACCATCACCGCGCGTATTTGTGCGATGTTGCGGCTGAGCCAAAGACCCAGCAACATCAGCAAGGGGATGAGTACGAATAATGATAAAAAGTTCATCTTTATATTTACGATTTAACGATTTACGATTTACGATTGAAAAATCTCGGGTTATAGCAATAGTAGCAGTATCAGTGCCAGCGTGCCCAGCAGGAATACAAATGTATATTGCTGGATGCGTCCGCTTTGCAGGCCGCGTATCTCTTCACTGGTAGCTTCAGCCCCCCAGGCAAGGAAGTTGAAGAAACCGTCGACCACGTGGCGGTCCCACCATGCAATGGGGTGGCAGATGCAGCCGAAGATGATGCGGTGGGTGATGAACTGGTAGACCTCGTCCAGATAGAAGCGGTGGTAAGCTGCTGTCCACAAGCCTTTGAAACGGTGTGCCAATGTATCGGCAACGGGTTGCCGGCTACCTGCATAGATGTAGGTGGCAATGGCTATGGAAACCACCGCTACGGCGATACTTGTACCTGCCACACTCCAATCCAGATGGATGTTATATGCTTCACCGTTGGAACTGATGAAGTGTCCGAAAGGAATGAAACCGGCAACTATCGTAACAACAGCCAGGAGCATCAGGGGCAGGGTCATCGCCAGTGGACTCTCGTGGGGGTGAGGCACGTGGCTGTCGCCCCCATCACTTGCCGACTTTTGTCCCGGCTCTGAGCCGGCCCAAAAGATACCATAATAAAGACGGAACATATAGAATGCTGTCATACCTGCAATCACTGTCATAATCCATCCCATAGTGGGGCTGAACAGGAAGCATGCCGTCAGGATTTCATCTTTGGAGAAGAATCCGGAGAACGGCGGGATACCTGCAATGGCGAGACATGCGATGAGGAACGTGATATGCGTAATGGGCATATACTTCCGCAGTCCACCCATGGCAGACATCTCGTTACTGTGTACGGCATGGATGATGCTACCCGCTCCGAGGAACAGCAATGCCTTGAACATGGCATGTGTGAACAAGTGGAACATGCCTGCCATGTAGCCCAGTCCCCCTTCGTGCGGGTCGGTTGATGTACATACACCCAGCGCCACCATCATGAAACCGATTTGGGAGATGGTGGAGAATGCCAGTACACGTTTGATATCACTCTGCACACATGCCACACTGGCGGCATAGAATGCCGTGAAAGCTCCTACGTATGCCACGATGTGCAGCACGCTGGGAGCATACTCTATGAACAACGGGAACATGCGTGCCACCAGATAGACCCCTGCAACCACCATCGTGGCGGCATGAATCAGTGCACTGACTGGCGTAGGACCTTCCATGGCATCGGGCAGCCAGATGTGCAACGGGAACATGGCACTCTTTCCGGCGCCACCGATGAACATCAGTCCCAAGGCAAGCGGAATCATGGCCGCACCGCCCTTTGCCAGCGCCATCTCATTGGGGCTGAAGGTGTATGTGCCGGCATAATATCCATAGACAAGGATACCTATAAGGAAACCTAGGTCAGCAAAACGGGTAACGATAAATGCTTTCTTCGAAGCAGCAATAGCTGCGGGTTTCGTATAGTAGAAACCAATCAGCAGATAGGAGGACACGCCCACCAACTCCCAGAACAGATACATCTGGAAGATATTCGTTGCTACTACCAGTCCGAGCATGGACATGGTGAAGAGCGACAGGAAGGCGTAGTAACGCTGGAAACCGCGTTCGCCCTTCATGTAGCCGAAAGAGTATATGTGTACCAGCAGCGAAACGGTACTGATGACCACGAGCATCATAACCGAAATCGGGTCGAGTAGGATACCCATGTCGATACTGAGGCTTTCTGTGAAAGGCAGCCATTTGAAGTTATAGGGCATCAGCGCCTCGTACGTACCATCGGCAAGGCGGGGAGCGCTGAAGTACATTCCTGCGGTGAGATAGGAAAGCACTGCGACCACACTCAGTGCCGCAGTTCCGATAAGGCCGGCAGTGCGGTGTGACATCCATTTACCTCCAAGTCCCAGAGCGAGGAAAGAGAGGAAAGGGAGTAGAAGGATTAATATTGTATATTCCATATATACTATGTTTATCAATTATTACTATTCAAGAAACATCGCTTGGCGATTCTTGCTCTTACCACTTCATCTCATCCAGTTTGTTCACCTGGATGCTGCGGATGTTGCGGTAGATGTTAATCATGATGGCAATGGCTACAGCCGTTTCGGCCGCCGAGATGGCGATGGAGAATAAAGAGAAGAAATATCCTTCCAGTCCTCCGGGGAATAGGAAACGGTTGAATACAGCAAAGTTGATGTCCGTGGCATTCAGTATCAGCTCGATGCTGATAAGTATCGCCAGCGTGTTGCGGCGGGTGAAGAACCCGTAGATGCCTGCGAAGAACATGATAGCCGAAACTATCAGATAATATTCCATGTGTATCATAATTCTTATCTTTTACGTGCTATTAATAATCCACCTACGATACATGCCAATAACAAGATGCTGACAGCTTCGAAGGGAAGCAGATAACCATACTTGTCACCGCTCAGCATGTGGTGACCGATGGTCTTGATGTTGACTTCCAAAGGCTCCACGTCGGTGGTGGCAATGAACTTATGCTTCAAAGTGATGAATACTACGATGATGGCACCGCCCACGGTGGCACCCAGTCCGGCAAGGAACCTGCTACGCTTTAACTTCTCGATGACATCGCCTTCGCCACTGGTAAGCAGTATGGAGAAGACGTAAAGCACTACGATACCGCCGGCATAGACCATAATCTGCACGGAACCGAGGAAGGTGTAACCCAGCAGAAAGTAGATGCCTGCCGTACCGAAAAGCACGAACAGCAGGTAGGTGGCCGAGCGCACCATGCGGTGGGTCGTTACCGTCAAGATGGAAAATACGGTGATAAAGGCCGCAAGGAAGTAGAATACTACTGTTTCAAGAGTTATTTCCATGTTGTTTAATTACAAGTTACTATTAACGAATTACTTTGTTGTCTCTTCTTTGGGAGTAGCGGGTTTCTTTTTTTCTTCTACATGGCTGCCCGGACGGTTCAGCGTCATGACCAGTTTCGTGCGGTCGAACACTGCATGCTCAAAATCCTGGTCGAACGTGATGGCATCGTGAGGGCAGGCATTCACACAGAGTTGGCAGAACATGCACGAACCGAGGTCGTATTCGTACTTAACCAATATCTTCTTTTTCTTGCCGTCTTCCGTTTCAACCATCTCGCCGGTCACCTTGATAGTGTCGTTGGGACAAGCCATCTGGCACAAACCGCAAGCTACACACCGATGTTCATTTTTATCATTATGGGGCATGGTCAGCGTGCCACGGAAACGGTCGGAGAGTTTCAATGTCGAGCGGTTTTCCGGATATTGTTCGGTAGTCTTTCGTCGGCAGAATACGGTCATGGTTGTCTTCATACCTGTCAGCAGAGAAGTGACGCCGTGTATGAGTCCGCCGATATAAGAGTTCTTTTCTTTCATTACTTTTGCCTTTATTAAAATTATCCGCAAGGAAATCTTGCTCCGGCGCTACGCCGGTTAGAAATGCAATTTAAATACTACAATTAATACCATCAAAATCAAGTTCACCATAGAGATGGGTACCAGGTACTTCCACTCCAGATTCAGAATCTGGTCAATACGCAGGCGGGGGAAGGTCCACTTTATCCACATCAGCAGGAAGACTACGAAGAAGGCCTTTCCGAAGAACCATACAAATCCCGGAATGTAATCCATCACTGCGTTGAAGCCGTCCAGGCCTACGATGTGTAGCGGCATCCAGCCTCCCAGGAAGATGGTGGCTGCCACGGAGGCTACGATAAACAGATTCAAATATTCTGCCAGATAGAAGAATCCGAAGCCCATACCGCTGTATTCCGTATGGTATCCGGCAGTCAACTCGCTTTCGGCTTCGGGCAAGTCGAAGGGACCGCGGTTGGTTTCCGCATTTCCGGCAATGAGGTAGATGATGAAGGCTATCAATGCAGGGATATGTCCCTTGAAGATGAACCAGCCGTCAGCTTGTCCTTCTACTATTTCGGAGAACTGCATGGTTCCCATCAACACTACCATTGTCAGTATGCTCAATCCGCAGGACAACTCGTAGCTGATAATCTGCGCACCGCTTCGCATGGCTCCAATCAGCGAGAATTTATTGTTGGAACTCCAGCCTGCCAGCAGGATACCCACTACGCCGATACTCGATGCAGCCAGCAGGAAGAACACTCCTACATTGAAGTCCAATACCTCCAATCCCTTGTTGATGGGCAGGCAGGCAAATGTCAGGAAAGAAGCGATGATTACCATGAACGGTGCCAGATTGTAGAGGAACCGGTCAGAGAATTTCAAATCAATGATTTCCTTTGTCAACATCTTGATGACGTCGCAGGGCACTTGGAGCAATCCCCATTTCCCCACGCGCATCGGACCGAGGCGGCATTGGAAGAAGGCGCATATTTTACGCTCCATGTAAATCAGGATGATGGCAAGCACGGCATACATCAAGATGATGCATACGCCAATCACCACGCATTCGAGGAATATTGCCAGACCTTCCGGCATCAGGGAAGTCAGCATCTGGTGTATCCAGTTGGTTACTATACTAAAGTCAAACACGTTGTTCATTTACTATTTACAATTTACTATTTACAATTTACGAGGCGCTTTTTGATTTACAATTCACAATGTACAATTTACAATTTGGCTGCGCTGTAATTCCGCATGGTAAATTGTGAATTGTCAAATCGTAAATTCTTTTATCTATCAATATCTGGTACTACATAATCTAATGTTCCGCCAATGGCAATAAGGTCGGCGATTTTAGCTCCGCGGCAAATCGTGTTTACGGTCGATACCAATGGCAAACCCGTACTGCGGAAGTGCAGGCGGTAAGGCGTTTTGTCACCGTGGCTTTCGAGGAAGACGCCGAACTCACCGCGGCTACCTTCTACGGCTGCATAATAAGTGCCTTCCGGTACGCGGATAATAGGTTTCATCTTTTCCTGGTAGGCTCCTTCCGGGATGTTGTCTATCAGTTGCTCGATAATCTTCAGGCTCTCCAGAATTTCATCCATACGGATAAGGTAGCGTGCCCATGAATCGCCTTCGGTGCGGATGATTTCTTTAAAGTCCACCTTGTCATATACGGCATATGGCATACGCTTACGCACGTCGCAGGCCCATCCGCTGGCGCGTCCGGTGCCTCCGGTAGCTCCAAAGGCGATGGCATCTTCCCGTGAGAGTATACCCACACCTTTCAGACGTTGCTGGGCAATGATGTTCCCGGTGAATACGTCGTGATATTCGTGTAGGATACCGCGGAGGTAGGGGATAAACTCCTTCACTTTCTTTACGAAGCCGGGAGCAATGTCTGCCTGCACGCCACCGATGGTGTTGTAGTTCATGATGAGGCGTCCGCCGCAAGTTTCCTCAAAGATGTCGAGTATCTTTTCGCGGTCGCGGAAACCGTAGAAGAAGGCCGTTAATGCACCCAGGTCCATAGCAAGACAAGAATAGAACAGCAGGTGAGAGTCTATTCGCTGCAACTCGTCCATGATGGTACGTATGTACTGCACGCGTTCGCTTACTTCCACGCCCATTGCCTTTTCGATACACATGCACAAGGCATGGCGGTTCTGGTGTGCGCCCAGGTAGTCCAGACGGTCGGTCAGAGCCAAGGTCTGCGGATAGGTCAGGCTTTCGCACATCTTCTCGATACCCCGGTGGATGTAGCCGCAGTTGGCATCAATCTTGTTGATGATTTCACCCTCCAATGATACACGGAAGCGCATTACGCCGTGGGTGGCCGGATGTTGGGGACCGATGTTCACCACATATTCCTCATCACCGAAAAGTTGCATCTCCTTATTCTTGATGCTACCGTCGGGATTCAGCTCCAATTCCATGGTGGTGTCCACCGTTTCTTCGTTGTCCATACGCAACGGATTATCTTTTTCCGGCTCATTGTCTTTACGCATGGGATAGCCTACCCAGTCATTGCGCAGATAGAGTCGGCGCATATCCGGATGACCGATGAAAACGATGCCGTAAAAGTCGTAGACTTCGCGCTCGTTGAAATCCGCAGCTTTCCAGATATCGCTGACGGAAGGAAGTTCGGGATGTTCCCGGTTTAGAGTGGCGGTGCGTACCGCTATCCGTTCGCCGGTAATAGTAGATTCCAACAGATAGACTACGCCGAGTCCGCGGGGGGTGTCCGGTGCGTCTTTCTCGTCGGGTATTCCCCAATCCATACCGCTGAGGCATTCCAGGAAGTCCATTTGTTTCTCTTTCCGCAGACGCAGCATTTCGTCGTGCAGGACTGAGGGCTCTATGTATTTTATTTCCATATTTTTAAGTACTGATTAGTGGTTCTCTTCTTTTCTGTTTACTCCACCGAAGTATTTCTCTATTTTCACTTTACGCTGCAATTGCATCATGCCGTAGTAGAATGCTTCCGGACGCGGAGGGCAACCGGGAATGTAGACATCCACCGGCAGAATCTTGTCCACACCGTTCACCACGTGATAGGATTTCTTGAACGGGCCTCCGCTGACGGCACAGCCGCCTACGGCTACTACATATTTCGGATCGGCCATCTGGTCGTAAAGACGTTTCAGAACGGGAGCCATCTTGTTGGTTATTGTTCCGCAAACCATAATCATGTCTGCCTGGCGCGGACTGGCACGGGCTACCTCGAACCCGAAGCGCGCCATATCGTAGCGGGCTGCGCCGAGGGCCATGAATTCGATACCGCAACAGCTGGTTGCAAACGTAAGAGGCCACAGTGAGTTGCTGCGTCCCCAGTTGACGAAATCGTCCAGTACGCCAAGGGCGACATTGGCGCCTCCGGCATTAAGTTCCCGAACCAGTTTCTCCAACGTTTCGTTGTCTGTAAACTCCTCATAAGGGATAGATTTAATTTTCGGCTTCTTTGTTACTTCCATTCCAAAGCTCCTTTCCTCCAGGCATAAGCAAGGCCCAGAATCAATATAATCAGGAAAAATAAAACACTGAAAAGTCCTGCCACGCCAAGTTCGCGGGTGATGACTGCCCAAGGGAACAGAAATACCGTTTCCACTTCGAACATCAGGAACAAGATGGCAAACAGATAGTAACCTACCCGGAATTGCATCCACGATTTACCGCGGGTAGGGATACCACACTCGTACGGCTCCATCTTCTGTGCATTGTACGAACGGGGTGCTATCGCATTGGAGAGCGCGATGACGATACCCACGAAAGCGATTGCCGTCAATAAGACGACCACTAACAAAGTAAAGTTCATAAACCTGATAAGATTTTAGATATATAATAATAGATACATCGCACCGGAGGACAAAACCTCTGAATTGTTGTCCGGCGAGTTAGGGGCAAGCGTCTGCGCTTGCAGGCCTTCTAAATGATAATCTTTCTTAGCCCGAACACGTAATAATTCGCGTCGGGTACGGGATGAGGAGACAGATTCAACAAACGGTCGCATTCCGGTGCATAGGCATGCTGCTGCATCTTGTAGATGTACATGCGCAGGAGTACGTTTTTGTTGGTTGGTACTTGCGTATGGTCTACATGTTCTATGCAGAGGGAGTTTGGTGAAAACAAGTCGTAGAACTTCTGGACTGCTTGTTGGGTGGTAGGAGCTTGTGACAGCGTACAGCATTCTGCTTGTCGGGTGGCAGGAACGCACAAAATATCTGCAGCTCCGGTTGCACTGTCGTGCAATAGGGCTGCAAAGATTATGATTAAACAGTATTTAATGCATTGCTTCATACCACAATTCTCTCTTTCAAGGACGCAAAGATATAATAAGTATTGTTCAATTTGCTATCCCCGCATAACAAAAAATGATTATTTTTACACTTTTTATCCTAAATCAATTCCGTTTCCAGAAATCCGGTGTGAAAAGCAGCAGTACGGTAAATAACTCAAGACGACCCAGAAGCATTAAAAAGGATAACAGCCATTTAGCTGCATCGGGCAGGGCATTCCACGAATAGGCAGGTCCGGTTTCACCCAATCCGGGTCCCATATTACCGATACTGGAAATGACGCAGCCCATTGATTCTTCAGCCCCGACACCCATAGCCATCATGAGCAGTGTGCCGATGACTATAATGGAGATATAAATAAAACAAAAAGCCAGTACGGTGGAGACAATGGAGGGAGAGATTACCTGCTTGTTTATCCGTACCGGAAGTATGGCATTGGGGTGTAGGATGTGTTTGAACTCGTTTCGTGAGACTTTGGTAAGAATTACCATACGTATACACTTCAAGCCTCCGGTGGTACTGCCTGCACACGCCCCCATCAGCATGATGATGGTAAGCAGCCCCCACAGGACGGGTGTCCATTGCATGTAGTCATCTGTTGCAAAACCGGTGGATGTATGGAGGGAAATTACTTGGAACAAGGATTTGCGGAAGGATTCTTCCATCCCCATGGGACTGGTATAGTAAAGTACGATGGCTATGACGGCAGTGAAGAGCACAACTGAACCGAAATAGAATTTCAGCTCGGCATTGCTGATGAACTTCTTGAATTTCCGGTTGACGAACAATAATAGCAAGGTGAAGTTGATGCCGGAGATAAACATGAAAATGGAGATGACATATTCTATATAAGGAGAATTGTAGTAGGCAACGCTGGCCTGCTTGGTGGAGAAGCCACCGGTACCGGTAGTGGCAAATGCATGGCAGATACTGTCGAACCAGTCCATACCTCCAAGCATCAGCAGGCCGACAAGCAGAGCGGTTATGCCGGCATAGATACTCCAAATCCATTTGGCGGTGATACCGATACGGGGATGAACCTTGTCATGTGTAGGGCCGCTTGCCTCGGCGGCGAACACCTGCAGGCCACTGACTCCGAAGATGGGAAGCACTGCAATGGTGAACATGATGATTCCCAAGCCGCCAATCCACTGTGTCATACTGCGCCAGAACAGTATTCCATGAGGAAGTGACTCGATGTCGTCCAAGATGGTGGCACCCGTACTGCTGAAACCGGACATGGTTTCGAAGAATGCATTGGCAATGTCGGGTATGTATCCGCCTATATAGAAAGGCAGCATTCCGAAAAGAGAGAATGCCACCCAGGCAAAGCTGACCAGTACATATCCGTCACGGCGCGTCAGTTGCCGTTCGCCTCCCTTGCCGAGAGCTGCCAGCAATAAGCCTACCCCTGCTGTGATGCCTCCTGCTTTCCAGAAATCGAGCATATCGCTTTCTCTGTAGTAGAAGGACACGCCCGAACAGACCAGAAACATGACTGTTTCCAGCAATAGCAGAATACCGATAATCCGTATGATTGTCTTGAAGTTAATCATTTACCAACTACTCATTCTCAATTAGTTAAAGTATTTTTCGATTTTCTTAATCATCATGTTCAGGCAGAATACCACTACATGGTCACCCGGCTGTATCAGGGTGTTACCCATAACCACAACGCCTTCCCCCTGGCGGATAAGTCCGCCGATGGTGGCTCCTTTCGGGAGGCCGAGGTCTTTTACCGGATGTTTGGTAATCTTCGAGCCGGCCTTAACGGTAAATTCCGCTACATCGGCATTGGCAAAGGTCAGGCATTTCACGTTGCTGACGTCCGCATCCAGCATCATCTGGTAGATGTGGCTGGCAGCAATCATCTTTTTGTTGATGACGGTGCCGATGTCAAGGCTTTCGGCCATGCCTATGTAGTCGATGTTCTCCACTTCCGCTACGGTTTTGCTGACTCCCATGCGTTTGGCGGCAAGGCAGGCCAGGATATTAGTCTCCGAGTTGCCGGTCAAGGCAACGAAGGCTTCCGTATTTTTCAGTCCCTCTTCCACAAGCAGGTCCATATCCCGTCCGTCGCCATTGATAATCATGGTACGGTCGTCAAGCAGCTCGGTCAGGCGGTTGCAGCGGTTCAGGTCGTTGTCCACGATTTTCACCTGCATGTAGTCCGGGACATATTGGGCGGTTCGTACGGCAATCCGGCTTCCACCCATAATCATCACGTTGCGCACATCGGCATAATCTTCCTTGCCGGCTATTTTGCGGATGTAGGGGACGTATTTTCGTGTGGTGGTAAAGTATACGATGTCATGTAGCTTGATGGTATCGTCACCACGGGGAATCAGTGTCTCGCTTCCCCGTTTGATGGCTACCACGTGATAGGGCAGCTCCGGTCCACCCAGTTCGTGGAGGGGGATGTTCAGTATCTCGGCTTTTTCGCGCATCTTGGTGCCTATCAGTATCAAGGCTCCTCCGCAGAATTCCCACCATTGGCGTACCCAGCTCATGCGGATGGAGGACACGATTTCCTTGGCGGCAAGCATTTCCGGGTAGATGAGTGAATCGACACCCAGCTTCTGGAAAAATTCCTTGTTTTTGGGCAGCAGGTATTCGTAGTTGTCAATGCGGGCTACAGTCTTTTGTGCTCCCAGATTGTTGGCAAGCATGCATGCGGTCATGTTCCGGCTTTCATCGGGGGTGACGGCTATGAACAGGTCGGCTTCTCCCACTCCCACTTCTTTCAAGCCTTTTATGGAGGTAGGGGAGGCTGTAGCCGTCATCAAGTCGAAGTTAGAGTTCAGTGTGCTCAACTTCTCTTCGTTGTCGTCCATCAGAATGATGTCCTGCTTCTCGCGGGACAGCAACTTGGCCAAGTGTGTGCCTACTGCGCCGGCACCTGCAATAATTATTTTCACTTTTAGTTCGTTGATAGTTGATAATTAATAGTTGACATATGGGGTAAATGCTCAAACTGTCAATTTTCAACTATCAATTATCAATTGATTATAGATTCCTTCTTCGTCCATTCCGCAAAGATGGTGCAACTCTTGTATGGTGCCGTGTTCTATGAAGGCATCGGGTACACCGATACGTCTGAAATGGGGAATATAGTCATTGTCCGCCATGAACTCCAGTATGGCACTGCCCATTCCTCCTTTTTTGACACCGTCTTCTATGGTGACGACATGCTGGAAGTTGAGTCCTACCTCGTGCAGCAGGGCTTCGTCGAGCGGCTTGAGAAAACGCAGGTCGTAGTGGGCTATGGAGATTCCTTTGTCCTTCTCCGCACGCTCTATGGCACGTGCGGCCACGTTGCCTATGGGACCGAGGGTGATGACTGCCAGGTCTTTGCCTTCTTTCAGTCTGCGCCCTTTGCCTACGGGGATTTCTTCCAGCGGACATTTCCAATCCAGCAATACGCCGCGTCCGCGGGGATAGCGGATGACGAACGGACCTTGGTCCGGCAACTGTGCCGTGTACATCAGGCGGCGCAATTCATGTTCGTCCATCGGTGAAGATATGGTCAGGTTGGGAATCGGACGGAAATAGGCCAGGTCGAAAACTCCGTGGTGTGTCGGTCCGTCTTCTCCTACCAGTCCGGCGCGGTCCAGGCAAAGTACGACGGGGAGGCGGAGCAGGGCGATGTCATGGATGACATTATCGTATGCCCGCTGCATGAAGGAGGAGTAGATGTTGCAGAAAGGCTGCATTCCTTCTTTAGCCATACCGCCCGAGAAAGTGGCTGCATGCCCTTCGGCAATACCCACATCGAAGGCACGGTCGGGCATGGTGTCCATCAGCTTGTTCATAGAGCAGCCGGTGGGCATGGCGGGGGTTACTCCGACGATTTTCGGATTTTCCTTTGCCAGTTCTACCAGCGTTTCCCCAAACACGTCCTGGAAAAGCGGAGGCAAATTGCTGGTATCCGCCTTGAGGCGTTCTCCGGTTTCCGGATCGAATTTGCCCGGTGCATGCCAGATATCCGGATTCTTCTCGGCAGGTTCGAAGCCTTTTCCTTTCACAGTGTGCAGATGCAGTATTTTCGGTCCCTGCATATATTTGATGTCCCGCAGGACACGGGCTATGTTTTTCACATCGTGTCCATTGATAGGGCCGAAGTAGCGGATGTTCATCCCTTCAAAGATATTCTGCTGCTGGGCGGCCATTGATTTCAGGCTGTTGGCGAAGCGAATCAGCGCTTTGCGGCGGTCCTCGTTCAAAAGTCCCATTTTGAACAGCAGTCTGGATGTCTTGAAGCGCAGCTGGTTATAGCGGTTGCTGGTAGTCAGGTTGAAAAGGTACTGCTTCATGCCACCTACACTTCTGTCTATCGACATGTCATTGTCGTTGAGAATGATAAGAAGGTTGTTGGGGGTGGACGAAGCGTTGTTCAGTCCTTCGAAAGCCAGGCCGCCGCTCATGCTTCCATCACCGATGACGGCGACCACATGGCGGTCTTTCTCGCCTTTTTCGGCAGCGGCAACAGCCATGCCAAGAGCGGCGGAGATTGAATTTGACGCATGTCCGCAGGTGAATGTGTCATAATCGCTTTCCTCTGGTGAGGGAAAAGGACGAACTCCCTTGAATTTACGGTTGGTGGAGAATGCTTCACGGCGTCCGGTCAGTATCTTGTGCCCGTACGCCTGATGGCCTACATCCCAGACTATGCGGTCGTACGGAGTATTGAATACGTAGTGCAGGGCAACGGTCAGCTCTACCGTGCCCAGACTGGCTGCGAAATGTCCGGGGTTGCACGAAACCTCTTTTATAATGTCTTGCCTCAATTCTTTACAGACTTCAGGAAGCTCTTCTACGCTGAGTTGGCGTAAATCCTTGGGAAATGTAATGGTGTTAAGCAAGTTATATGTTGTTGGTTCTGTTCTCATTTCTAATCTGAAGATTACAAAATGCAAAAATAGCAAAAGAAAACGGATGGCGGGAAGTTTTAGAAGGAAAAAAAGCCTCTTTTGTTCACTTCTGTTTTTACTTTCTCTTTGCATACGCCACATTTCTCGTTCCGCCTGCCTATAGTTAAGGGAAAAGATGCCTGATATTAAATCGTTCCTCCATGGAGAAAATATTGTTCCATCCTGTAGAAAAAATCGTTCCACCATGGTGGAACGATTTTTTCTACATATAGGAATGATTTAGTGTTAGTAGACAAGGATATTAATCCTTCCAAAGATTGACTTTTATTCTCGCACGTGACCGTCTGTGATAAGAGCTGCTCTACACTTGATGTTTGTTGAAAAATGCAATTTTATAAATTATTTATTGCAACTTTTTAGAAGCTTTGGTTGTTGTTGATATAATATTATATATATTGCGAAGTGGAATATGTCCTGTTTATCAATATGTTATACAATTCTGAATTGTATGTGATGGTATTCTTGGTTGTAATATGTGTCGGAATGGGGTGTAGTCACGAATTGTTAAATGAATAAACAATGAATGATATGAAGAAAAAGCTTGACTTTAAAGTTTTGGCTATTATGGGCGTAGTGGTTTTTTCCGCTTGCGGTTCTGATAGCGATCTGTTCAACCCGGAAAAGGCGGCAGCTAAGAAAGAGGCACAGTATGCATCGGCTTTTGTGCAGAGGTATGGAGAAATTGCAGTTGATCAGGATTGGGGATTTGGGGTAACACCGACAACGCGTGTTGCTAACACTAATAGCAATCAATGGAAAGATTTTACGGAAGTACCGGGGAGTGTTACGGCTACAGAAAAAGAAGTGGTTACGGAATGGTTTAAAACATATCGGAATCCACAATCCATTGGGGGGGATTGGACCGACTTTTTTGTTCAACATGTAAGTGGCTCACACTCTAATATGGATTTTTTGGTTGCGGCATCAGATGACCATATCAATAATTTTAATGCTACTGAGGGGGCTATAATGCTAATGCAGAATAGTGGAACGTCTTCTTTTGGCTATAGGGCTTCTCTGGATGGTAAAATGCACTATAATTATACTATACAATATATTGAGGGTGCTTATTATGTGGGATTTGACTTTGAAGCTACCGGACAGAACCCAAATCAACAAGTGGCTGCAGATGGGTATTATAGTGATTGGATTGTGAAGATCTCTCCGGCCGTATATACGAATGCGTACAGAATCATAGCAGAAGACCTTGGAGACAGTGATGATTTTGACTTCAACGATGTCGTGTTTGATGTAGCGACCAATGGAGGAGCAACTATCATTACCCTGCAGGCTGCGGGTGGTACTTTGCCTTTGTATATTGAGGTGGGCGGTGATAGCCGTGAAGTTCATGGACTCTTTGGCGTTTCTAATACTACAATGGTAAATACAGGTGCTGGGGCAACTAAGGCTCCGGTGATGTACAGAGTTGACGGTACCGGTGCCGTAAATATCAAAGTGGAAGGTCAAAATGCTGAAGTATATACACTGAAAGCGGAGATAGGCAAAGCGCCGCAGAAGATACGTGTAGAGACAAGATATGAATGGACTGCTGAACGTCAGGATATTAATGATAAATATCCAGGTTTTGCAGATTGGGTGGCTGATCCTACGGCTAATTGGTATTAATAGAATATATAGTATTTTTATTTAAGGCAGATGATATAATGAAAGGTTATATCACCTGCCTTTTTATGTTTCGACCGTTATATATTGAAATTTACTATCTTTGTGGCGTAGCAAGCAGTTGGTACATCATTTTTTTCGAGAAAGTGAATGGTTTATTTATTCCGAGCTTATGAATCTTTATACGCCTGTAGAAGTAGTTTCCAGTATGCCCCTTCTTTCGCAAGAGAATAATCTGTTGCTGATGGGTTCTTGTTTTGCGTCCGAGATGGGGCAAAGGCTGGCGGATGCCAAGTTCCGTTGTGACGTCAATCCTTATGGTGTGCTTTATAATCCGTTTTCCATTTCTGCGGCATTGCGTGAAATCATTGCGGGCAGATGCTACAATGAAAACGATATTTTCCTCTTTCATGAACTTTGGCACAGTGCCATGCATCATGGTAGCTTTTCCTCAGTCTCTGCAGAGGAAACATTGGCAGGTATTAACGGGCGTTTGAAAAGCGCCCATGAAAGGCTGGACCGGTTGGATTGTCTGTTGCTGACTTTCGGCTCTGCCTGGGTTTATGAAAATGAAAAGACGGGAACTGTAGTTGCCAACTGTCATAAGCAACCTGAGTCCTGCTTTACCCGCCGTATGCTTTCTGTCAGTGAAATAGTATCTGACTACACCTCTTTGCTTTCCGGCTTGCTGGCGCGGATTCCCCGGTTGAAAGTATTGTTCACCGTCAGCCCCATCCGCCACGTGCGTGACGGAATGCATGCCAACCAGCTCAGTAAAGCTACCTTGCTGCTTGCCGTGAACCAGTTGCAAGCCACTTTCCCGGAACATGTTTTCTATTTTCCGGCTTATGAGTTGCTGCTCGACGAGCTTCGTGACTATCGCTTCTATGCAGAAGACATGGTGCATCCTTCCGAAACGGCCATTCGCTATGTCTGGGAACGGTTTACCCGGTCGTGTATCTCTGCCGATGCGTTACGGATTATGGAAGAAAGTGAAAATATCCGTAAGATGTTGTCACATAAGCCATTTTATCCCGCTTCAGAAGAGTATAAGCGTTTTTTAGGACAAATTGTGTTAAAAATAGACCAACTTAACGGAAAATACCCGTACTTAGATTTCCAAAAAGAGAGAGAAATATGTCGTATTCGATTGAAAGCATAACCGAAAGTATTGGCGCACGGCGTATGGGAAACGCGCCGGCTACCATAGACTGGCTGCTCACTGACAGCCGTTCCCTGAATTTTCCTGAGGAAACATTATTCTTTGCCTTGACCACCAAGAGAAATGACGGTGCGCGCTATATTGCAGATTTATATGCCCGTGGAGTACGTAATTTTGTGCTTAGCGAAGAAAGCTTTAGATTAATGGACAATGGACAATTGACAATTGACAATGCTATGCAGCGTGATGATGCGCAGTCAATTGTCAATTATCTCATTGTTCCCAACCCGCTGAAAGCCTTGCAAAAACTGGCGGAACAGCATCGGAACCGGTTCCAGATACCGGTCATCGGTATTACGGGAAGCAACGGTAAGACTGTTGTGAAGGAATGGCTGCACCAGTTGCTCAGTCCGGAACGTGCCATTATCCGTTCTCCCCGCAGTTATAACTCCCAGATTGGAGTGCCTTTGTCTGTGTGGCAGATGAACGAACAGTCCGAACTTGCTATTTTTGAAGCCGGTATTTCCGAGCCGGGGGAAATGCGCGCTTTGCAGAACATCATCAAGCCTACCATAGGCATCCTGACCAATATAGGAGGGGCTCACCAGGAAAATTTCTTCTCGTTGCAGGAGAAATGCATGGAGAAGCTGACGCTTTTCAAGAATTGTGATGTAGTGATTTATAATGGTGACGATGAGTTCGTCAGCAACTGTGTGGCGAAGTCCATGCTGTCTGCACGTGAGATTGCGTGGAGCCGGAAAGATATGGAACGTCCTCTATATATAAGTAAAGTGGAGAAACGGGATGACTGTACTGTCATTTCCTATCGCTATCTGGATATGGACAATACGTTTACTCTACCGTTCATAGATGATGCTTCCATCGAGAATTCGCTGAACTGCCTGGCCGCATGCCTCTATCTGATGCTTCCTGCCGAACAGATTACAGAACGTATGGCAAGGCTGGAACCCATCGCCATGCGGCTGGAAGTCAAGGAGGGAAAAAACAACTGTCTGTTGATTAACGACAGTTATAATTCTGACCTTGGCTCATTGGATATTGCACTCGATTTTCTTTACCGCCGTTCGCAAAGTAAGGGATTGAGGCGGACTTTGGTTCTTTCGGATATATTGGAGACCGGTCAGAACACGCCGACACTTTACCGACAAGTGGCACAGCTGGTAAACAGCCGTGGCATTGAACGCATCATAGGTGTAGGAAATGAAATATCTTCCTGCGCTGCACGCTTTAATATAGAGAAGACCTTTTATCCGGATACAGCGGCCTTGATACGTGCCATTCAGCGTGGGGAACTTCGCCTTGAAAACGAAATAATTCTGATTAAGGGTGCACGTAAGTTCGGTTTTGACTCCTTGACGGAAGTATTGGAGAAGAAGGTGCACGAAACCATTCTGGAGGTTAATCTTGGAGCGATGATTGCCAATCTGAACTATTATCGTGGCAAGCTGAAGCCGGAAACAAAGATGGTCTGCATGGTGAAAGCCTCCGCTTACGGTGCAGGTTCTTATGAGATAGCCAAGACTTTGCAGGAACATCATGTCGATTATCTTGCCGTGGCGGTTGCCGACGAAGGCTCCGAACTCCGCAAAGCGGGCATCACTGCGAACATCATTATCATGAATCCTGAGATGACTGCTTTCAAGACCATGTTCGATTACAAGCTGGAGCCCGAAGTATATAGCTTCCATCTGCTGGACGCTTTGATTAAAGAAGCGGAAAAGGAAGGTATCACAAACTTCCCCATCCACATAAAGCTGGATACCGGTATGCACCGCCTGGGGTTTGCTCCGGAGGATATGCCCCGGCTGATAGAACGGCTGAAGGGACAGAATGCTGTGATTGCCCGTTCCGTCTTCTCGCATTTGGTAGGGAGCGATTCGCAACAATTCGACAGTTTTACACGCCGGCAGATAGAAATGTTCGAGAAAGCGTCCATGGAATTGCAGGAGGCTTTTCCGCATAAGATACTTCGCCATATCTGCAATTCCGCAGGTATCGAGCGTTTCCCCGGGGCGCAATTCGATATGGTGCGCCTGGGTATCGGCCTCTATGGTGTCAATCCCATAGACAATTCCATTATGAATAATGTGAGCACGTTGAAGACTACCATCCTCCAGATACGTGATGTTCCCGAAGAGGATACGGTGGGGTATAGCCGGAAAGGGCATCTCACCCGTCCGTCGCGTATAGCGGCTCTTCCCATCGGTTACGCCGACGGCCTGAACCGCCATCTTGGAAATGGACATGCCTATTGTCTTGTAAACGGCCAACGGGCAGCCTATGTAGGGAATATCTGCATGGATGTCTGTATGATTGACGTGACGGACATCGATTGCAAGGAGGGTGACAGTGTGGAAATTTTTGGTGACCATCTGCCTATAACCGTTCTTTCCGATGTACTCGAAACTATTCCTTATGAGGTGTTGACAAGCGTTTCTACACGGGTAAAACGTATTTATTATCAAGACTGAAGATAGGGGGCAGGGATTAGGGATTAGGGATTGCGATAAAATTAATCCTTAATCCTTAATCCCTAATCCTTAATTTTCCTATCTTTGCACTATAATTAATCAGATATAACTATGACAAACTTACTTTTATTAGGCTTTCTGCCCAGCGGTTCCGAATGGATAATTATTGCATTGGTCATCTTGCTGTTGTTTGGTGGTAAGAAAATTCCCGAATTGATGCGTGGTTTGGGCAAAGGAGTGAAGAGCTTCAAGGATGGTGTGAATGAAGCCAAAGAAGAGATAAACAAGGCTCAGGAAGATTTGGATAAACCGGCTGAAAAGAAATAAAGGAACAAGGGTATTTATTATTTGACAATTTACTATTTACTATTTGATACTCTGAGAAGTTCAGGAGTATGGGTAGGCTTGTTGCCTTTTCCACAGCGCAGCCCAAATAGTAAATAGTAAATTGTCAAATAGTAAATCCCCGCAGCGCAGCCCAAATAGTAAATAGTAAATCCCTTTATGTCAGAAAAAGAACTAACCTTTTGGGACCACTTGGACGAGTTGCGCCGGGTGTTGTTTCGTGTACTCGGTGTGTGGTTTGTATTGGCTATCGGTTATTTTATTGCCATGCCTTATCTGTTTGACAATGTGATATTGGCTCCTTGCCATAACGACTTCATTTTCTATGACTTGCTGCGCTGGATAGGGCAGAGACTGGATTTGCAGGATGAATTCTTTACCCAGGAGTTTCATGTGAAGCTCGTCAATATCAATCTTGCCGCACCGTTCTTTGTCCACATGTCTACCGCTTTCTGGATGTCGGTGGTAACGGCTGCTCCTTATTTTTTCTATGAAATCTGGCGCTTTGTAAGCCCTGCACTCTATCCAAACGAGCGTAAAGGGGTGAGGAAAGCGCTGGGTATAGGTACGGTGATGTTCTTCATCGGTGTGTTGCTGGGGTATTTTATGGTCTATCCGCTGACATTGCGTTTCCTTTCCACTTATCAATTGAGCGCAGCCATCGAGAATCAAATTTCCCTGAACTCGTACATCGACAATTTCATGATGTTGGTGCTTTGCATGGGACTGGCATTCGAACTGCCGCTGGTGACATGGCTGCTTTCCCTGCTGGGACTGGTGCACAAGACCTTTTTGCGGAAATACCGCCGTCATGCTGTTGTCATCATTGTTATTGCCTCGGCCATCATTACTCCGACCGGTGACCCGTTTACCTTGACAGTAGTGGCGGTGCCGCTTTATCTGCTCTATGAGTTGAGTATCCTGATGATAAAGGATAAAAAGACTGATGATGAAGCGGAAGAAGTGGAGACAGAGGAATGATGGATTGTGAAGTAAAGGAATATTTTAGTATATTGCTGGAAGCCTGCCACGTTGAGGAAATCTCCTTGGACGTGGCCTATCGGCAATTGCGCGAGTTGCTGGAGCGTTTGTGCCGTACACAGATGCCCGACGGCAGCTTGCAGATGACGGACCTTTCTGCACGTATCAGTTTCGTGGCTTCGAAGGCCGGACTTTCCACCGTGGAACAGAACCGTCTGCATACCTTCCGGCTGACCTCCAATGCTATTCTGAACCGCCAGGCGGAACCGCAACGTGAACAGTTGTTGCGTGATGCCAAGACACTGGCATTCTTTGTCAAGCGCTTGACGGGGGAGGAGATACCTGCCGAACTTTATCGCCTGCTACCCCGTGCGGATGCCACCTATATAGTGGCACCGCCCGCCAAAGAACGGATAAAGCGCATGCGCGTCTGTTTTCAGTATGCCGATGATACTTATTTATATGTACTGCCCGTAGACACTGTAGCCGATGAGCCGTTGCGTGTCCGTTATAATGTACCTCAGATTAATGAAGAGTTTGCAGAAATCTGCCGGATTCTGTGGCGGCATGCCCAGGTCAATCTGCTGGATGTTACGGTGGACGAAGTCGGCATACTCACCCCTTCCTTTATTATACTTGAGCCCGATTACTTGATAGACATCAGTTCGCTTGCCGAATGCTTCAAGGATTACGGGCATCATCCTGCCAATTATATCCTGGCACGGCTCCAGTCGCCAGACAATACCCGTCCGTTACTGTTGGGTAATATTGCCAACCTCTTTCTGGACGAATGGATTCATGCCAAGGAGGCACCCGATTATTTGGCATGCATGAAGAAGGCCTTCCGTTCTTATCCCATCGAGCTGGCAGCATGTGCCGACCTGCGCGACCGGGAGAAGGAAGCTGAATTCTTTTCCGATTGCAAGCGCCATTTCGATAATATCCACCGGACGGTGACAGAAACATTCCGTGCATCCGGCTATGAGCTCGATAGGACTGATGCCGTGCTGGAACCCTCTTACATCTGTGAAGCATTGGGTTTGCAAGGGCGTCTGGACTACATGCAGCGGGATATGACCTCGTTCATTGAAATGAAGTCCGGTAAGGCGGACGAGTATTCCATCCGTGGTAAGGTGGAGCCTAAAGAAAACAATAAGGTGCAGATGTTGCTCTATCAGGCTGTGTTGGAGTATTCTATGGGAATGGACCATCGACGTGTAAAGGCTTATCTGCTCTATACCCGTTATCCGTTGCTTTATCCGGCGCGTCCTTCGTGGGCAATGGTGCGCCGTGTGATGGATGTGCGTAACCGGATTGTAGCCAATGAATATGGCATCCAGTTACGGAATAGCCCACAGTATACGGCAGAGCGCCTGAAAGACATCCATCCGGATACCTTGAATGAGCGCGGTTTGGACAATACCTTGTGGAAACGCTTCCTTTGCCCCTCCATCGATGCCGTAGCGCAACGCATCCGTTCGCTTTCGTCGTTGGAACAAAGCTATTTTTATACGCTCTATAACTTTATAACCAAGGAACTCTATACCTCCAAATCTGGAGATGTGGATTATGAAGGACGTACCGGTGCTGCCGCCCTCTGGCTTTCCACACTGGCTGAGAAATGTGAGGCAGGTGAAATTCTGTACGATTTGGCTATTTGCGAGAATCATGCGGCAGATGCGCATAAACCGTATTTGTCACTCAGAACGAAGCAAATGGTTGCTTCCCGGCAGGAGCGGGTTCTGCCCAATTTCCGTCAGGGTGATGCGGTGGTTCTTTACGAACGGAATACGGATACCGACAACGTTACCAACAAGATGGTGTTTAAAGGTAATATAGAGCGCATATCCGATAACGAGGTCTGTATCCGTCTTCGTGCCACTCAGCAGAATGCGGGTGTATTGCCTGCTGCTAGCCTTTATGCCATAGAGCACGACTATATGGACACCTCCTTTCGTAGCATGTATCTGGGACTTTCCGCTTTCCTTTCTGCCACTCAAAGACGGCGTGATTTGTTGTTGGGGCAGCGCCCTCCCGAGTTCGATGCTTCTTTGGATACTGGTATTGCGACCGCTCCGGATGATTTTTCGCGGATTATTCTAAAAGCGCAGGCTGCCCGCGACTATTTCCTTTTAATCGGTCCGCCGGGTACCGGCAAGACCTCTCGCGCGCTGCGGGGCATGGTAGAAGCCTTTTACCGGGAGGGGAAACAGATTCTACTGCTTTCGTATACCAATCGTGCTGTAGATGAAATCAGTAAGGCGCTGGCTTCCATTGAGCCTGAAATAGACTTTATCCGTTTAGGCAGTGAGTTGTCTTGCGATGACTCATTCCGCCCGTATCTGATTGAGAATGTGTTGGAATCTTGTGCCACTCGGCGGCAGGTGCAGGAGCGCATTGCCCGTTGCCGTGTTTTTGTCGGTACGGTTGCCACGCTTTCTTCCAAGACCGAACTTTTCCGGTTGAAGACTTTTGATGTAGCGATTGTGGATGAGGCTACCCAAATTTTGGAACCACAACTGCTGGGATTACTCTGTACCCGCAATCCCGCAGGCGCGGATGCCATCGGCAAATTTATTTTGATAGGTGACCATAAGCAGCTACCCGCAGTGGTCTTGCAGTCGTCCGAGCAGTCGGAAGTGTGTGACGAAGCTTTGCAGGCCATCGGATTGTATAATTTGAAAGATTCCCTTTTCGAACGCCTTTATAGGAATCTCTCCAAGGAAAGTGCCAATCGCCAGGCATCAACCTCTCATTCTTCATCTTTTATCCCTCATCCCTCCTACGACATGCTCTGCCGTCAGGGTCGTATGAATATCGAGGTAGCTTTGTTTCCTAACCGGGCTTTTTACGGTGGTCTGTTGGAACCGGTTGGTCTGCCGCACCAGCAGGGAGAGCTGATTCTTGCTCCTGAGCTGTGTGATTGTGAGTTTGCCGGCTTGCTGACTCGTCGTGTCGCTTTTCTGCCTGCCGCAGTCGAACCGCCGGCACAGTCGGCCAAGATGAACCATTCGGAGGCGCGGATTGTGGCACGGTTGGCAGCGGCTATCTATCGGCAGTATGCAGCTGTTTCCGGTTTCAACCCGGCTGTCACTTTAGGTGTCATCACTCCTTATCGCAGTCAGATAGCCTTGATTAAGAAAGAGATTGCTGCTTTGGGTATTGCTCCTTTGGAGGATATATTGGTAGACACCGTGGAACGCTTCCAAGGTAGCGAACGGGATGTTATTATCTACTCTTTCTGTGTGAACCGGGCTTATCAGTTGAAGTTTCTGGCAAATATGACGGAGGAAAACGGTACTCGGATTGACCGGAAATTGAATGTTGCCCTTACTCGTGCCCGCAGGCAGATGTTTATGACAGGAGTGCCGCAACTATTGAAACTTAATCCTATTTATGCCGAGCTCTTGTCTGTAGTTTGCCATTCGTAACCGTCTTATTTAGTAAATCTTAAATATTTTCTGCTTCTTTATAGAGTTTATTAATAACGCTGTGTGAGATAAACCATTATCTTTGCATCACGTTTTTTTCATAGAGATTTAGATTTAAGGTTAGAAGAATTGTGGAAGTCGTGAGACTTCCCTTTTTTTCATCTTAAATTGTGTTCCATTTACAGTTTTTTGTTTTTGACTGTAATTGAACGAAGAAAAGCCATTTCGTGAGAAAAGGCTTTTTTTGTGCGGAGTTTGCAAGGCATGTAATGCAGTTTGCAAACTCCGCATGATTCTGAATATCTATATAGAGACTTCTGATTAGTCCACTATAATCGGTTTGTACTTCGGAACCAGTGCCTTCATGATGCACCAGCCTATCAGGTAGGACACTGCACATACACAGAAGATGATGAAATATCCGGCAGGCTTGCCCTGGAATCCAAGAAATACCATTTGTGTCTTGTCGGCATAGTCGAACAGCAAACCGGAACTCATGTTGATAAGGAATGAGCTGATACCGCCCGCCATACCTCCGATTCCCACAATGGTGGCAATGGTGCTCTTGGGAAACATATCACCTACCACAGAATAGATGTTGGCCGACCAGGACTGATGGGCAGCGCCTGCAATACCTATGATGATAATCGGGAACCAATAGGCTTGTTCGCCAAATACTTCCTTGTTGCCCAATGGCTGTGCAAACAATGCCAATAGCGGGAACAGTGCAAAGATGAACATGGCCTGCATGCGTGCGGCGTAGGGGTTCTTACCGGTTTTGTTGATAATGATGGTGGGCAATTTCCCGCCATAGACGGACAACATCGTGATGGCATAGAGCACAAAGATAAGCATCTGTGCCGTGGGAGTATCTGAGGAGAATCCGTAAACGTCCGAAATGTATGCGGGTGCCCAGAAGAGGAAGAACCACCATACACCGTCAGTCATGAATTTGCCGAAAAATACAGCCCAGGTTTGCGGATATTTGAAACATTGCAGGAAAGAAATGCTCTTTTCATCCTTGGTTGTCGGAGTAGTCGCCTTTTTATCCTTCTCATTGTCTTTGTCTTGTTCTATATATGCCAGCTCAGCTGCGTTTACGTGTGGATTTTCATCAGGTTTCTTGTACATGAATATCCACAGTCCCATCCAGATGAAACCCAATCCGCCGATAACGATAAAAGCCATTTCCCAGCCGTTGCCCACGCCCATGCGTTGGAAGTAGCGGGCCAGGGTAGGGATACACAATGGGGCTATCAGTGCTCCGATGGTAGAGCCGGCATTGAATATGGAAGTGGAGAAGGCACGGTCTTTCTTTGGAAAATATTCGGCAGTCACCTTGATGGCGGCAGGAAAGTTTCCTGCTTCACCGATGCCCAGTATGATACGGGCGGCAATGAAGTAGTAAACGCTGGTGATGGCTATGGTAGAGGCCAATGCACCGGTAGCGCTAATCATGTTGGCGGCATTTTCAATGCCGAGGGTCATTTCTGTGGCAAGTCCGCAGAGGGCGTGCATACAAGCACCGATAGACCATACGGCAATGGCCCATAAATACCCTTTTTTCGTTCCCATCCAGTCGATGAAACGTCCGGCAAACAGATTGCCTAAGGCATAGACGATGGAAAAGATAGCTGTGATGTAGCCGTAGTGTGTATCGGTCCAGTGGAATTCGGGGGAGATGAAATCTTTCCAGGTCAATGAAAGAACCTGGCGGTCGAGGTAATTGACGGTTGTCGCGAAGAATAGCATGGCGCAGATAATCCAACGGTAATTGGTCATCCGCCCTGCGGTGTTTTGAAATGTACTCATGATAATAGATTTATATTTTGATGCAAATGTAGGGGTTTGTGTGTTGTTCGAGGTGTAATATTGAGTAAAAAGGATGTAGAAAATGACAAAAATAGGCATGGATTATTTAAGTCCATGCCTATCGGACGTTGCAGGGCAACTTTATTTCATATCGATGTATTTGATTTCGTCTTTGTCGCTGTATTTCAGGTTTTCACCGCCCATACCCCAGATGAAAGTATAGTTGCTGGTTCCGGCAGCAGCGTGGATGGACCATTCGGGAGAAGTGATGGCTTGTTCGTTGTGCAGCCATATCAAACGTTCTTCCTGCGGTTCGCCCATCAGGTGACAGATAGCGTTGCCGGGTTTCAGGTTGAAGTAGTAGTAAGCTTCCATGCGGCGAGTGTGCGTGTGGGCAGGCATGGTATTCCATACAGAGCCGGGAGCCAGTTCCGTGAGTCCCATCTGCAACTGGTTGGTACCGCCGTCTTTCACTCTTTCCAGTACATCTTTCACAATCAGCTGGTTTACGATACGGTCGTTGCTGTCTTCCATTTTTCCATAATGGTCGGAGATGCCCAGTGCATATTTCTTGGGGTTGGCTTTCTGAAGCTTGGCATCGGTGGTAATCAGCTGAGTAACATAGGGTTTGTAGGCCGGGGCCGAGTTGATGTAGAACTTGGCGGGATTGGTAGCGTCGTTGCTCTTGAAGGTTACTTCCTTATTTCCGCAGCCTACGTAAAGGGCTTCCTTATACTTCATGGGGTATTCCTTACCGTCTACAGTAACCACTCCGTCACCGCCGGTATTGATGACACCCAGTTCGCGGCGTTCGAGGAAGTAAGTGATTTCCGGACCCAGTTCACGGAACACTTCCAACTTCAATGTCTTGTTCACCGGCATGGCGCCACCGTAAATCAATCGGTCGTAGAGGGTGTAGGTTACGTTGATTTCATCCGGAGCCATCACTTTGTCCATCATGAATCTGCTGCGCAGAAGTTCCGTGTCATAATGCTTCACGTCCTGCGGATGGCAGGCGGTCTGCACTTTGTAATTCACTTGGGCATTGGCTGCCATGGCAGCTGCTCCCATCATAAATGCAAGTACTAACTTTTTCATAATCCGTTACTATTTAATTTTTAACTTTTAATTTTTGATTGATTTCTGGTATTTGATGATAGCACGACGGTTCATAATCATCAGGAACAATGTGCATAATACAAGGATACCGGAGCCTATCCATTTCAACGAGTAGGTCAGGTGGAAAATGACCCAAGCAAAGGGGCTGGATGCAAAATCCAGTGCGCCGCCTTCAAAGCCGGCGGGGATATTCACGGCAGCATCTTGTGTCTTCTCGTATACATCGTGGGCTGCTTGTGTGAAATAGGGGGCGAGGTCTGTTACGAAATAAAGACCGATGGTCAGTACAACGAGTCCGATGATGAATGTCTTTACTACATTTCCTTTCGTGATGGGCAGTACCAGCGGGAAGAGGTAGAACATTCCGGCCAGCGACGCCAAAGGCAGGAACTGGTTACCCGGCAGGATGACAGCCAGCAGTATGGTTACGGGAATCAGCAGCAGGGAAACCACCAGCGTTGCAGGATGGCCGATAACCAATGCGGGGCTCATACCGATGTTCAAGCCGACAGCACCTTTGAATTTCTTGGCAATCAGTTCGCGGGTCGCATCGGAAATAGGCTTCAAGCCTTCGATGAACAAAGCGGTGATACGCGGAATCAGCTCCATTACGGCGCCCATCTTGATACCCAAACCTAATATATAAGGTATCTTGTCTACCAGTTCCTGACCGTTCTTGCAAGACAAGGCACCGATACCGCAACCGACCAGAATACCCAGGAATAAAGGCTCACCCAGCAAGCCGAATTTCTTCTTCATGCCTTCCGCATCGATGTTCAATTTGTCAAAACCGGGGATTTTGTCCAATGCTTTATTGATGACTACGGCAAATGGAACGAAACCTGCGCAGAAAGGCTGGGGAATGGAGATACCCTCCATCTTGTCGTAGAATCCCTGGAATTTGTCGGCGGTATAGTCGGCCATAATCAGGGTAATGATGTAGCAGATGATAGCGGCGAAGAAGCCCCACCAGATATTGTCGCTGGCAAAATAAACGACTGCGCCGATAAATGCGAAATGCCAGTAGTTCCAAAGGTCGATATTGACCGTACGGGTCGTTTTCGTTAATAACATCAGAAGATTTACTCCCAAACATACCGGAATGATGAATGCACCCACCGATGTGTTATAGGCTACAGCCGCAGCTGCAGGCCATCCCATATCGAATACTTTCAACTGAAGACCGTAAATTTCAACGACTTGGCTCAGAGCAGGACCGAGGCTGCTGGTCAACAACGCAGTGACAACTGACAGACCAACGAAACCGACACCTACCAGCAGACCGCTCTTTAGCGCCTTACTGAATTTAATGCCGATGCATACTCCCAAAATTGTAAAGATTATAGGCATCATCACTGCAGCTCCTAAGCCGATGATATAGCCGAAAACTTGTTCCATTCTCTTGTGATTTAATTAGGTAATTGAGTTTGTTTTTGCAATAGTATGAATTAAAAACCGGGTCAAAAATAAGACCTTTTCTCAATTAATCAAACTCGAAAAGCATAATTATTTAGTAAATGGGACAATTTTGGACGAAATTGGTCGTTATCGTGCACAAAATTGCTCGTTTTCGTACACGAAAACCAAATAGTACACTCTCTGCATTGAAAAGTATACATAGGAAAAACAACAATTTTGGGTGGAGTGAACTTTAATCCAGTTTACTGTGTTATTATAAGACATTGAAACAAACCGGACTATAATGATATATTTGTTTTTTTTATTGGCAATAGGACTATTGGTCGGATGGAGCTTATGGAAAGCTCCATCCGATATTGATTTATGGGGAAAAGATTTAGAGGATTGATAGTTATATTGGTTATATTCTGAAAATTTAACTATATTAGCGCCCGAAAAGCATAAATATGGCGCTAAATCTGATAAAAAAGGATGAGTCTCGTTCTGTTGTAAGCATTAAGCTGGATGAGCAAGAGTTTCATAATATTTTTAAGGAATATTATGCGGCGCTTTGTTCTTTTGCGTTCCAATACATGGAGGATGCGGATATGTCAGCAGATATAGTACAAGACGTATTTGCCAAGTTGTGGCAGATAAGAGACGATTTCTTTTATCTTCATCAGGTGAAAGCTTTTCTTTATACGGCCGTACGTAACCATGCCTTGAACGAACTTGAGCATTCGAAGGTAGCTCATGAATACGAGCAAAAGATTATAGCCAAAAAAGCAGATGCTTTTTTTCGTGATGCGATTGTGGAAGAAGAGACTTTCCGGATTCTGTCAGAAGCTATAGAGAAACTTCCTACCCAAATGAGAGCCATCATGCAGTTGGCTTTGGAAGGTAAAAAGAATGCAGAAATAGCAGAGCGTCTCAATGTCTCTCCCGAAACGGTACATACTCTTAAAAAAGTGGCTTATAAAAAGCTTCGTGCATTCCTTACCGATTATTATTATTGCCTTCTGTTATTTATCTAAAAGCACATTTTTTTCTATTTTTTCAAAAAAAAATCTTTATCGATTCACCATGTTTTTATTTTGGCTTGTATTATCATTAAAGATAGACTAAAACATGCCAAATTATGATAAAAGAGTACTTTCATATAGCTCATCTTATTTCCAGGCACCTATCCGGTGAAGTAACACCGGAAGAAAACCGTTTTTTGGATAAATGGCGCAAAGAGAGCAAAAGCCATGAGCAGCTTTTCCAAAAGATTTGTAGTGATGAATATTATGCACAGCACGAAATTCGTAAAATGGAGTTTGATTCGCAAGCTGGATGGAAAGGTGTCGAAACACGTATCAAGAGGATGGAGCTCAGAAGGAGACATTTGAAACTGTTACGGTACGTTGCTCTTTTTATTGCACCGGTGCTGATATTGGTTTTTGCACTTCAGGATATTTCTGTACCCCATGTCATGGATGGCAATCAATTATTGGCTGCCCAGCAAATACTGCCGGGTGGAGCCAAAGCTATTCTTACATTGGATAATGGGGAAACGGTTTATCTGGATGAGAATGCCGATGGGCGGCAGTTGCAGTTGGCTGGTAAACAAATACAGATAGATTCGACGACCTTGAACTACAGCGCTGCAGACGGGCAGGTTGGGCAGTCTGCTTTGGCATATAATAAAATTGAAGTGCCTCAAGGCGGTGAGTATACACTTGTTCTGAATGATGGTACAAAAGTACATCTGAATTCAATGAGCAGTCTACGTTTTCCGCTTACTTTCGAAGCTGGGAAGCGGGAAGTGGAATTGGCGGGAGAAGCTTATTTTGAAGTAAATAAGACCGGTCATCCCTTCATTGTATCGACTCAAGGTATGCAGATTGAGGTGTTGGGGACAACTTTCAATATTTCGGCCTATCCGGGTGAAGAATATCAGGCGACTCTTGTCAGTGGTTCTGTTAAGGTGGACACCGGGGAGGGACAGAGCCTTGTCTTAAAACCTTCACAGCAGGCATCATTAATTCCCGGGAGCGGGAATATACAAGTGCGTACAGTAGATACTGCCTTCTATACATCATGGGTGAAGGGAAAAATTAATTTTAAAGATCAACGGCTGGAAGATATTATGAGAACCCTTTCAAGGTGGTATAATATTGAAGTGGACTATTCAGACGAAGCGTTAAAGAACCTGCGTTTCGGTTGCTATGTGAACCGTTATGAGGAAATAGCTCCTTTCCTTGAGTTACTGGAAGCGACGGAAAACATACATGTCAAAATCAACGGTAAAACTATTATATTCTATAAATAACCATTTAATAATTTAATTATGACTAAGGAACAGAGCTACACCAGGTTTTGGGAAGGTAGTAAACGTATGTGGATTACATTCCTGTTTTTCAGTTTCATTATGATTGGTTTTGTGCAGGCCGCCAATACGGCGTTTGCCCAGACAACAGTTACTGTAAATGTGCAGGACGCCACTTTAAGTGACGTGTTATGGGAAATTCAACGCCAGACGGATTTTACTTTCATTTATAGTACAAATGACGTAAAGAATGTCAAGGTACGTAATTTGAGGGTCACGAATGGAAAAATCGCAGCAGTGCTGGATGAATGTCTTAAGAATAGCGGATTGGCTTATGTTGTAAAAGACGGGGCCATTGCTATCCGTCCAGCCAATGAAGTGAATGCTGTGAAGGCAGTAGAACAAGCTAATGTTATTTCCGGAACAGTGGTGGATGAGACCGGTGAGCCCGTCATTGGAGCCAATGTTTTGGTCAAAGGTACTACAAACGGCCAGATTACCGATTTGAATGGAGGTTTCTCTATCAAGGTGGAGCATGCATCGGCTACCTTGCTTGTCTCTTATGTCGGCTATGTTCGTCAGGAAGTGAAAGCTACTTCGGGTAAGATATTGAAGATTGTATTGGTGCCGGATGCAAATATGATGGAAGAGGTGGTTGTAACTGGTTACGGTACATTCAAGAAATCTGCTTATGCGGGTTCGGCTGCCAGTGTGAAGAATGAAAAGATTGCCGATGTGCCTTCCGTTTCTTTCCAGGATTTGTTGCAGGGAAATGCTACGGGTGTACAGTTTACTTCTGCTTCCGGCCAGCCGGGTTCTTCAGCTTCTTTGAGTATTCGTGGTATGGGCTCTTTCAATGCCTCCAACTCTCCGCTGTATGTTATTGATGGAGTGCCCGTTACTTCCGGTTCGATAAACTCCATCAGTTCGGATGGTGGTCTGGATGCCATGTCAACCGTCAACACTTCGGATATTGAGAATATTACGATTATCAAGGATGCCGCTGCTGCATCACTCTACGGTTCGCGCGCTGCGAATGGTGTGGTTCTGATTACGACGAAGAAAGGTAAAACCGGTAAGGCTTCTATCAGTTTGAAAGCCGATTGGGGATTCAGTGACTTTGCTATGGATTATCGTCCTACTTTGAGCGGAGCAGAACGTCGCGAATACATATACAATGGTATGGTGCTTGGACAACAGCGCAGCGGCAAATCGGATGCGGATGCCATAGCTTATGCTGATAAGAATATCGACAAATATGCTCCGGTTCCCTGGTGCGGCTATACGGATTGGGGAGATTATCTGTTCAAGAAAGGAAGCCATTCCAGTTATGAGGCTTCCATATCCGGAGGAACCGACAAATTCAAATACTATTCTTCATTGTCCTATCTCAACCAAGAAGGTATTGTAAAAACATCGGGGCTGGAAAGAATTACCGGACGTTTGAATGTTGATTTTCAGGCTACGGATAAATTGAAATTCGGTGCCAACATCATGTTTACCAATCTGAATCAGGATGTATATAGTGAAGGAACCGGTTATACTGCTCCTTTCTACTCCAGCGTAAGCAAATTGACGCCTTCAGATCCGGTTTACAATGAAGATGGAAGCTATAACCAGGACTTGATTTCGTTGTCAAGAAGAAATCCCGTTCTTGCCCAGGAGTACAATTACCAGCGTGAGTATGTTACCCGTATGTTCAATACGATTAATGCCGAATATGAATTTATCAAGGACTTGAAGTTAAAGTCTATTTTGAGCTATGACTATAACATCAGTAAGGGTAAAGAATGGAAAGACTCCCGTACCTCCGACGGTGAGAAGAATAATGGTGGAGCCGAAAAGGCATATAGTGAATATAACAAGTTGGTGTGGTCAAACCAGTTGACTTACAAGACTACTATCCAAAAGGACCACAATTTGGATGCCCTTGTCGGATATGAAATCGATTCCAAGTACAATGATTTCTTGTCGGGATATGCTACTAACTTCCTGACTCCGATAAAGAATGACATTGCCAACGGGCAGACTTTAGAGAGCATAGATGGTTCTTCCAAGAGGTCAAGAATGGTTTCTTACATCACCCGTCTCAACTATGACTACAAGAACAAGTATTATCTGGGTGGGAGCTATCGTATGGATGGCAGTTCACGTTTGCACAGAGATAATCGCTGGGGAAGTTTCTGGTCTGTTTCAGGAGCATGGCGTATTATCGAAGAGGATTTCATGAAACCCACGTCCAAATGGCTGACCGATTTGAAACTCCGTGCATCCTACGGTGTGAATGGTACGTTGCCCTCCGACTTATACGGCTATATGGGCTTGACGAGCCTTAGTGGCGGCTATATGGAGAATCCTGCATTGATTCAGTCGCAGATTGAAAATAGGGATTTGGAATGGGAAACGAATTACAACTTGAATATCGGTCTGGACTTCGGCTTCTTCAACCGTTTGAACTTCACTTTGGAGTACTATACCCGTACTACTAAGAACCTTTTGATGGACTGTCCCGTATCTATGACTACCGGTTTCAGTTCCTATCTGATGAATATCGGTGAGGTGAAGAACCAGGGTGTGGAATTGGAAATCAATTCCAAGAACATTGTGTCCAAAGACTTTGACTGGTCTACCTCTTTCACCCTTTCGCACAACAAGAATAAGATTGTGAAACTGGACGGCGAACAGACCCAGATTATCAGCGGCTCGCAGATTCACATGATTGGCAAGTCCTACCGTACATTCTACATGATAGAATTTGCCGGAATCAACCCCGAGACCGGTGCACCTCAGTTCTATACCAACGACGTGGACGAGAATGGAAACTATATCAAGGAAATCACAGAGAATAACAAGGATGCCAAAGCCATTCCTCTGAAGAAACATGCCGAGCCCAATGTGACCGGTGGTCTCTCTAATACTTTGCGTTACAAGTGGTTCGATTTGAGCTTCATGTTCTCTTATCAGTTCGGTGCTTATGGATATGATAACTGGGCACAGAAAACAGAACATGGCGGCAAGGACTTTACTCTTAATATTCCGGCCTATTATCGTGACAATTGGAAGCAACCGGGAGATATCAGTAAATATGAAGTGTTTATAGAGAAGCCGGCGGTAGCCATGAATGGCGTTACCACTACCCGCCGCTTGCACAGCACGGACTTTATCCGTCTGAAAACGTTGACTTTCGGTGTGACCGTTCCTAAAACATGGACCCGGAAAATCGGCGTAAACAGCCTGCGCCTTTACGCATCTGCCAACAACTTGTGGACTTGGGCCGCTTACGATTTCTATGATCCGGAATCAGTCAGTGCAGGTACAGCCGGCTGGGGAACACCTCCTTTGAAAACAGTAACTTTCGGTCTTAATTTGAATTTCTAACCTCATAATAAAGAAACACAATGAAAGCATTAAAATATATGATGATGGGGATGTTGGTCAGCCTGACCGCCTCCTGTGGCAATGACTGGCTTGATGTTGAATCCAGTACAAAGATTCCGACTGAAACCGCCATACAGAATCTGGATGATGTGGAATATAGCTTGAACGGTATCTACGACGTGATGCGCAGTACCAACTATTACTCGGGCCGTATGATTTATTACGGAGACGTGACGGGTGACGATGCGCAGTCCATAAAGACCGGAAAGCGTACCACCAGCTACTATATGCTGGACTATACAAAGGATTCCGGTCCGTCTTCCCACTGGTCTTATGCCTATAAGATTATCCAGAATTGTAATATCATTTTGTCTCAAATAGACGGATTGGATGTCAGTGAGGATGATACGGAATACTTCAACGACCTGAAAGGCCAGACCTTGGCTCTCCGTGGATTTGCCTTGTTCGACCTGACCCGTTTCTTCGGCTATCCGTATGCCAAGGATGGAGGAGCTTCTTTGGGAGTGCCTATTGTGACCGAAGTATCCAATACGGAAAACAAGCCGTCGCGCAATACCGTTGCCCAGTGTTATGAGGCAATCATCAAGGATTTGAAGGAAGGTGCTGACCTGCTGGATGAAGAATTCAACAAGGGTAAGATTAATAAGTGGGCGGCAATGCTGTTGCTGAGTAGAGCCTATTTGTATATGGAAGATAATCAGAATGCCTTGATTACGGCTGAAGCTGCCATTGCGGGAGCGGAAAAGAATAAGTACCGTTTGTGGACCAATGATGAGTATGGCACGATATGGGGAACTGATTTTGCCTCTTCCGATCCGGGAGAAGTCTTGTTTGAGTTGGTGAATCTGACAGTGGACGGCGTTGGCAAAGAAAGTGTGGCTTACCTTTGTTGGCAGGCGGGTTATGATGATTATTGCCTGACCAGTTCTTTCTATGAACTGATGCAGGAAGATCCGGATGATGTCAGGAATCAGGCATATACGGTTGTTCCTAAGACAAAGAGAGCTTACATAGCCAAGTATCAGCCGCAGAGCGGCAAGGCTGTGGAAGATTCCAATATTCCAGTACTTCGTCTGTCCGAACTTTATCTGATTGCTGCCGAAGCGGCTGTAAAGCTCAATAACAATGACAAGGCTGTAAAGTATCTGGATGCTATTGTCAGCCGTGCCAATCCGGAAAAGACCGTGCAGGGTAAGACGGTGACGTTGGATGATGTTCTGTTGGAACGCCGTAAAGAGTTGTTCGGTGAAGGACACCGTTTCTTCGACGCCCTTCGTAATCATCAGACTATCGTGCGCAAGGAGTCGACCAAGGAATTCCCGGAAATAGCCGAGACTTCACATCTGAAGATGGTGGATGAGAGCGTATCTTTTGATTGGAACTATTATCGTGTAGTATTGCCCATTCCTAAGGCGGAGATGAATTCCAATCCGAATATGCAGCAGAATCCGACTTATGGTGATTAATTCCAAAAAAGCGAGAATATGAAGTATCAGACTACTATTGTAAAGTCTTTTTTTACTGTATTTATTCTAACTTTCATCAGTTCCGGCCTAAGTGCCGGAACTCTTGGTTTAGACGGTAAGAAGAAGGATAAGGAGAAGAAGGGGGAATTGTCGGCAGACGGACCTTATGTGATTTATGAACCGGACGGCAAGGTGTGCGTCATAAGTGTTACAGCCCAAGGGCAGATAGAAGATACGACTTATACGGTGCTTCCTCAGGATTTCACCCTTCATGTCACGGACCACAAAGGGCGTTATCCGTTTGATGTGAAGCTGCATCCGGTCAAACGTCCGGAATGGCAATACAGACAACCGGATAAAGTGTTTGTGATGTCTGACCCCCATGGCAAGTTGAATTGCGTGATGAGCTTGCTGCGAGGCAACAATGTCATTGATAAAGACTACCATTGGAGTTTTGGAACCAACCATCTGGTGGTTATCGGTGATATATTTGACCGTGGCAAAGATGTGCCGCAGATATTTTGGCTGTTCTATAAATTGGAGAAGGAGGCGGCAGATGCAGGTGGTCATGTTTCGTTTCTGTTGGGTAACCATGAACCACTTGTGACGGCAAATGATTTGCGTTATACCAAAGAAAAGTACAAGACATTGGCCCGAAAACTGGGTATGGATTATCCGGCATTGTTCGGTCCGGACACAGAACTTGGCAAATGGCTTGGTACCCGTAATACGATGCAGACCATCGGACCTAATCTGTATGTGCACGCAGGTTTGGGAAAGGAGTTTTATGACCGTGACTTGAATATTCCCACAGTGAATGAGGAAATGAGCCGTGCATTGTTCATGAGCAAGAAGGAACGTAAGGCCTTATCGCCTCTCACGGCTTTCCTATATGGTAATAGCGGACCTATCTGGTATCGTGGATTGGTACGGACGGATGCAAAATACCATCCATTGGCACAAGACTCCCTGCAACTGATGTTGAAACGTTATGACGTCGAACATATCATTGTGGGGCATACTATCTTTAAGGATATTTCCACTTTCTATGATGGACGGGTGATTGGAGTGAATGTGGATAACGAGGAAAACCGAAAGAAGAAACGTGGGCGCGCTTTACTGATTGACGGGAATACCTATCTTGTGGTGGGAGATAAAGGAGCGATGCGAAAATTGTTCTGAGGCTGTTCTCTTTCTGATTATTTTTTAGGCGTGGAAGTACGTGGATTTCACGGAGAGACAAAGAAAAACTCCGTGTTTTTCGCGTAATCCGCGCCTAAAAAATATCATAATGTAAATATGCACTCTCGGATAGCTGGGGGGGAGGGAGTGCCTTCTCAAAGAGCGGCGATAACGGCAATGTCCGTAGCATTGTCTACGATATGTGCCGGATGAAACTCTTCCAGTTCTGTGCGGGGACGGAATCCCCAGGTGACTCCGCAGGCAGTGACTCCGGCATTGGCGGCCGTCTGCATATCCACTCCGGAGTCTCCCACATATAGCACGTCTTCACGGGATATCCGGGTGATGTCCAGAATGTCATGCACCACTGTTGGGTCGGGCTTCACGTTGACCCCTTCCCGTTGTCCGAAGACGGCGGTAAAACGTATGTTGGGGAAATAATGTGAAATCAGTTTCACGGTAGCCGATTGATATTTGTTGGAAGCCACTGCCAATATCATCCCTTTCTCCTGCAACTGTTCCAGTAGTTCGGGGATGCCGGGGTAAGGGCGGCTTTTATCAGCATTGTGCACGTCATAATAAGGCACAAACTCCTTGCGGACGCGCAGGACGTTTTCTTCGCTCTTTTCCCCTTCCGGGAGGGCGCGCTCGAACAGTTTGTTGATTCCGTTGCCAACCATGAAGTTATAGGCCGATTCCGGGTGAGTGGGATAGCCAAGCGCTTGCAGGGCATGGTTTGTACTTTGTGCCAAATCGGCTATTGTATTCAGTAAAGTTCCGTCCAGGTCAAATATAATCAACTTCTTCATTGCCTTCTCTATTTTTTAGTTTGCTGCAAATATAGGGCTTTTTGCGCTCATGTTCAAATGCTGTCTCGGGTTTCATCAGGTATTTGCAGAATAGGAAGCCCTGGGCTGATAATCAGTGCGTTATTACTGCATTCCTGCTGCATGCGTTTTGCAGTAGTACTGCAGATGGAGTGCAGCGTTACTGCAAATATGTTTGCAGTGATACTGCAACTGTATTGCAGTGGTACTGCACAAGCGTTGCAGTAGTTTTGCAGTGGGTGATCGGTATATTTTTTGCCGTTCTTCCCTTTTCTTTGCACACTTTCGGGCTTTTTATGCAAAAACTTCCTATCTTTGCAGCCGAATTTTACTAAAAATAGGTATGAGTTACAATTTGTTGAAAGGAAAAAGAGGCATTATTTTCGGTGCTCTGAATGAGCAGTCCATTGCCTGGAAAGTAGCAGAAAAAGCAGTAAAAGAAGGTGCAACCATCACTTTATCGAATACACCGGTTGCTGTCCGTATGGGCGAAGTGTCCGCTCTTTCGGAGAAACTGAACTGCGAGGTGATTCCCGCAGATGCTACAAGTGTAGAAGATTTGGAAAATGTATTCAAACGCTCTATGGAAGTATTGGGTGGCCCGGTTGACTTCGTGCTGCACTCCATTGGTATGTCTCCCAATGTGCGTAAGAAACGTACATATGATGATTTGGATTACGATATGTTGGAAAAGACGCTGGACATCTCCGCTGTCTCTTTCCACAAGATGATACAAGCTGCCAAGAAACTCAACGCCATTGCCGACTACGGTTCAATTCTGGCTTTGAGTTATGTGGCTGCGCAACGTACGTTCTACGGTTACAACGATATGGCAGATGCCAAGGCACTGCTGGAATCCATTGCCCGCAGCTTCGGTTACATCTACGGACGTGAACACCATGTACGTGTCAACACCATTTCCCAGTCTCCCACGATGACCACTGCCGGTTCCGGTGTGAAGGGTATGGACAAACTGTTCGACTTCGCCAACCGCATGTCTCCTCTGGGTAATGCTTCTGCCGATGAGTGTGCGGACTACTGTATCGTGATGTTTTCCGACCTCACCCGCAAGGTCACTATGCAGAACTTGTTCCACGATGGAGGTTTCTCCAGCGTAGGTATGAGCCTTCGCGCCATGGCTACTTACGAGAAGGGACTGGATGAGTATAAGGACGAAAACGGAAATATCATTTACGGCTAATGGAACTCGCACTTTATCTTTTGCCAGTCACGCTGGGCGATACGCCTATTGAAACGGTGTTGCCTCCTTATAATAAGGAGATAATACTGGGAATCCGCTATTTCATCGTGGAGGATGTGCGCTCGGCACGCCGTTTTTTGAAAAAGGTGGACAAGGGAATAGATATTGATGCGCTGACATTCTATACGTTGAACAAGCATACGTCGCCCGAAGACATCTCCGGCTATCTGAAGCCGCTGGTGGAGGGGCAGCCGATGGGCGTGATCTCCGAAGCCGGTTGTCCGGCTGTGGCCGACCCGGGAGCGGACGTAGTGGCTATTGCACAACGGAAAAACTTGAGAGTGGTCCCCTTGGTGGGGCCCTCTTCCATTATCCTCTCCGTCATGGGTTCCGGCTTCAACGGTCAGAGCTTTGCCTTCCATGGTTATCTTCCCATTGAACCGGCAGAGCGTGCCAAAAAGCTGAAAATGCTGGAACAACGCGTCTATAATGAACATCAGACTCAGCTTTTCATTGAAACGCCTTATCGCAATAATAAGATGATAGAGGATATTCTTCATAACTGCCGTCCGCAGACCAAGCTCTGCATTGCGGCGAACATTACTTGTGAAGGGGAGTATATCAAAACCAAGACCGTGAGGGAGTGGCAGGGCAAGACTCCCGACCTTTCTAAGATTCCTTGTATTTTTCTCTTGTATAAATAATAGCTTCCAGGTGCTCGAATTCATATTCCAGGCAACTGCTGAAGAAGTTCCGTCCCAGGTTGTGTTCCATTTGCTGGAATGTCCATAGCTTTCCCCCCTTGAAATTCTTATTGCATAGGATGGAGTCATCGTCCAGGTCTAGTGTGAAGAGATAGACCAGGCGGTTGGTGGCTTCATTCTCAAAATGATACATGAAGTTGAAGTGCAAATGGTCTAATGGGGCGGTGGGAAGCGTTTGTCGTAAAATTCTGTGTGCGCCTTGTTCCAATGTTTCTCCATATATCAGGTAACCCTCCATCAGCAAGTCGATTTTATCTTTCTCGAAAACGTTGCATTTGGGGCGGGGGAGGAGAAACAGCATGCCGTGTGAGGCAACGGCAATCCGGATGACCGGATTGATATAGTCGTTTTTCCGGTTGATGGCTTCTGAGGCGATGGCTTTCCCCATGACATCTCCTTTGGTATTGACTATCGGTACGAAAACCGTGTGGTTCATCACTATATTGAAATAGAAAATGCCGAACTGATTGAACAGAATGCCTGATATAAAGACGAGGGGAGGCGCCACATAAAACAGAATGTGGCGGGTAGTGTCTCCCAAAGGGTAACTGACCAGAACCGCCAAGAAGATAATCAGAAAATGCAGCAGGCTTATGATAAGGATTACGCGTGAGGATACGATGGCGGCTTCTGCCCCTTGTGCAAAAAGCTGCTTGCAGCATTTCTGTGTCTGAGACATGTGGTAGTCCAGAAATTTTCTCCTATTGAGGTAGATGACGAATGGGGGAATGATGGCACTGATTTCCAGCGTGAACGGAAGCATGAAACGGGGACAGTAGTTTACGAGGAATAGGGTTGTTACCGATAACAGCAGTAACATTCCGGTAGTACAGTAAAGTATGATTTGCGGAACATGCGTTCCTCTATGCCTCACCGAATAGATGCTAAACAAGAGTCCTACACCTGCACCGATGTAGATGGACATGTCCTGCGTTATAAACTCGCATAATATGATGGATATTATAACGGGGATGAATCCCAGCGACATATTGAATCTTGATGATAAAATTCTTTGATGGCTCATTATCCGTATTATGATTTTGTCGTTTACATCATAACAACTGGGAAATTTAAATGTTTCCTATTTTACTTCTTTTTTGTATAAAATGGATCTGTTTTTCCGCATGATAAGAGGAGCGTACCAATGGAGCGCTTTCCACTTGCTGAAACCCTTTTTTCAATCCTTTCTCTCTGTAGAGTGCAAATTGTTCGGGAGTAATATATGCTGCTACCGGATAATGCTTGTGTGTGGGTTGAAGGTATTGGCCTATAGTCAGTATGTGGCAGTCCACCCGGCGGAGGTCGTCCATCAGTTCTTCCACTTCTTCCGGAGTCTCGCCCAATCCCACCATAATGCCGGACTTGGTGGTAGTATTGCTTTCTGCAATTTGCCGCAACACTTCCAGGCTTGTTTCATACTTGGCGGCACTGCGTACGAGGGGGCTGATGCGACGGACAGTCTCCATGTTGTGCGAAATGATTTCCGGTTGTGCATCGATGACTTGTGCCACGAGTTCCTTTCTTCCCTGGAAGTCGGGAATCAGCACTTCGACGGTGGTGTCAGGGTTGAGCCGCTTGATTTCCCGGATGGTACGTACCCAGTGTGACGCGCCTAAGTCGGGCAGGTCGTCACGGTCTACGGAGGTGACGACTGCATGGGAGAGTTTCATCAAGGCAATGGACTCTGCCACATGTGTAGGCTCATCGGCATCCAGTGGCAAGGGCTTCCCGCTTGCCGTGTTGCAGAACTTACAGCACCGGGTGCAGATATTTCCCCCAATCATGAAGGTTGCGGTGCCTTTCCCCCAACATTCCCCCATATTGGGGCAACGGCCGCTGCTACAGATGGTATGTAGGCAATGCGATTCGACAATGCGTTTGGTCTCGGTATAGCGCTCGTTGGCACCGATGCTTATTTTGAGCCACTCAGGCTTACGTACTCTTTCGGGCATTATTTCAATTCTTTGTTGAAGAAGTTGGTCAACCGCGTGTATAGGTGTAACCGGGTATTTCCTCCGTAGATACTGTGGTTGCGGTTGGTGTAAACCTGCATATCGAACTGTTTGCCGAGTTGTACCAGTTGTTCGGCATATTCGGCACAGTTCTGGAAGTGTACATTGTCGTCTGCCATGCCGTGTACCAGCAGCAGGTTGCCGTGAAGCTTGTCGGCACGGGTAAAGGTGGAACTGGCCTTATAGCCTTCGGCGTTTTCTTTCGGTGTGCGCATAAAGCGTTCGCCATAAACGGTGTCGTAGTAGTTCCAGTCGGTAACGGCAGCTACGGCTACTCCGGCCTTGAATACCGGTGTTCCTTCACTCATACTCATAATGGTCATGTATCCACCGTAACTCCATCCCCAGATTCCGATGCGGTTTTTGTCCACATAAGGCTGGTTGCCCATGTAGAGGGCGGTTTCCACCTGGTCTTTGGCTTCCTTGATACCCAGGTTCAGATAGGTGCATTTGGCGAATTCGGCACCCCGTCCTCCGGTGCCACGCCCGTCTACGCAAACCACGATATAGCCTTGTGATGCCATGTAGGTTTCCCAGCTTACACTGAACTTGTCAAGCACTTGCTGTGAACCGGGGCCGCTGTACTGGTACATCAGTACCGGGTATTTCTTGCCGGCAGAGAAGTCGGCAGGTTTCATCATCCAGCCATTCAATGTGGTTCCGTCGGAAGTCTGGAAAGTGAAGAATTCCTTCCGTGGCATGTCATAGCCGCTGATTTCCTGCTTCAATGCCGCATTGTCCATCAGGGTGGCAAGAGTCTTGCCGGTATTGTCGTTCAGCGTAATGACGGTCGGAGTGTCCAGATTGGAATAACGGTTCATATAGTACTTCATGTTCGCACTGAACTGCGCACTGTTTGTTCCGGCTTGTGACGATAGTCTGGTCTTTTTACCTTTCCGGTCAATCTTGTAGATGGCACTGCGCATGGGGCTTTCCTCGTTGCTGCTGAAGTAGAAGCTTCCTTCTTCGGGGTCATAACCCAGGAACTCCTGCACTTCATATTGTCCGGCTGTCACTTGTTTCAGCAGATTGCCGCCTATGCTATACCAGTACAGATGGTTGTATCCGCTCTTTTCGCTGACAAAACTGAAATTTTCCGGATAGAAGATGATGTTGTCGAATACATTCTCGCGGATATAGGTATCGCTTTCATCACGCAGAGCCAGTTTGGCTACCGTGCTGCGAGGGTCGGCAAAGTATAGGTCGAACCGGTTCTGATGGCGGTTCAGTGTCATGACGGCAAGTTTGTTGGGGTCTTGGGTAAAGCGGATGCGGGGAATATAGCCGTCTGCATCTACCGGCACGTTTATCTTGCGGGTCACTTTCGACTTGATGTCGAAGGTGTGTACGGACACTTTGGAATTTACTTCTCCCGTTTTAGGATATTTGTAAGTATACTCTCCCGGATACTTCTCGAAAGGGGTGAAGTGGGGGGCTTGTCCGGCAAAAAGAGGGAAAGAGTAGGAGGGAACATCTTTCTCGTCGAAGCGGATGAAAGCCAGCATCTGGCTGTCGGCACTGAATTCCAGCGCACGGTTGAAGGAGAACTCCTCTTCGTAAACCCAGTCGGGGATGCCGTTCAGCACCTCGTTCTGTTTCCCGTCTTCCGTCACCTGGCTTTCGCTGTTGCCGTAGAGCAGTTTTACAAGGAAGATGTTGTTGTCGCGTACAAAAGCCACCTGGTTGCCGTCCGGTGAAAATACGGGCACCTGCTGCGGGCCGCCGTCCGAAAGCTTTTCCACGATATTGTTGATTTTACCGTCCAGGTTGCGCTTCAGGCTGTAGATGTAATGCACAGCCGTATAGGAATGACGGTAGATGGGAGTTGTTTCGGTGGCAATGAGCAGCTTGCTGCCGTCCGGAGCAAAGCTGTAGCTGTCGAATGTCTTGAACGTGCATTCGCGTGCGGTAGCGGCATCAAACAGCACTTCCACGGGTTTTCCCGTTTTGAAGGAGTACTTGATGATTTGTGTCCTGTCCGCATTCATCTGCGAATAATGTTCCCCGTCTCCCGGGATGGGGATAACGCCGGAAATATTCTTCGGAGTGAACTTGCCCGATACGATTTCTTTCAAATCGAGCGCCTTGCCACTTTGGGCGAAACCTGCCAGCGTACAGAGGCAGAGGAGAAGTGCGATACTTATCTGTTTCATATCTATCTTTTATGCTTATCTGTTTCCCTATTTTTTCTGGGGAACAAATATACAACAAAGGGAAGATTTATCGAAGCAGTGGGCCGATTTTATTCTTTTTGAACAGAAAAAGCCCGTCCTGCTTCTTGGGGGCGAAGCAGGGACGGGCCTCCGTCACTCATAGATGATGATTGGATGAGATGATGATTGGAATATCTTTCGTTACAAGCACTTGACTTTTCTTTGATATTCTGCAATGGCTGCATCCAGTCGTTCGTGGGCGGTTGTGTCACCCGGAACGTTGTGCGACGGATGGATGTACAAGTGTACGCCACGGTCGGCAAGGATTTCGGCAACGGTAGTGATGGTCATCCATACCATGGTGACGAAACTCAATGTAGACAACGGACCTACCTTGTCGAAGTGGTTCTTCAAAGGTACGGAGGCGTCTACCAGGGGAACGCAGGAATCCACTACGATATCTGCCAACTGGAAGAGGTTCTTTCCGCTGGAGTGACGGCTGGCCTTGTCGCCCGTTTCGCTGGCCGAACCGTATACGATAACTTTCATGCCGCGCTTCTTGGCTTCCAATGCCATGTCTATATTGACGGCATTGATACCGGTATGTGAGAAAATCCACATACAGTCTTTGGAATCAAAATCATAGTTCTTCATGATTTCCTGGCCGTAGCCTTCTGCCCGTTCCAGGAAGAGGAACTGGTGAATACCCATCTGGCCGATAATCTGCGTGAAGAATGTCAGAGGCAATTCGCAAAGCGGGTGGAATCCTACAAAGCTGCCGATACGCGGATACATTTCTTCTACGGGAATTGTTGCGTGGCCGCAACCAAACGTGTGGACCCAACGACCGGCTTCGATGGAATCTGCCATAACAGTGGCTGCTTTTTTGATGTTTTCCAACTGGGTAGCCTCCAGTTTTTCCATAATGCCATGGGCATTCTTTAACCATTCGAGTGCTAACATAACTTTTTTTGTTTTTTAAGAAGTTAATAAATTTATTTGAGTGAGCGTTTATACAAAAGGAGCATGACGGCAAGTGAGGCAATCATCAGATAAGGATAAAGCCCGATGCCATTGGTGTATTGGGAAACCATTCCCATCAGGCCGTTCATTGCAGTCTGGCCGACGAGGGCTATGGCAAGCGCCACGCTGAATGCTGTTCCCGATAAGGACGGGTACCGGCTTCCAAGAATGCTGAGTATCACGGGATACGTGGCCGACAGCCCCATACCTACCAGCACCATGCCGACTGCCGCGCGTGCAAACCCCGGCGAGAACATAAGGAAACAGAAGCCTATGGCAGTGAGTGCAAGGCTGTAGGGCAGCACGGTTTCCGGTTTTATCTTCTTGAATATCGCAACCTGCACCATACGTGCTACGGTCAGTCCCGTTACCATGCAGGTCAGTGCAATCAATGCCTGATTGGTCGGAATATCCGTCATCTGCCCAAAGTAACTCGTGGACCAGTTGTTGCAGACACCCTCGATGCCGCTTTGGAAAAAAAGAATGAAGCTGAGTAGCAGTAAGCTGCTTTCTTTCAGCAGTCCCAATCCCTCTTTTACCGGGAAACCTTGCGCCTGCTTAGGGGCGGGGAAGCGTACGGGGATACAGAATATAATGCCCGCAAGCATCACTACGCCAATTCCCAGCAAGATGGTTTCGAATGAATAATGCCTGGAAAGGGAGCCCAGCAACATTGGTATGCCCAATGCGCCCAGTCCGTAGAACATGCCCAGAAAACTGAGGCGTGAGCCTTTTTCGGATTCTCCTGAGATGTCGGATACCAATGCATTGGTTTCTCCGTTGAGGATGCCTCCGCCCAGGCCGATGCCGACGATGGAAGCTTGCAGCAGTGGCACGCTTTCAAAGAAGGCAAGTCCTTCCATCCCCAGCAGTACGATGATGCAGCTGGGCACCAGCAGGGCTTTATGTCCGAACCGGTCTACGATGGGACCGAAAATCAGGGAACCGGCCAGCATGCCCAGAGGCAGGAAAGTGACCAGTGAGGTTGTCTGCAACCCGCTCAGATTCAGCTTGGCTATGAGGGATGGCAGCACTGCTCCCAATGTAATCATGGAGACTCCGAAGAAACACATCCCGATGCACGCTGCCGTGAATACGAGATTCTTGTGATAACTGTTACTCATACAAGTGATTTTTGATGGCAAGAAACGCTGCTCCTATCAGTCCGGCATTACCGGACAACTGAGAAGGTACAAATTCCACCTGCTTGATGCTGAGCGGTTGCGCCCATTTGCAGGCTTCCTTGTAAATGTCATCTATAAAGATACCGGCAGGGCCGAATACGCCTCCGCCCCAAATTATCTTCTGCGGGTTGAGCAGGCTGACCAGATTTGCGGAAGCCATGCCCCACATCTCGACGGCTTTGTGCAATACGGAGATGGCAATAGGGTCTTTTTCATTATAGGCACTGAACACATCATAGGCCGATATGCGGCAGATGGGTTTCTGGCGCAGTTTTCCTTTGTATGCCTTGTTGGCGCGTACGGCATCGCGTACCCGTGCCCCGATACCATTGCCGGAAGCGTAATATTCGAAACATCCGCATGCGTCATACTCTTCCCGGTAGGGAGGTTGCAGGGCCATCCAGCCGGTGGCGCCGATAATGTCGTTGGCTCCGTGCAACACGTGCCCGTCGATGATGATGCCGGCACCGATACCGGTTCCCACGGCAATGAATATGGCACTGTGACATTCTTTGGCGGCACCTTGCCACATCTCTCCATACATATAGCAGGTACGGTCGCTGTCGATGTATATCTCGATGCCCGGAGGCGTTACACTGCGCAGCTCCTCATAGAGGGGGTAGTTGTCCCAGCCCGGTATGTTGGGGGCCCATACCCGGTTGGTTTGGGAGTAAACGATACCGGGGATGCAGACACCTATTCCGTCGACGTGTATACGGCTTCTGCGTGCTACGGTAAGAAGTTTGGCGAGGATATCCGCGGCGAGCTTGCCCACTTCGTGTCCGGTTCTTCCTTTCAGGAGCCGTTTGCGGTTAAACATCATGCTTCCGTCCGGAAAGAAAATGGCGCTGGCTATTTTTGTGCCGCCTATGTCCAATGCGATTGTTGCCATGGTGTTATAGTATTTATAGGTTGATTCATTAAGGTTGTATGCAAAGCTATGAATTTATTTCATTCTTGAGGTGTATAAACTGAGGAAATTGTGTGTAAAAAGAGTGTCTAATCACTAAATTGTGTTTAATGTAATTGCGCTTGGATGTACTCTTTCTCAATTAATTAGTTATATATCAGTGGATGAAACATTTTTTAGTGCAGGTGGAAATTCTTTGTTTTATGTTCGTTAACAAATCGGGTGGAAAGTATTCTTGTTTTTGCAGGTTCATCCCACGGAAAAATCCTATATTTGCCACTTACATAAGGAATATGTATGGAAACCAAATCTACGCTCTATAATGAGTTCCCTCTTTTTCTGAAGCGATATTTTCCCTATAAGGTACAGAAAATATCGCTGAATGCCGGTTTTACGTGCCCCAACCGGGATGGAAACAAAGGAGTCGGCGGTTGCACCTATTGCAACAACCAGACCTTCAACCCCGATTATTGCCGTACGGAGAAATCCATTACTCGCCAGCTGGAGGAGGGCAAGCAGTTCTTTGCACACAAATATCCGGAGATGAAGTATCTCGCCTATTTCCAGGCCTATACCAATACGTATGGCGAACTGGAAGACCTGAAGCGGAAATACGAGGAGGCCTTGTCGGCAGACGGGGTGGTGGGCCTGGTCATCGGCACCCGTCCTGACTGTATGCCCGACAGCCTGCTGGACTATCTGGAGGAGATGAACCGGCATACCTTCCTTTTAGTGGAGTACGGCATAGAGAGTACCGACGACAAGACACTTTGCCGCATCAACCGCGGGCATACTTTCCATGCCGCCGCCGATGCGGTGGAAAGAACCGCTTCGCGCGGAATCCTGACCGGTGGGCATGTCATCCTCGGACTGCCGGGCGAGACGCACGAAAGCATCGTGGCACAAGCCGGCGTACTGTCCCGTCTGCCGCTCACTACCTTGAAGATGCACCAGCTGCAACTGATAAGGGGCACCCGTATGGCTCTGGAGTACCGGCAGCATCCCGAAGATTTCCATCTGTTCGGTGTGGAGGAATATATCGACCTCGTGATAGACTATATCGAGCATCTGCGGTCGGACTTGGTACTGGAGCGTTTCGTTTCCCAGTCTCCCAAGGAACTACTCATTGCACCCGACTGGGGACTGAAAAATTATGAATTTAATCATCGGGTTCAAAAAAGAATGAAAGAACTCGGTGCATATCAGGGAAAGAAGTATGAAATGTGAGAAAAAAGAATTATTTTTGCCGCAACTTTAAATATGGAATCAATCTAAATAAAGAATAATTATGAACCCAAAAACAGTGATAAAAGGAAAAATCCACTACGTGGGAGTGAATGACCGCAATAAGCATTTGTTTGAAGGCATGTGGCCGTTGCCGTACGGGGTTTCCTACAACTCTTACCTGATAGATGATGAGACGGTCGCTTTGGTCGATACGGTAGACATCTGCTACTTCGAGGTGTATCTGCGCAAGATAAAGAGCATTATCGGCGAGCGCCCCATCCAGTATCTCATCATCAACCATATGGAGCCGGACCATTCGGGCTCTATCCGCCTGATAAAGCAGCATTATCCCGACATCATCATCGTGGGCAACAAGCAGACCTTCGGCATGATAGAGGGCTTTTATGGCGTGACGGGCGAACAGTACATGGTGAAGGACGAGGATTTTCTGGCTTTGGGGCATCATAAGCTCCGTTTCTATATGACCCCGATGGTGCACTGGCCCGAGACGATGATGACTTTTGACGAAACGGAAGGAGTCCTTTTCGCCGGTGACGGCTTCGGCTGTTTCGGTACGTTGGACGGCGGGTTCCTGGATACTCGCATCAATCTGGACAGATACTGGGACGAGATGGTGCGCTACTATTCCAACATCGTGGGCAAGTACGGCTCTCCGGTGCAGAAGGCACTTGCCAAGCTGGGCGGTCTGCCCATTTCCACCATCTGCTCCACGCACGGGCCGGTGTGGACGGAGAATATAGCCAAGGTTATCGGCATCTACGACAAGCTGAGCCGTTATGCCGCCGACGAGGGCGTGGTCATTGCATACGGTTCCATGTACGGCAACACGGAGCAGATGGCGGAAGCCATTGCTGCGGAACTTTCTGCACAGGGCATCAAGAACATCGTGATGCACAATGTGAGCAAGAGCAATCCTTCTTATATCATTGCCGACATATTCAAGTATCGCGGACTTATCATCGGCAGCCCCACCTACAGCAACCAGATTTATCCTGAGATAGAATCCTTGCTCTCCAAGATTCTGGTACGCGAAGTGAAGGGACGCTATCTGGGATACTTCGGCTCCTTCTGCTGGGCGGGTGCCGCCGTGAAGCGCATGGGCGAGTTTGCCGAAAAGAGCAAGTTCGAGATTGTGGGCGACCCGGTAGAGATGAAGCAGGCCATGAAGGACATTACTTACGAACAATGCGAAAACCTGGCACGTGCCATGGCAGAGCGTTTGAAGAAGGATAGGAAGTAGTTGAAAATTACCCCTAATTTATTAACCTAATAAAACAATCACAATGAGACTAATCATTCAACCGGATTATCAATCCGTATCAAAGTGGGCGGCACATTATGTGGCTGCCAAAATCAAGGCCGCTCATCCGACACCTGAAAAACCGTTTGTATTGGGATGCCCCACCGGTTCTTCTCCGTTGGGCATGTACAAGGAACTTATCGACCTGAACAAGAAAGGCATCGTGTCTTTTCAGAACGTAGTGACTTTCAATATGGACGAGTATGTAGGTTTGCCCAAGGAACATCCCGAAAGCTACTATTCCTTTATGTGGAACAACTTCTTCAGCCATATAGACATCAAGCCGGAGAACACCAATATCCTGAACGGCAACGCTGCCGACCTGGATGCCGAGTGTGCACGCTATGAAGAGAAAATCAAGTCCTACGGCGGCATCGACCTCTTCATGGGCGGTATCGGCCCCGACGGACATATCGCTTTCAACGAGCCGGGTTCTTCCCTTTCGTCACGCACCCGCCAGAAGACATTGACTACCGATACCATCATTGCCAACTCCCGTTTCTTTGACAACGACGTGAACAAGGTGCCCAAGACTGCCCTGACCGTCGGTGTGGGTACTGTGCTTAGCGCCCGCGAGGTAATGATTATCGTAAACGGACACAACAAGGCACGTGCCCTCTATCATGCAGTCGAGGGTCCCGTGATGCAGATGTGGACTATCAGCGCCTTGCAGATGCACGAAAAGGGTATCATCGTTTGTGACGATGCGGCTACCGAAGAATTGAAGGTGGGTACTTACCGCTACTTCAAGGATATTGAGGCAGAGCACCTGGATGCGGAAAGCTTGCTGAAATAAGCAAACTAATAAAAGTTTTGCAATTCCACCCTCACCACCCTCACCGCTTGTCTGCATCTGCTTGTTCATCGGTGTTTCAGGGGTGAGTGAGAGCAATTTAAAAGGGTGAGGGCAAATTTTGCCCTCACCCTTTTTGTTCTCCTGATTTTGGTTGACTGTTTTCAGGACAGGGCGTTATGTGATGAAAACGGGCTCTGCTCCGCTGTAAGGCTTTGGGTGCCAATGTTAAAGATACCAAATACTCACTGCAAAACCAGTGCATCGTTTTTGCAGTGCCGCTGCAACATAGATGCAGTGCCACTGCAACTGTTTTGCAGTGCTACTGCAACGCCTTTGCAGTGTTACTGCAAAAGATGTGCAGTAGGTTTGCAGTGAGGGCTTGTGATGAAAAAGCCATGGGCGTGCTTTCTTTTTTGCGGAATATGTGCTATCTTTGTCATACTTGTAATTTAAACAGTAGCAGCTATGGAATTGAGTGGCAGACGCTATCCGATAGGGATACAGAATTTTGAGCAACTGCGTACGCGGAATTGTGTGTATGTGGATAAGACGGAGCTGGTGTACAAATTGGTGAATACAGACCAAATTTATTTCTTCAGCCGCCCCCGTCGGTTTGGCAAAAGCTTGCTCGTGTCTACGCTGGAGGCCTATTTCCAGGGGAAAAAGGAACTTTTCGAAGGGCTGGCTATGGAACGTCTGGAGCAGGAATGGGAGGTTTGCCCGGTGCTGCACGTTGATTTCAGCTTGACGAAATATACTGAGCTGCGTGACTTGACGGGGCAATTGAATTTGTTTTTATCTCGTTGGGAAGAAATTTACGGAAAAAAGGAAGAGGAAGAGGGGGCGGCAGAGCGTCTGCAAGGCATCATCCTGCGTGCCTACGCCAAGACCGGAAAGCCGGTTGTAGTGCTGATTGACGAGTACGATGCTCCTCTGCTTGACAGTAATTCCGATGCCCTTTTGCAACAACAGCTTCGCAACGAGATGCGCAAGTTCTTCAGTCCTCTCAAGGGGCTGGGGCAATATCTCCGTTTTCTTTTTATCACGGGTATCAGCAAGTTCAGCCAGCTGAGCATCTTCAGCGAACTGAACAATTTGCAAAATATCAGTATGCGCGATGACTTCAGTGCCCTCTGCGGCATCACCGAGGAGGAACTGCTGACGCAGTTGAAACCCGATATTGAGCGGATGGCCGAGGCTAATGATGAGACTTACGAGGAGGCATGCTTGCATTTGAAGCGGCAATATGACGGTTATCATTTCAGTAAGGCTTGTGCGGATATTTACAACCCGTTCAGCCTGTTCAATGCTTTCAATTCCAAAGAATACAAGAACTATTGGTTCTCCACGGGCACGCCTACTTTCCTGATAGATATTCTGCGCCATGCAGACTTCGATGTGCGTGCGCTGGAAGGTGTTGAGGCTACCGATGAGCAGTTTGATGCGCCTACGGAACAGATAACGAGTCCCATCCCGGTGCTCTACCAGAGCGGTTATCTGACCATTAAGGGCTATGACCGTAATTTCCAAATCTATCGTTTGGCCTATCCCAACGGTGAGGTCCGTAAAGGGTTCATTGAATCCCTGCTTCCCTCTTACGTGCACTTGCCTGCCCAGAACAACACCTTCTACGTCGTCTCTTTCCTTCGCGACTTGATGAAGGGTGATGTGGAGAGCTGCCTGGAGCGTACCCGTTCCTTCTTTGCCTCCATTCCCAATGATTTGGAGAACAAGACCGAAAAGCATTATCAGACCATTTTCTATTTGCTGTTCCGGTTGATGGGGCAATATGTGGAGTCGGAAGTGAAGAGTTCCGTAGGCCGTGCGGATGTGGTGGTGCAGTTGCAGGATGTCGTTTATGTCTTCGAGTTCAAATACGACGGTACCCCGGAAGAGGCGTTGGCTCAAATTGACAGCAAGCAGTATGCCATCCCTTACCGGGCGGACGGCAGGCGTGTGGTCAAGATTGGTGTGAATTTTGACAGTGCCACGCGGACGATTGGCGGGTGGAAAATAGCTAAAGCGGATTAGAAGAAGAAATTGTTTTGATTTTATTTCCTTCTTTCTCAAGTCATTTTCTTTTTTCTTTATATTATTGTTTTAACTTTGGCGCTATTAAGCAGATGCCTTTTCGAGTGCATGGGCAGAAATGAATAAGATACAGAAGTGAAAAAGAAGATGAAACGTTGTAATAAGATTACTGTAATATGGACATGTGCCATTGTAGTAGTGGCACTGTTTTGGGGAGTGGCATTGTATAATAATGCCCGGAAGGGACAAACTGTGGTCAAAGAGGTCGCGTTGCAAACTCTGCAGAAGGTTGCGGAGCAGGTGGTGAATCGGGAGTTTGATAAGCTGAGGGTGTATCATGTCTCTTGGGATAATAATGGAACAAAACAGACCAAGAGACAAGTAATAACAGAAGAAGGCGAATTTGAAGTGACGATAGATTCGCTGAAAGAGGCACAAGGGTTATATTTGTTGGAAGTTGTAGGATATAAAGCCGATATTCTGAATTGCTATGGGAAATTTCCATTGGAAAAGATTAGGTCTGAATGGCAAGAGGAAATGGATGCGCGGTACCGTGGCACAGTGTGTGTGCTTTCTTTGAAGATTACCCCATTGGGGAAAGATGTTTTTCAAGAAACATTTGCTGGAAATGAAACAATTTGTACTTCACAAAACAATTTGGGTACCTACTATCTGGACAACATGTATACGATGAGTCTGACTGCATACATGCAACCCGTTTTTTTGTATTGCATTGATTGGAAAGATAATGTACTGCTGATACTATCCTGCTTTTTGTGTATTTTACTGTTCGGATTGTTTTTTTATGTAAGGATTCAACTACATAAAAAGGAAAAGGCAACCGATGTATCGGAGAAGAACATCTACCTAATCGGAGAATCCAGTTTCGATGCCATAAACCATACTCTAACCAATAAAGAAGAAGTGAAATTTTGCCCTCCCCAAGCCGCAAAACTATTGCTTGCTTTTATAGCTACATCCGATTATTTCCTGACGTACGATGAAATAGCTGTAGTTTGCTGTTGGACCTTATCTGATACGGGATTGAAAGAACGTCGCAGAAAAGCAATTAACTCATTGCGCAAACTATTTGAAACGGATAAATCTGTCAAAATACTCGCTGTATCAGAAAAGCAGGGGTATCAAATTGTTATCTCTAAGTAGCTGAAATGTTAACCAAATAGGTGTTAAGGGGCGTGAAATTTTTTTCACGCCCCTTTTTGGTATGTTTGTTTATTATTTAGTTGCTGTTTTCCAATTTTTCCTTTTACCTTTATTGGCATAACAAAAAACAAAAATGCTATGAAACGCAAAATGAAGTTATTGGGAATTTTGGTTGTTAGTGCCATCGCGATTTTAGGTTATGCTGAAACTACTCATTCAGAAAGCTTGGATAATTTATTGTTGGAGAATATAGAGGCATTGGCGGCCGGTGAGACAGGATCTGGTGGTGCGTGTGTCGGAAGAGGTTCAGTTGTTTGTCCGCTTACCAAGGAAGGAGTCGAACATGTGCACATTTATTATAGCATGCCTCATTAGCTTGTCCGCACTATCCCTTTCCTCTTGTACGCAGAAAAAAGTAGCAACTTCTGTTGCCTACATGGATTTTCCGCAAACAATCGAGCTGAAAGCGAGGGTGCAGCCATTGGACACCGCTTTGTTCCGTTATCCGTTCCGCGTTCGGGTGCAGGGTGATAAGGCTGTGGTAATGGATTTGCATGGCACGGACTACTTTTGCCATGTTTTCCACTATCCGGGTTTCCGCTATTTTGCTTCGTTCGGCAAGCGGGGCGAGGCTCCCGAAGAGATGCTTTCTGCTGAAAATATCCGATGGCATGGTCAATCTCTGTGGGGACTTGATGCTGGTAAGTCCGTATTGACCAAGTATGATTTTACTTCGTCGGGTTGCTCAATCGTTCCTCAGAAAGTGATAAATATGGATGCTGACATGCTTCGCGTTTTAGACTTTGTGATGGTTGACGACTTTACCTTCATTGTTCCGGACGGATCTGGCAGTAGCCGCTTTTGCTGGGTAAACTATCAAGGGAAATTATTGCGCAGAACCGGTCAAATACCGTCAGCCAACGCGGAGGCTTTACAGAATGCCCGTCCTGCATTGGCTCAGGCATGGCGTAGCTTCATCGACTATAATCCCCGAAATGGAGTGCTGGCAGCAGTTACCCAGTTGGGCGAAGTACTTGAAGTCTTTAATTTGAAAGATAGTACGCATGTGGTACGCATTGGTCCGCACGGTGAACCGGAGTTTAAGATTTCTCAGGGTTATGGTATTCCTACGGGTATCATGGGATTTAGCGATGTCCAAGTGGCAGACAGTGCTATCTATGCGGTTTTTCATGGGCGCTCTTTTAAGGAAATTGCGCAAAATGTACAGCAAGGTGTCTATTTGCCGGATGGAGGACGGTATATCTATGTTTTTAGTCTGACCGGCGAACCTCTCTGCAGGTATGTGTTAGATCATTATGTTTATGGCATATCGGTAGATGAACAAAAAGGAATAATCTTGGCAACGGATGTGAATAAAGATGATCCGATAATAGAGTATAGTATGAAATAAAGTAAACTATAATATGGATGGAGAGGAACGGACGGTTCACGTTTGGTTGGTGCATCTCGTACCGTCCGTTCCATAACCCACCAAGAAAGGAGGTCGAGGCAAAGATAGTAATTTGAATTGAAAACAGAGTGTGTTTTCTGCCATTTCGATAGGTATGGCAAGAAAAGAGTTCTCCAAGATTTTTATATCTTGATTCTGGTACGCAAGCATTATGCTTGTGGTAAATGATAAAAAAAGAATAATCTTATACTAATAAAACTGAAGAGTAGTATGAAGAAAATGATTAAGATAGCTTTTGTTGCAGCATTTGCAGCGATTGCAGGATATGGAGTTTATGCAAATCAGAAAACAGATGTTATGTCTGATTTGGCATTGGCTAATATAGAAGCATTAGCAGATGGTGGTGAAGGTTCTGGTGATTGTTATGGTTGTGCTATATATGCAATTGGTATCTGTAAAGATTGGGGATGGGGTGGATGTAAAGGACAATCGCTTATACACTATGTTTAATTAATAAATATAAATCAAGAAATAGTATGAAAAAAATATTAATATTGTTTGTTGTTCTGTTTTCTTTAATCAGTGTAGAAAGATTGCATACTGTAGAAGATACTGAGCAGATATGTGAGTTGCTGTTAAAGAATGTAGATGCTATGGCGTCTGGTGCAGAGATTATAATAGGTCCATTTTGTATTCAAACAGATCGTACATGTTTTGTAGATTATGATGGCTTTTTTGTAAGAGGGTATCGTCAGTATTTCTAGTAATTCATTTTATTGGATAAATACAGAAAGTAATTCAGGAGAACTCTTCTTTGTTATTCAAAATAAAAGACAACGAAGAAGAGAATTCTCTTGATTATATGTTAATATACTAATATTTTTTTATTCTTTATTATGAAATATTTATTGGTTCTAATTTTAGTAGTTTCATTTTCATCATGTACAAATTATGATGAAAAAATGAGAAAATTTGATGCTTCATTTACAAAGATGCGTAAAATTACTTCTGCGAATGTCTTAAATCATGAATTAATTTTAGGGAGACCATATATTATTCATTATGCTGATTCATCGGTTGTTATCTATGATGATATAAATGATAGTATATTTACATTAATAGATTTAAGAGATAATAATTCTGTATATCATTTTGGAAAAAGAGGGGAAGGTAATAATGAATTCCTTCAGGTTTTTTCTTTGTGCTCTTTGTATGGAGATTCGTTAATTGGGGTATATGATGTTTATAAGCGGAACCTAGTGGAAATGAATCTACGGCAAATTAAACAAGGAAACATTCAATTTCCAGTGTTGATGCAGGATAGTCTGATGAGCTTAAATATATGCCCAACTCAATATGATACATATTTAGGATTAGGGTTTTATGAAAATAATATGTTTAGTCTTACTGGTAAGCATATTGGAAGTAGGTATTACTACGAGTATCCTTATCGTGATAAACAAGAAAAAGAAGTTAAAAATCGTTTAAGAGGAATGGCTTATCAAGGAACGTTATCTTCTAATAAATCATTGAATCGATTTGTCTTTGCTATAGGGTCAGCACCTATATTTTCATTGTATTCTGTAAATAAAGATAATATAGATAAATCATTTGAATTTGTAGGAGGATACCCTGAATATAAAACAGAAGATACAGGTACAACTAGGTCGGCCCCAATGAGTGTAGCTAATAAAATGGCTTTTATTAAAGCTTATGCTACAGAGAAGTATGTTTATCTACTGTATTCAGGAAATAGTTATAAGGAAGTTGGTGTAAAGGCTTTTAATGGAAAAATTATTTATCAGCTAGCTTGGGATGCCACTCCTATATGTAAGTTTGTCTTAGATTTTCCAATTATGAATTTTTGTGTATCAGATTCAGATGATACAATATATGCTTTAATGGATAAAGAGGAAGTAGAATTGGTTAAATATTCGTTGAATTTGTAGTTATGAATCGTATTTTATATATTTCTCTGTCAGTTATACTATTTATTTCTTGTGGAAATAAGGATCGAGAAATACTCGTAAAGTTAATGCAAGAGTGGAAAGGACGTGAAATATTGTATCCTAATGATATGCATTTTTTTATGCAAGGTCGAGATACTTTGAATGCAGATTCCATATGTATGTATAAGATAATAACCTATATAGATTCGATAGGTTGTATGAGTTGTAAATTGGGTTTATCACAATGGCAAGATTTTGCAGTAAATGTTGATTCTATATTTCCGAATACTGTGCATTTTCAGTTTGTTTTTCAGCCATATAAGCTTAATGAAATACGGCTTTTGTTAAAGAGAGAACGGTTTAATCATTCGGTATATATAGATAAAAATAATAAGTTTAATAAATTGAATAAATTTCCTTCTAATATGAATTTTCAAACTTTTTTGTTAGATAGAAATAATAGGGTTATTGCTATTGGTAATCCAATTTATAATCCTAAAGTGAAAGAACTCTATCTGAAGATTATTAAAGGTGAGAAGATAGAACGAAGAGATGAAAGTAAAGTGATAAAAACAGAAGTGGATGCCAGCAATATATCTGTTTCGCTGGGTCGTTTTGATTGGCAGGAGGAACAAAAAGCAACTTTTATATTGAAGAATGTGGGTGACAAACCATTGGTTATACAAGATGTTGCCACTTCTTGTGGTTGTACTACCGTAGCTTATTCAAAGGAACCGGCATTACCGGGTAAGGAAATAGCTTTGGAAGTGGTTTATAAAGCCGAACATCCGGAGCACTTCGACAAGACGATAACGGTATATTGCAATACAGAAAATTCTCCGTTGGTTTTGAAGATTAGTGGGGATGCAAAATAACTGATTGATGGGATGAAGGAGCGGCTGCAATTGAAAAAATGGTTGAATGGAATAACAAACGTATTATTCTGTCTGTGCCTGCTTGTTGTGATACTGATAGTATTGCAGGTGTTTGTGGTGACCTCCTTCAAGATACCGTCGGACTCGATGGAACCGTCGTTGCTGGCGGGTGATTGTATTCTGGTGGATAAATGTTCGGGTGGAGCACGCCTATTCAATGTGCTTGATGCCGTGGAGAAAAAGGAGGTGAAGATACAACGTATGTCCGGATGGAGAAATTATCAGCGGAATGATGTGTTGGTGTTCAATTTTCCTTATCCGGGCAGGTGGGACAGCATTGCGCTGGACGTGATGTTGTATTACGTGAAGCGCTGTATCGCCATGCCGGGGGATACGTTGGAGATAAGGAATACGCATTATCGTGTGTCCGGATTTGATGGTATCGCAGGAAATGTGCAGGCGCAGGAGGAATTGGATGAATTGATATCTTCGGGAATGACGGAGGAGCGGGGCCTTGTTCTTAAGAGCTTTCCCGATGGTGGCTGTAATGGGTGGACTATCAGCGAGTTTGGGCCTCTTTATATACCGGCCAAAGGCAGCGTGGTAGGAATGAATCCGGAAACACGGTTGCTGTATCGGAACGTGATAGAGTGGGAACAGAAAAAGAAACTGACATTGCATGGAGATTCGGTTCTGCTGGGGGACAGTGTGATACACAATTACCGCTTCTGTGAGAACTATTATTTTGTTTCGGGTGACAAGATGGTGAATTCAAAAGATTCCCGCTACTGGGGATTACTGCCGGAACCATTTATAGTGGGAAGGGCATGGCTGGTATGGAAGTCCGTCAGCCCGAATACTGGAAAAATGAGATGGAAACGTATCTTTAAAAGAATAGACTAAGATGAAAGTTCTGTTTAAATTGCTCTGGATATTATTGATTGCCGGGATATTGGAGGCTTGCAATGCTTCCGGCAGATTGGAGTACGCACTGGAGTGTGCTGCAACCAACAAAGGCGAACTGGAAAAGGTACTGGAACATTATAAAGATGAGCCTGAAAAATATAAAGCCGCTTGTTTCTTGATAGAAAATATGCCTTATCACTATGCCCTTGAAGGTGAAGAACTGGATTCTTTGAAAACAGTGCTGGCTTCGGCAGATGCTTATGGGGTGATGCTGAAGGATACTGCCGTACCGGATTGGGATTATTATACCCCTTCCGGATTGCAGAGAAAACCGGATGTACTGAATATAAGGGCTGAATTCTTGATAAATAACATTGATTTGGCTTTTGATGGTTGGAAAAAGCGTCCGTGGAATGCTTCCCTTTCTTTTGCAGATTTCTGTGAATGGCTGCTTCCCTATCGTATCGGAAATGAGACTCCGGACAACTGGCGGCAGATATACCATGACCGTTATTCCTTTTTGCTGGACGAGGTTTATACGGGTATCGATGTAGTGGAGGCGATTAGCGTAGTTTGGGAGTATTTGCAGAAGGAAGACCCTTACCGGTTTACATGGGTCTTTAACTATCCGCATTTGGGAGGAGAGTACCTGCTGCATAATCGTATCGGCAAGTGTCAGGATGCTTGTGATTTTATGATTTATGTGATGCGGGCCATCGGCGTCCCGGTAGCCTATGATTTCTATACTTTCAATGCGGAAACACGGAAAGGGCATGTGTGGAATGTGGTGAGGGATGTAACGGGTGTCTGCCTTCCTTTTACTTTCCCTTCCCGGAAGCCGAAACGGGGAAGTTTCTATATTGACAGTCGGCGCCCGAGCGTGGTTTACCGCCGGTGTTTTGGCAGACAATGGGACATGGATGGCGATTTTATGCGGAACCGGTCCGTACCGGCTGCTTTTAAGGATGTGTTTGCAAGAAAAGTGTCGGATAATTATTTTGATTCGAATCTGGAACTGCCGGTAGAAGGGATGGACGGGAATTATGTTTATGTGGGGTTGTTCAGTGCTTATGGGTGGCGGGGAATAGATTTTACTAAGGTAGAAAGTGGAAAAGCGCTTTTCAGGAATTTGGCTTCGAGGCAGGTTTATATATTGTTGGCATTCGCAAACGGGCAGTATCGCCCTATTGGAAATCCTTTTTATTTTGATGGCAAGGATATACATCCTTATGTTGCAGATACCTCCAAGTGCTATTCTGCTGAATTGTATCGGAAATACCCTCTTTCGGAACGTATCAGGAACTATATGGGAGGGATAAAAGACGGGCATTTTGAGGCGGCTTGTGATAAGGATTTTAAAAATGCGGAGTTGTTGTGTACTGTGAAAGATACGCCCGGTATCAATTATAATCACGTTATTCTTGAGAAACCGGTAAGGGGTCGCTATGCCCGTTTTTGTTCTTCGGCAGAGGGATATGCGGAAGTTGCCGAAATGCATTTTTATAAAGGAGAGGAAGAGATTGTCCCTATAGACAGTTGGGGAGATGCTCCAGCCACAGCAAATACTTTTGCCTATCAGGTCTATGATAATGAACCGTTGTCGTATTTCATTTCATCAAAACCCGGTGCAAGTGTAACGGTGGATTTTGGAAAGGTTGTTACTATAGACAATTTTATGTATATGCCCCGTAACGATGATAACTTTGTCAGGATAGGGGATTATTATGAACTCTTCTATTGGGGAGAGGGCTGTTGGAACTCATTGGGGAAGAAAATGGCAGAAAAACCTTTTCTGCCATATGACGGGATACCATCGGGAGCTTTGCTCTATTTGCATGACAGTACCCGTGGAGAAGAAGAACTGATATTTCATATGGAAGATGGTAAGCAGGTATTTGTATCGGATTGTAAGGATTGATTGGATTGTCTTTCAGATTGGAATAGAAAAAAATGGAATAGTGATATGAAACATTGGTGTGTATGGGTATGGTTTACAGCAGGTCTGTTTATGGCTTGTTCTTCGGAAAATCAGTGGTTGGACACAGCTTTGAATCTTGCCGGTGATAACCGTGCGGAGTTGCAAAAGGTACTGGACCGTTACAAGGAAGAGGACGGTGACAAATATCGTGCTGCTTGTTTTCTGATAGAGAATATGCCTTTTCATGGTGCTTACGAGGGAAAGGCCTTGGAGAATTACAGGAAGTATTTCAGTGAATACGTTTCATTTCCTTATTCCAGGCATGTGCAAGAGTTGATTGATTCCTTGAAAAGAGCAGATGGAGAATTTTCTATAAATCAATTGACTTATAAGAGGGACATTATGACGGTGGATTCCGCTTTTTTGGTCAATCATATAGAATGGGCATTCAAAGTCTGGCGGGAGCAACCTTGGGGAAAGCATGTTGATTTTGATACTTTCTGCGAATATATATTGCCTTATAGAATAGGGGATGAGCCGCTTTCTCTCTGGCGCAAAGAAATTTATGAGTGCTATAGCCCGATTTTGGATGAATTCAGGAAGACAGATGAGGCTGATAATCCTAAGGTTGCCGCCCAGTTGTTGATGGATACGTTGCGGAAAGCGAACTACCGGAATACGGCTCTTTTTCCGGTGGGGCCTCATTTGGGACCGGATGTACTGAAATGGCATACGGGCAGTTGCCGAGAGTTTACGGATGCCATGATATATGTGTTGCGGGCATTGGGCATTCCGTGCGGAGTAGATAGGGTGATGGTATTAGGAGACAACAATGCCTCTCATTTCTGGAATTTTGTTTTGGATAAGGAAGGAAAGACATACATTGCAAATCTTCCTTATGAAGAAGTATGGAGCAAAGCGGAAGAATATAGCATTTCGAGGGGAAAAATGTACCGGGCAACCTATAGTATTGATAAGGAGGCGGTACGGAAACTGGGGAAATATTCCGATGTTTACCCGGCATTCCGACGTCCGTTCTTCCGCGATGTCACTGCACTTTATACCGGTAGCAGGAATTGGACTGTAGCTCTTCCGGATTCTTTGCTTTCCGGACAGTTTCGTGAGGGGGATATGGTGTATTTGTGCCTTGCCAACAGACTACAATGGCAACCTATAGGATATACTTTCTTTAAGAAGGGGGAGGCTCGTTTTGAGGATGTGGGAGGCGGGGCGGTCTTTACGCTGGCTGCCTGGAACGGAAAGGAATACGCTGCAGTATCTTCTCCTTTTCTTCTGGAGCGTGAAACCGGAAAGATACGGTTCATTGTTCCGGAAGCTGAAAAGCAGGAATTGGTCTTGTATAGGAAGTGCCATCTTACTTTGAGTGTTCTTTTCAATGACCGGATGATTGGGGGAGTAGTGGAAGGAAGCGACCGGGCAGACTTTGGGTGGAAGGATACTCTACTTTTGATAAAGGAGGCTCCGTATCGGCTATATACTGTGGTCCGGTTGAAGTCTGATAAACCGTATCGGTATATGCGCTATAAGGGTGCTGACGGATGTTTCTGTAATATCTCGGAACTGGCTTTTTATGAGAATACGGAAGATACCATACCTCTATATGGGGAAATCATAGGTACTCCGGGAAGTTTTGAAGACAATACACATGAATATTTGAACGCATTTGACGGTAATCCGGATACTTCATTTGATTATATACATCCGGATGGAGGATGGACCGGGATGGACTTTGGAAGTCCCCATCGTGTGGAGAAGGTGGTGTATACTCCTCGTAATGAGGTGAATTTTATTTATAAAGGTAATTTGTATGAATTGTTTTATTGGGGTGGAGGAAAATGGAATTCTGTCGGGCGGCAAATGGCTGTGTCAGATTCTATTGTCTATTCAGGGTTTCAAGGTGCTTTATTTTATCTGAAGAATCACACAGCCGGTAAAGATGAACGGATTTTTGAATATAAAGACGGGAAACAAATCTTTTGGTGAATTATAGAATACTATTGAATATTTGATAGATAGAATGAATAATGTACGTAATCTATTGACTGGAAGTTTGGTCTACATTGCTTGTATAGTTTTATTGTCTTTGGCATGTAACGTTTCTTCCGGACTTCCTGTAGCTGATGTTATAGGGCAATGGCTCTATTTCGATAAAAGTGCATTGGTAGTTGCAGGATGTCTGTTGATGGCTGGATTGATGATGGAAAAAAGGTATTTTCTTTTTATACCGGTTTCGTGGGTATTGGTAATGCTGGGGGGCATTGAGGCTGTTTGGGGATTGAGTCAGCTTTATGGTTATGCTGTGTCCAACCATTCCTTGTATGTATTGACAGGTTCTTTCTTCAATCCGGGGCCTTATTCCGGCTATTTGGCCATGATACTTCCGGTCTGTCTGTATCAATGGCTGACCAAGAGGGGGGAGATTCTCTGCTCTGACCGGAATGATGGAAGAAGATGGGAAAAGGTGATGGATAAGGCTGGAACTATGGTCACTGGTGGTGTGATGCTGCTTATCCTTTGTGTGCTTCCGGCAGGAATGAGCCGTTCGGCATGGTTGGCGGCAGGAGTTTCCTGTCTGTGTGTATATGCTTGGCATATGGATTGGACGGATAAGTTCAGATTATTATGGCAGCAGCAAAGGCAGCGTGTGGTGATGGTAGTGGTCGGTGGATTCTGTGTCTTGCTATTGGCGGGCTATTTACTGTTTGTCTTGAAACCCGATTCTGCACGTGGCCGTCTTTTCATGTGGAAGATAACTTGTCGTGCCATTGCAGAAAAGCCGTTGACCGGATATGGGATTCATAATTTCGCAGCAGCCTATGGAAATGCGCAGGAAACTTATTTTGCAGCAGGTGATTATGAACCGTGGGAGGAACGTGTGGCGGGAAGTCCGGAATATGCATTCAATGAATATCTGCAGGCTGCGGTCGAACTGGGCATTCCTTTGGCGGTATGTCTATTGGTTGTGGTCGTGCTGTGTTTGTATAGGGGAGTCCGTAAAGGACGTTATGGTATCTGTGGGGCTATTCTTTCTTTGATGATATTCTCTTTTTCCTCCTATCCGCTACAACTTCCGGTATTTATCGTTACATTTGGAGGATTGCTTGTGGCGTGCTTGTCCGGTGCCGACCGTTGGCAATGGTTGGGGCTGGCTGTATCAGTAGGCATCATTGGCGGTTTTCGCCTGAAGAATGACTTGCAAGTGGAGCAGGCCTGTCGGGAGTGGATGAATGCGCGGGTGCTGTATAATGCAGGTGCGTATCAATCGGCAGAGAAAGAGTACGGGCGCCTTTATCCTCTGTTGAGGGACCGGGCATCTTTCTTGTTCGAATATGGGCATGGATTGCACAAGCAGCAGCAGTTCAGTAAATCCAACCGTATTTTGAAAGAAGCTTTACAGCGCAGCTGTGATCCGATGATACTGAATGTGATAGGCAAGAATTATCAGCAGATGGGTGACTGCTTATCAGCGGAAGACTGGTTTATCCGTTCCACCCATCGGTTGCCGGGGCGTATTTATCCCTATTATCTGCTTGCGAAGCTTTATGCGGAACCAGGATTCAGACAACCGGACAAGTTTGAAAAAATGAAGCGGATGGTATTGACGAAAGAGCCGAAAGTGCATTCTACGGCAATACGACAGATGAGGGAGGAAATAAAAAAGATTCAGCTTATTTTTGTCCATATCAAAAAAGATGAATAAAAACGGAAAGTGTTAATAATGAGTGAACTAATTGCTAAAGTGCTATGAAAAAAGTGTCCACATGCAAATATCGGTTCGTTTTTTTGAAACGATTAATTTTATCAATTTATAATTGAGTATGAATATGAAGACACAGAACTATCGATACCTGCTATGCATGGCCGTTGCACTGCTTGCCGCCTGCTCCGATGCCGGAAAGGGAAAAGAGTCCGAGGAAGGGGTGGCAACCGTCCTGCCAAGTGAAAGCAATGAAGTGACCGTGAAAGTCCTGAAGCGGGCGACCTTTGAACATGAACTGGTGAGCAACGGAAAAGTAACCGCCGGTGCCATGGCGGATTTGCGTTTTGAGACCACCGGTGTAGTGGCACACATCTACGTGAAGAACGGTGACCCGGTGCGCAAAGGGCAGAAACTTGCCGAACTGGATAAGTTCCGTCTGAAGAACAAGACCGCGCAAGCCAAGGATGCTCTGGACAAAGCGGAACTTGAGCTGCAGGACGTATTGATAGGGCAAGGCTATCCGGTGGGTGATACTTCCAAAATTCCTGCCGACATCATGAAGCTGGCACGAGTAAAGAGCGGTTACGACCAAAGTCTCTCCCAGTACGAACTCGCCGCCTATGAAGAAGAGCATGCTACGCTGGTTGCCCCCTTCGACGGCGTGGTGGCGAACCTCTTTTCCAAGCCCTTTAACGAGGCAAGCACTTCGGAATCTTTCTGCTCCATCATTGGCACTCAGGGCATGGAAGTGGACTTTACGGTACTGGAAAGTGAACTCCCCCTGATAAAGAGTGGCGACAAGGTGATTGTCACCCCTTACTCGGATGCCGCTTCCAAACAAGAGGGCCGCATCACCCAAATCAATCCTCTGGTAGATGATAAGGGAATGGTGAAAGTAAAGGCATCCGTCAATGGCAGGGGACGTCTGTTTAGCGGCATGAATGTGAGGGTAAATGTACACCGTTCTCTGGACAGTCAGCTCGTGATACCCAAAAGTGCCGTCGTACTGCGTTCGGGTAAGCAAGTCGTCTTTACCCTGAAAGACGGAAAGGCGCAGTGGAACTATGTGCAGACCGGACTGGAGAATGCGGAAAGCTACAGCATGGCCGACGATGCCCTGAAAGAAGGCGATACGGTCATCGTGACGGGAAATGTGAATTTGGCACATGAGGCGCCGGTGAAGGTGGTGGAAAATTGAAAGATGAAAATTGAAAGTTGAAAATTCATAATTCACAATTTAAATTCATAATTGAAAATTGATAAAGTTTTTGATACAGCGGCCTATTGCCGTACTGATGGCATTTACAGCATGCTTCATTGTCGGGCTGGTGACTTACTTCACCTTGCCGGTATCCTTGCTGCCCGATATTGCCATCCCGGAAATTACAGTGCAGGTGTCGGCGCAGAATACCTCGGCGCGTGAATTAGAGAATACGGTGGTGAAACCTCTGCGGCAGCAGCTCATCCAGGTGGCGAAACTGAAGGACATGGACAGCGAGACGCGCGATGGTGCAGGCATCATCCGCCTGGGCTTCGACTTCGGTACGAATACCGACCTTGCCTTCATAGAAGTGAACGAGAAGATTGACGCCGCCATGAACTATCTGCCCAAGGATGCCGAACGCCCGAAGGTGATAAAGGCAAGTGCGACGGACATTCCTGTCTTCTACCTCAATCTGACCCTAAAAAGCGACAGTGCATACGGCAAGGTGGACGAACGCGCGTTTCTTGATTTGTGCGAGTTTGCCGAAAATGTCATAAAGCGTCGCATCGAGCAGTTGGCGGAAGTGGCAATGGTGGATGTCACGGGTTTGGTCGAACGCCAGTTACAGATTGTGCCCGACCCGGATAAGCTTGCTGTGTTGGGGTTCTCCATTGAAGACATAGAAAACGTGCTGGCGCAAAACAACGTGGAGCCGGGCAGCATGACCGTGCGCGACGGCTACTACGAATACAACATTAAGTTCTCCACCCTGCTGCGGACAGAGGAGGACGTGAAGGGCATCCTGCTGCGAAAGGAAGGACGTATCATCCGCTTGGGAGACTTCTGCCGGGTAGAGATTGTTCCTGCCAAGGAGAAAGGTGTCTCCATGAGCAATGGCAAGCGTGCCGTTACCCTTGCCGTCATCAAGCAGGCGGACGAGAATATGGAAGACATGAAGCTTGCCATCAACAGCACGATGGACTACTTCAAGAAAGTATATCCCGACATTGATTTTAGCATCAGCCGTAACCAGACGGAGTTGCTGGACTATACCATCTCCAATCTTCAGCAAAATTTGTCGTTGGGTTTCCTGTTCATCTGCATTGTGGCGGTACTCTTCTTGGGTGACATCAAATCACCGTTCATCATCGGGTTGAGTATGGTGGTATCTATTGTCATCTGCTTCCTGTTCTTCTACTTGTTCAAGATGTCACTCAATATCATTTCTTTGTCGGGATTAATCCTGGCGTTGGGTATGATGATTGACAGCAGCATCATTGTGACGGAGAACATTTCGCAGTATCGCGAACGGGGCTATTCGTTGCGGCGGGCTTGCGTGACGGGAACGAGTGAGGTGATTACGCCCATGCTGAGTTCGTCGCTGACCACTATTGCCGTATTTGTGCCGCTGATATTTATGAGCGGCATTGCAGGGGCGTTGTTCTATGACCAGGCATTCTCTGTTACGGTAGGGTTGCTGGTTTCCTACTTCACGGGTATCATGCTGCTGCCGGTCCTCTATATGCTGGTCTACCGGACAGGGTTGCGCGGCAGGTCGTGGTTCTCCCGCATCCGCATCAACAATCCGTTGAAGGAACATACGCTGGACCGTTTTTATGATGCGGGCATCGACTGGGTATTTTCCCACAAGACGGTAAGTAGCGTATTCTGTGTGGTTTCTATACCTCTTTGTGTCTTTCTGTTCTATTCCGTCGGCAAGGAGCGTATGCCGCAGATAGACCAGAATGAACTGATAGTCCACGTGGAATGGAACGAAAACATACATGTGGACGAGAACCGGCATCGTGTGAATGTGCTGTTCGGACAGTTGCTGGACGAGACTGTGGAACAGACGGCTGCCATAGGCCAGCAGGACTATCTGCTGAACCGTGAGCAGGCTCTCTCTTCTTCGGAGGCAGAATTGTATTTCAAGACTTCCTCGCCTGACGGGATTGCTCCCTTGCAGAAGCAGGCGGGCGAGTGGCTGACACGGGAATATCCGTTGGCGACAGTCTCCTTTTCTCCACCCGAAACCGTGTTCGAGAAGCTTTTCGTGACCGGGGAGGCCGATGTGGTGGCGGAACTTTATGCCCGCAATAAGGAGAAGGCGCCGGCGGCGGAAGAATTGCGCGGACTGGAACAACAGTTTGCGGAGCTTACGGGGACAGCGCCCGTAGGTATCGCTTTCGAGAACCAGCTTGACATAAGCATCCTGCAGGAAAAGCTGTTGCTCTATGACGTTTCGTATGACGAGCTTTACCGTACGCTGCGGACGGCATTCAAGGAGAACAGCGTAGCTATGCTCCATTCCTACCAGCAATACCTGCCTATCAGCATTGTGGGCGAGGAGCGGACAGTGAACGAGGTGCTGCTGCAGACATTGATACAGACCCGTCCGGACAGTAAGGGCGAAGTGGAGTATATTCCGCTTCGGGAGCTGGTAAAGGTGCGTCCGGCCGAGGATTTGAAAACGATTACGGCAGGACGCAACGGTGAATATATACCGTTCCGTTTCTATGAAGTGGACGATGCTCCGGAGTTGATGGAAAAGGTGAAGCGGGAGGCAGATGCCACGGGTGACTGGGATACGGCCTTCTCCGGCAGTTTCTTCTCCAACCGCCAGATGCTGGACGAGTTGGTGGTGATTCTTTTCATCTCTATCCTGCTGATGTATTTCATTCTTGCCGCCCAGTTCGAAAGCTTCGTGCAGCCGCTCATCGTGCTGCTGGAAATTCCGATAGATGTGGCGTTTGCCCTGCTTCTGTTGTGGATATGCGGGCATACCCTGAACCTGATGTCTGCCATCGGACTGATTGTGACGTGCGGTATCATCATCAACGACTCCATCTTGAAGCTGGATGCCATTAATGAATTACGGAGGGCTGGTATGCCGTTGCTCGAGGCCATCCACGAGGCGGGGCGCAGAAGGCTCCGGCCCATCATCATGACATCGCTCACCACCATTTTCGCTATGGTTCCGCTGCTGTTCTCGTTCGACATGGGCTCGGAGCTGCAGAAGCCGCTTTCCATAGCAATGATTGGGGCGATGTTCGTGGGGACACTGGTCAGTCTGTTCATCATCCCGTTGATATATTGGTTTATTTATAGAAAAGAAAGAGCATGAAGAAATTAAGTCTTATACTTTTGTTCAGTCTGGGAGCCCTTTCCGCTTTTGCCCAGCAGCGGATAACGCTCGATTTGCAGCAGACCATTGCCCTGGCGAATGACAGTTCGCTGGAAGCCTTCCGCACCAAGAACATGTATCTGGCCGGTTATTGGGAATACCGCACCTATAAGGCAAACCGCCTTCCCAGCCTGACGCTGAACATGACTCCGGCACAGTACAACCGCGATATCACCAAGCGTTACGACTCCGAACAGGACCTTGACATCTATCGCAGCCAGCAATCCTTCTATGCATACGGCAATCTTGCCGTCAGACAGAATTTCGACTTGACGGGCGGTACGTTCTATCTGGATACGGAGCTGGGCTATATGCGGAGCTTCGGTGGAAACAAGTATACCCAGTTCACCAGTGTTCCGGTTCGTTTGGGCTACTCGCAGAGTCTGGTCGGTTACAATCCTTTCCGTTGGGAACGCAGGATTGAGCCGCTGAAGTACGAAAAGGTGAAGAAGGAGTATATTTACAATGCAGAGCGAGTATCCGAGCAGGCCACTACCTATTTCTTTGCGCTTGCCATGGCACAGGCGGAATATGACTTGGCCAAGGACAATGCCGTCTCCACCGATACCCTCTACCGCATCGGTATGCAGCGCCTGAAGATAGCCGCCATCAGCCGTGCCGACCTGCTGACGCTGAAACTCGACGTGGTGAACGCCCGCAATACTTTGCAGAATGCCGCCAGTGCCTTGAAGCGCGCCATGTTTTCGTTGGCATCTTTCCTGAATATGGAGAAGAACACGGATATCAGGGTGTCGCTTCCGGGACGTCCGAGGGCGCTGACCATACCGGTTGATGAGGCTTTGCTGGCCGCTCAAGCCAACAATCCGGAATTTCTGGGGCTTCGTCAGGAAGTGCTGGAAGCCGAGCAGACAGTAGACAAGACGAAGAAGGAATCGCGCTTCAACGCCAGCATCAACGCCAGCGTCGGCTTCAACCAGGTGGCGGAGAAATTCGGTGAAGCATACAGGCATCCCATGCAGCAGGAGATGGTGTCGGTCAGTGTCTCCATTCCACTGGTGGACTGGGGCGTGAGGAAAGGCAAATACAACATGGCGAGGAACAATCTGAACGTGGTGAAGACTTCTGCCAGGCAAAGTGAAATCAGCATTGAGGAGGAGGTTATCATGACCGTCAGCGACTTCAACGTCCAGCAAGCCCTCGTCGCCAGTGCCGAAGAGGCCCTCGACCTTGCCATCCTGGCGTATAACGAAACCCGCCAGCGCTTCATTATCGGCAAGGCAGACATCAACAGCCTGACCCTCTCGCTGAACCGCCAGCAGGAAGCGCAACGCAATTACATCTCCGCCTTGCAGGACTACTGGCTGAATTATTACAAGATACGGAAACTGACGTTGCACGACTTTGCCAGCGGATTTTCGCTGTCGGAAAAATTTGATTATAATAACTGATGAAACGAGTTTCTTCCTTCACCGTCATAGTGGCGTTTGTCTGCCTTGCTTTGGTAGGGGTGGCGTTGATACCGCTGCTCCCCGTCAAGCTGAATCCGTCACGCAGCCTGCCCGGCTTCACGGTGGGTTTCAGCATGCCTGGCACTTCGTCGCGGGTGGTGGAGATGGAAGTGACCAGCAAGCTGGAATCCATGCTGGCGCGTATCCGCGGAGTGAAGCGGCTGAACTCCACTTCGGGCAACGGCTACGGCAACATTACTGTGGAGCTGGACAAGCATGCCGATGTCGAGGCAGTCCGCTTCGAAGCTTCCACCATCATCCGGCAGACGTGGCCCCAATTGCCCGAAGGTGTCAGCTATCCCACCATTCACATGAAAGTGCCCGACGAGAACGCCTCACGCCCTTTCATGTCCTTCACACTGAATGCCCCTTCCACTCCGATATTGATTCAGCAGTATGCCGAGGAGCATATCAAGCCGCGGCTGGCAAATATTCCGGGTATCTATAAGGTGGAACTCAGCGGTGCCACGCCCATGGAGTGGAGACTGGAATATGACAGTGAACAGTTGCGCTTGCTGGGTGTGACCCTATCGGACATCAGCGAGGCAGTACAGCGGCATTACCGGAAGGAATTTCTGGGTACGCACAATGTGGATACAGGTAACGGTAGCCGGGAATGGATACGCCTGGCACTGGTGCCGGAGAGCAACTCCCTTGGTTTTAATCCTGCTGCCATCACCGTGACGGCTACCGACGGGAAACTGCTCCGCTTGGACGAACTGGTGTCGGCTGTCCGTATGGAGGAGGAGCCGCAAAGCTATTACCGCATCAATGGGCTGAATTCCGTCTATCTATCCATTACTGCGGAAGAAACTGCCAACCAGTTGCAACTGAACCGTGCCGTGATGGACGAGATGGAAGCTGTTCGGCAGGTACTTCCTGTCGGATATGAAGTGCATACCAGCTATGATGCGACCGAGTACATACGGGAAGAACTGGACAAGATTTACTTCCGTACCGGTTTGACGGTACTCATCCTGCTTGTATTTGTATGGCTCATTACTCGTAAGTTGAAATATCTTTTTCTGATAGTTACCAGCCTGGCTGTAAATATAGCGGTGGCACTTATCTTCTACTACCTCTTCGGACTTGAGATGCAGCTTTATTCGCTGGCGGGTATCACTGTCTCGCTGAATCTGGTGATAGACAGCACCATTGTCATGACCGACCACATTCTGCATCGGCGTAATCTCAAGGCCTTCCTGTCGGTGTTGGCGGCAACCCTCACTACGATGGGTGCGCTTGTTATCATTTTCTTCCTTGACGAGAAGATACGGCTCAACCTGCAGGACTTTGCAGCGGTAGTGATCATCAATCTGGCTGTTTCCTTGATGGTGGCGTTGTTCTTTGTTCCGTCGATGATTGAGAAGATAGGACTGGTGAGGCGGATTACGGGGAAGAAGAGGCGTCTTGTCTTGCCGGGGCTGACGCAAACATTCAAAACAAGGTTGGGACGGATTTTCAGACGTTTCCCCGTTTATTTCTCCTGCTGCTATTCTGCTCTCATCCGTTTTCTGTGCCGTTGGCGCTGGGCTGTATGCCTGCTGTTACTGTTGGGTTTCGGTCTGCCCGTTTTTCTGTTGCCCGACAAACTGGAAGGAGGGGGAAAATGGGAAGCTGCTTACAATAAGGTATTCGGTTCGGATACCTATAAGGAGTCGGTGAAACCCATTGTGGACAAGGCGCTGGGCGGCAGCTTGCGGCTTTTCATACAGAAGGTGTACGAAGGCAGTTACTTCACCCGTAATGAGGAGGTGGTGCTCTATGCCAACGCCAACCTTCCCAATGGCAGCACCCTCGAGCAGATGAACACTTTGATGAAACGTATGGAGACCTACCTCAGCCGGTTCAAGGAAATCAGGCAGTTTCATACTTCCATCTACAGCCCCCGGCGTGCCAGTATGCAGATTTATTTCAAGAAGGAAGCCCGGAACAGCGGTTTTCCCTATACACTGAAAGCCAATATGATAAGCAAGGCACTGGAACTGGGAGGCGGCAGCTGGGGCATCTACGGATTGCAGGACCAGGGGTTCAGTAATGACGTCCGCGAGAGTGCCGGCTCCTACCGCATCAGGATGTACGGCTACAACTACGACGAACTCTATGAGTGGGCGGAGAAGCTGAAGGCCAAGCTGCTGACGCACCGGCGTATCAAGGAAGTGCTCATCAATTCGGAGTTCTCCTGGTGGAAGGATGACTATCAGGAATTCTACTTCAACCTGAACAAGGAGCGCATGGCGCAAGAGGGCATCGACGCGCAAGTGCTTTTCTCTGCGGTGCGCCCCATCTTTGGCAAGAATCTGGAGATTGGTTCGGTAGCGGCCGAGCAGGGGATGGAGAAAATCAAGCTCTCTTCCCGCCAGTCTGCCGAATATGACATCTGGGCAATGCAGTTCTTTCCCTATGGAGTAGGAAACGGCAAGCATTACAAACTTTCCGAACTGGCTACTGTGGAAAAGGGACAGATGCCGCAGGAGATTGCCAAAGAAAACCAGCAGTACCGCCTCTGCCTGCAATACGAATATATCGGCTCCAATGAGATGGGCAACAAGATACAGAAACGTGACCTGGAGGAGTTCAACAAACTGTTGCCGATGGGTTATACAGCCGAGTCGGACAGCAACAGTTGGTCATGGGGCGAGAAGGACAACCGCCAATACCTGCTTCTGCTGGTGGTGATAGCCATCATCTTCTTTACGACCAGCGTTCTGTTCAACTCCCTGAAGCAGCCGCTTGCCATCATCTTTGTGATTCCGGTTTCTTATATCGGGGTATTTCTTACTTTCTATTGGTTCCGGCTGAACTTCGACCAGGGCGGTTTTGCCTCGTTCGTCCTGCTGTGCGGCATCACGGTGAATGCCAGCATCTATATCCTGAACGAGTACAACAGCATCCGACGTCGTTTCCCCCGTCTTTCCGCTCTTCGTGCCTACGTCAAGGCGTGGAATGCGAAGGTCGTTCCTATTTTCCTCACGGTAGTTTCTACCATTCTGGGATTTATCCCTTTCATGATAGGTGAGGACAAGGAAGCTTTCTGGTTTCCATTGGCGGCGGGTACCATTGGCGGACTGGTGATGTCCGTCATCGGTATCTTCTTTTTCCTGCCGGTTTTTGTGCTGAAACAGCGTGATTTTCTTAGGAAATGATTACTTTTGCTCGATTTTGTTACCTGAATGGATACTTGAATTTTAAATATGGAAAGTGCGGAGTACTCTTTGGATGAGTTATTATGTCAGTCTCTTCTGTTGTTTCGTCAGTATCGGTTTTATGATGCTCCGGAATGTGGAGAAAAGGCATTCCGGATATTGGAGGAAGCCCATGTATGGATGGGGCGTACGCAAGAGTGTGTGGATATGGCGAAATGGGGGTGCGTGATAGAGTGTCTTGCGCAGAAATACTACATAGAAGATGATACGGATGCGATTCTGGAAGAAATTGATGCTGCTTTGGTTGCGCATTGGAAGAGGATAGAGAAAATCCATGCAGAAGTCACCACCGTTTATTTATGGCTGGGGTACTATTTCCTGCTACGTTTCAGAAACCGGGAATCCCGTTCCCATTCCCGTTGTAAACAGATAATGTCCAGCTTGTTGTGTGCTTTGGTCGAAATCTTCCGTAAGGTGGAGAAGGGGGGAGCCCCGACAGAAGTCTTGTCACATCTTTCGGTAGATGTTTGGGGAGAGACCGTCTGCTGGATGGAGCAGGTACATGATTCCCGTCTTTGCGAGAAGCAGTCGTCAGCTTTGCTGGCACAACTCTATAACCTGAAAAGTGTGGAGTTGGAAAAAGGTCCGGGAAAGCAGGATGCTTTGCTCCAGCAGATTCTGGAGTTTTATTGCTTTTAAGGGAAAATTATCTCTGCTTAGTTTTATCATTTCTGCTTCCACACTTCCACCTACTTCCTGCATCCCTTTATTCATCGGCATTACAAGTGCTGTGGAAGCAACTCAAAAAGGTGGAAGCAACTTTTGCTTCCACAGCGGAAATACGCCGGAAGGTAAGTTAATATCTTGTTTGTTAGTGTATTAATAGAATGTGCAGCATTTTGCAAATATCTTGTTTACACGATAAGCGTTTCGTGTAAACACGGTATTAACTTCGTAAAAGACCGTTTACCGATAGACTGCAGCTGGGCTCATAATAGGAATAAGATAGGTGCACAGTATGGGGAAACTATGAGTATAATAGGTGTTCAACGGTTATGAAGCACCTTGTTGACGGTCGTTAGTCGAGTGGTTGACGGCCGTTGGCAGAGCGCATCACGGCCGATAGGCGCTGATAACTCCGTACAGAAAATGGAAAGGAAGCCTATGTAAGGGGAAACAAGCTCTGAGCTATTTGTTTTGTTTGCCACATTTATCTTGTTTTTGTACATTGTTGAAGCGGTTTTTTGTATCTTTGAAGGGAGAGGCCGTAAAAAAGCTTATTCTCATCCAAAGTTTAATTATATATACATGGATTATGAAGCGATGTATAGTACTGTTCATAACATTCTGCTGTGCAGTTGTTTCTAATGCGTAGACAAATGGCATTGTGACTGATGGGGAAAAAGGATTGCCGTTGGCTGGTGTGAATATTTATCTCCAAAAGGATTCTGTGGGCATAGGAGTTATACGTAATGATAATCTGGTAAAGAACATGTTCATATGAAAAAACTGCTATATCTTGGACTTTTGTCCGTTTGCGTACTGTTAGGTTCTTGCGTAGAGAAGAACGTATTCAATGCTTTTGATAAGGTAGAGAGGTATATGGATGTATATTCTGACAGTGCATTGCTGCTGTTGGAGCAAATTCCTCATCCGGAGAAGCTTCGTGGAAAGCAGCGGGCAGACTATGTGCTGCTGTTGACACAAGCCCGTGATAAGAACTATCTGGATAGCATGCAGTCGGATTCGTTGATAAAGTTGGCGGTAGATTATTACCTTAATTCCGCAACACTATTATAAAATATTTTTTTTAAGTACCTGA
>NZ_QTNE01000057.1:0-553 GCF_003603495.1 Bacteroides sp. AM41-16 | reverse complement strand
CGGCAAATGCAATCCGTCAGATGGTCGTTGATAAACCCCGAAGCTTGCAGATGGGCATAGCAAATGGTAGAGCCGAAGAACTTGAATCCCCGTTTTTTCATGTCTTTGCTCATGGCATCTGATTCGGGAGATGATACCGGAATCTCACTCAATGACTGAAAATGATTGATAATGGGGTTCCGGTCGGGGAAGAAGGATAGCGTATAGTTGTAAAAGCTGCCGAATTCTTTCTGTATGACAAGAAACTGCTTTGCATTGGTGATGGTCGACTTGATTTTCAGACGGTTTTTCACGATGCCGTCAAAGTGCATCAGCCGTTCCACGTCTTCGTCGGTCATTTGCGCCACTTGCGTGGCATCGAAATTGCAAAAGGCTTTGCGGTAGCCTTCCCGCTTTTTGAGGATGGTTATCCAGCTCAGTCCCGCCTGGGCACTTTCCAATACAAGAAACTCGAATAGTGTCTTGTCGTCTGTTACCGTTTTTCCCCACTCTTCATCGTGGTATTTCACATACAGCTCGTCGGTTCCGCACCAGCCGCAACGTCCGTTTATAA
>NZ_QTNE01000056.1:0-788 GCF_003603495.1 Bacteroides sp. AM41-16 | reverse complement strand
CCCCGAGATTACAAATCACGTGCTCTGGCCAACTGAGCTAAAGAGGCGGGTGGGTAAGCTTGCTATATCGCGCCGCTACAACCAACTACCTTTGCTGCGATCAAGCCCTGGAGGATTCGAAGGGAGCTGGCCGTATAGGACTTACCCGTTTTTGTTTTGCGGTTGCAAAGGTAGACATTATTTTGAAATCTGCAATAGCTTGTGGCGATTTTTTTATTTGTTTTTTTAGATTCTCTGTTCTATTCCTCTTCATGGCCTTCTTATATAGACACTTTGGAGGGGAGGTACGGATTCTTTCCGGCATTACGATGGACAAATATTCCTTTTACTAGAAAGTATTCGTCCGACATATGTAACCTTATCGTCCGACGGCTGTTGAATTATCGTCCGACAGCTGTCGGACGATAATTCAACAGCCGTCGGACGATAAGGTTACATATGTCGGACGAATACTTTCTAGTAAAAGGAATATTTGTCCATCGTAATGCCGGAAAGAATCCGTACCTCCCCTCCAAAGTGTCTATATAAGAAGGCCATGAAGAGGAATAGAACAGAGAATCTAAAAAAACAAATAAAAAAATCGCCACAAGCTATTGCAGATTTCAAAATAATGTCTACCTTTGCAACCGCAAAACAAAAACGGGTAAGTCCTATACGGCCAGCTCCCTTCGAATCCTCCAGGGCTTGATCGCAGCAAAGGTAGTTGGTTGTAGCGGCGCGATATAGCAAGCTTACCCACCCGCCTCTTTAGCTCAGTTGGCCAGAGCACGTGATTTGTAATCTCGGGG
>NZ_QTNE01000055.1:0-844 GCF_003603495.1 Bacteroides sp. AM41-16 | reverse complement strand
CTCTCTCATTTTCAATCGATTACATAAGAATTAACAGAGTATTGGTGATACTATTTGTTGGATTAATGACTTGGTTATCATATGTATATCATAAGGTTAATACGTTGCTTAAAGATTTTAAATGATTCTTCCTCTTATATGAAGAATATCTTTTGTCAACATCTATCATCCTAGCTGCTTTCAATGAAGCATTTACTCTACATTGTCATTTTATTAGCGAAAGTACTAAAGTCTATGTAAAAGAATATTTCAATAGCTTCAAAAAACAGTAAACTCAAAACTTTGTGATTAGCTAAACAATCAAGACAACTGTTGTTTCTTCATAACAGTTTTCATCATTTTTGCTTCCACACTTCCACCCGCTCCTTGTATCCCTCTATTCATCGGCATTACAGACGCTGTGGAAGCAATGCAAAAGTGTGGAAGCAAAATTTGCTTCCACACCTCCAATCAGTCTTAAATATTGATAACACACCAATGTCAATCTTCTATTTACACTATACTATACTTAATTGATTCTCAGCAATTTCTTACTGCAAAATTTTGCAAACCTATTGCAGCGATACTGCAAAACTGTTGCAGTGGTACTGCAAACTAATATGCAGCGCGGCTGCAAGCAATATGCAGTGATACTGCAAACAATATGCAGTGGTACTGCAAAACGTATGCAGTAAGTTTGCAGCGAGCAAACTGAAACTGAATAGTGAATGAACAGACTTTAAAGGAGAAGTATATGACTAACGATATGAAAGTGTAGTATTGGCTATGCTAAGTTCGTGTTTTTTTAGGCAAAGGCATGGGCAGTATCCATAATTTTGTGTAAATAGAAACGGGATTCAGTTAT
>NZ_QTNE01000054.1:0-901 GCF_003603495.1 Bacteroides sp. AM41-16 | reverse complement strand
AAGTTCACCCCTTGACATAGACCACTGAACGGCCGGCACCACGCTTGCGAATCACGCCGGAATCGATAAATGTCTGCAAATCCCTCGAAGCCCGGCGGGCGGTGACATGGACAAGGCGGGAATATTCTGCACGAGTAATACAGACATTAGCTTCCAGAAAGTCCATCATGCTTTTTTCACGGGCAACCATGTCGCCCATTGCTTTCGGTTTATCCGGGAAAAAGCGTTTATCCGCACGTTCCAACTCCATCTTACCTGCCACATAACGTTTGAATTCGATGCCGGGACGGAATTTCACCGTGGACATCTTGACCGACTCCGCACGTACTTCTTTCTTATTCATCACCGGATGGGTACACTTCAGCGTGGTGCTGAAGAAGCCAAGTCCCTCTATCTCCACCGTATAGCCCTTTGCCAGCCAGTCTCCAAGCGTAGTGGTGATGGCTTGCACAATACCCACAACCATGGCGTGGGGCATATGTTCTTCACGAAAAACCCGTTCCATGAACTCTTTACCAGAAATGGTTCCCTTGGAACAGACACGGGCATGCAGCGACTTCGGTTCCTCGCCTTCGGGGACAGGCGTTTCATAAAGGTCATAATAAGCACTCATAAAATAATTTAAATTAATGGTTTATAGAGAATTGAGGGAAACTTGCAGCAAACTTGGGGAAGAAATGTTCTCGAAATCGGCAGAAGCTGGCAGTAAAGGTACTAATTATTTTTCTTGCCACAAGGATTTTACTTTCTTTCCACTGCCGTATTCTTTTCTTTCCACAGCTGTGGAAAGAAAAGAATACGGCAGTGGAAAGATTAGCATTTAGGATAGAAAAGGATAACTCCCAATGAGTCTGTGTCTTTTCCTGATTTAGCTAGACGCTTTTTCTTTTTATAACCGATA
>NZ_QTNE01000053.1:0-1339 GCF_003603495.1 Bacteroides sp. AM41-16 | reverse complement strand
GGCAGTATCCATAATTTTGTGTAAATAGAAACGGGATTCAGTTATAAGTTCTCTTATATCTGGATTCTGTTTTCAAAAATAAGCATAAATTGGTTCATAATCAATCCCCAGTTAGTAATCGGCATTGTCCATTTCTTCTCAATCTCCATCAAAGCGAGGTATACCATTTTCTTCACAGCATCATCCGACGGGAATGAAAGCTTTGATTTAGTGTACTTTCTGATTTTTCCATTCAGATTTTCAATGAGATTTGTTGTGTAGATTATTTTCCTGATTTCCAATGGAAACTGGAAGAAAACAGTCAGGTCATCCCAGTTATTCCTCCATGAGAGGATGGCATAAGGGTACTTCCCTCCCCATTTCTTTTCCAGATTATCCAGTTCCACGGCAGCAGCCTCCTTGTTGGGCGCGTTATAGATGTTCTTCATATCGGCTGTAAACTCTTTCTTGTCCTTGTAAACGACATATTTACAGGAGTTCCTGATTTGATGTACAACACATATTTGCGTGGAAGACTGAGGAAATACGGCACGTATGGTGTCGGTAAACCCGTTCAGGTTGTCAGTGCAGGTAATCAGTATGTCCTGTACTCCGCGGGCCTTCAAATCTGTCAGGACACCCATCCAGAATGAAGAACTTTCTGATTTTCCCACCCACATGCCAAGGACTTCTTTCAAGCCGTTCTGTTTCAGACCGACACAGAGATAGACAGTCTTGTTGATGATTTTTCCGTTGTCACGAACCTTGAATACAATACCGTCCATCCAAACGATGAGATAGACAGGATCCAAAGGGCGGTTCTGCCATTCCTGAGCAGCCTGGTTGACTTTGTTCGTAATGATGGAAATGGCTGATGTGGACAGTTCTATTTCATAGATTTCACGCATCTCCTCTTCAATGTCGGACACGCTCATTCCTTTGGAATATAGGGAGATAACAAGTTTTTCTATGGAAAGCCCACGACTCTCGTGTTTGGGAACAACTATGGGATTGAATTCACCGTTACGGTCACGGGGAATAGGTATGACCGCTTCACCGTGTTCAGTTTGGATTTTCTTGGGGTAGCTGCCGTTACGGGAATTACCGCTGTTATGACCGGAAACCGAATTCTTCTCATAACCCAGATGCGCATCCATCTCACCTTCAAGCATTTTCTCCAATACCTGCGCGTGTAACTGCTTCAGAAACTTGCTGACATCAGCTTCTGTCTTGAACTGGCTAAGGAACTCCTTACTTAATACCTCATCAGGCACTACATGATTCTTCTCTTTCATAATTTTCTTCATTTTGCAAAGCTATTAAATAAAAAATACGGAACCCATACTGAATCCCGTATTTT
>NZ_QTNE01000052.1:0-1382 GCF_003603495.1 Bacteroides sp. AM41-16 | reverse complement strand
CAATAGTTCGTTAAAATTTGAGATAATGGCTAAGCAGCTTTACGTTGCCAGCCAAAGAGTTCTTTGATAGTATGACTAATTAACTTTCGGTTCGGTATTCTCCGACACTTGTTGAAAATTAATTTAGCGATGTATGTGCTTGCCATAATCTCCTTGAAAGAAGCCATGGAATACGGCAATTCATTTTCCTTCATCATCACTTTCGCAACATTCTGTGATGCGAATGATGCATTATAGGAAAAGTCCAACTGGTTCTTGTGTCTTGCTTGGCAATGCGTAAGACCAGTATATTGCTTTGCATCGCGAAAACAAAACTCTATTTGGAATCTTGAGCGGTATGTGCGCAACACTTCCTCACCCGACATGGATGTCTTTGTTGAGAAGAAAAGCTTGTGTTTTCCGTTCGGCATAACCCAAATGACAAGGCGCACTTTCTGCTTCAATGCCTTTGAATAGGCTATGAGTGTGTAGGCTGTGCCTTCAAGTCCTTCAATATGCAACTCTGCCATACGTGTGAGGTCAAGTTTCTTGTAGTTGATTTTTCCGTCAAGTGTCTTGGGACGTCCAGGCTTATTGGAACGAGGTCCCGTATACACATAATATAGGCTCGCAGTATCCCTGAAGCGGCTGACAAGATGGAAACCGCACTCTTTGATTCCGTCCACAAACGGACGGATAGAGAAGAAAGCGTCAGCGACAACAATATCGGTGACCTTCAACAAATCCTTCTTATAACGCTTGATGACCGCTATGTAATGTTGCACGAGAGTCATGTTACGCATTTTCAATTCTCCAGTAGATGGAGTCTGATGGGCGCGCAGCATCATGCAACTGTTGGCATGGACATCGACAAGTGCAAGCCCCATGATTTCAAGCCCATGCTTCATGGAACTTGCACAACCGGACCAGAAAGTACCGATATGCGGAGTCTTCTTACCCGACTTGCTGATGTAGCTCGGATCGATGGCTATAGCCAATAGACCATCCATATTCAAGTAACGTCGGCATAGGGCAAGGTTGAACTTCACCCAGTCTATGCATTTAGCACGACCACGGTTGAAGTTCGTTCTGTAGGTCTGCTCACAATGGGTGCCGTAACGCTCCATTTGAGTGAAATTTATCTTTCTTTGTATCGTCATGTACAATAAAAGTATTTCCAAGAGTAGACTCTCGAAAGTTTTGCTTAACTTTGCAGATGAACTTTTGATAGCATCTCTGCATATTTCCGTATATTGGTTGAGTGGTTCTGATGTCATATAACTTTGAGCTTAGAGAACTATAAAGTTACTGATAATCAGCCACTTAACCAAATTTTATTAGTTATATTACGTTAATTAACTCTCTCATTTTCAATCGATTACATAAGAATTAACAGAGTATTG
>NZ_QTNE01000051.1:0-1388 GCF_003603495.1 Bacteroides sp. AM41-16 | reverse complement strand
GGTAGTGTAAAATAAACTGTGTCACGCATTATTTATCTCTAGAAAACTCATCGGTCGGGGAACGGCCCGCGCCAAGGGGCGGGACCACCCGTCCCGACGAGCGTAAAATTACAATAATTTAAACCGGTTTCCAAACTTTATAGCCAGTTGTTGCGAGATGGTAGCCCAATTGGCCAGTGGCATGGTCCATTTCTTACGTATATTGCGGTATGCAAGATAAACAAGTTTCTCAAGGGCTGTATCCGATGGGAACACGCCCTTGTTTTTTGTTACCTTGCGGATCTGACGGTGATACCCCTCAACGGTATTTGTGGTATAGATAAGCTTACGGATGACCGGAGTATACTGGAAGTATTCGGACAGCTTATCCCAGTTGTCCTGCCAGGATCTGATAACGACAGGATACTGTTCACCCCATTTTTCATCCAGCTTGAGGAGCTCATTTTCTGCGGATTCCTTATTGACTGCCTGATAGACACATTTCAAATCCCTTAAGAACTCCTTCTGATTCTTGGATCCTACATACTTGATGGAGTTACGTATCTGATGTACTACACAAAGCTGTACGGCTGTATTAGGATAAACGCTTTGAATGGCTTCAGGAAACCCCTTCAGACCGTCTATACAGGCAATGAGAATATCCTCAACTCCACGGTTCTGAAGGTCTGTCAACACGCTGAGCCAGAAGTTTGCTCCCTCATTCCTTGATATATACATTCCAAGTAACTCCTTGTGTCCCTCCCTGTCAATGCTCAGTACATTATAGATTGCACGGGTTACCGCGCAGCCACGTTCATCCGTTACTTTGTAATGAATGGCATCCATCCAGACTATAGGATAAACAGAATCAAGCATCCGTGATTTCCATGCTTTTATCTCCGGAAGTACACGGTCTGTGATGGAACTGATTGTGTCGGCCGAAACACGATTCCCAAGATTTTCTTCCATCCAGTCACTGATTTCCCTTGTGCTGTTTCCCATTGCATACAAGCCAATTATACGGTCAGCAACACCTTCTGCCAGAATAGTCTCACGCTTCTTGATAAACTGGGGATCAAAACTCGAATTACGGTCACGGGGAGTGGAAACGGTTACTTCGCCCAAGGGAGTCTGAACCTGCTTTTGCATCTTTCCGTTACGACGGTTACCCATCTGGCGTTCTTCTTCTGTCAAATGTGCATCCATCTCTCCTTCCAGGGCTGCATTCAATATACTTTCCAATAGTGGGGCAAAGGCGCCGTCCTTACCCAACAAAGGCTTGCCGGCTTTCAGCTGTTCAATGGCCTTGTTCTTGATACTCTCGAAATCAAATTCTTCTTTCATAAAAAAAACTGTGTTAGCAAAGTTAATACTTTATTCCTTGCTGACACAGTTTAATTTACATCCTC
>NZ_QTNE01000050.1:0-1483 GCF_003603495.1 Bacteroides sp. AM41-16 | reverse complement strand
TTTAGACGCAAGAAGGACGCTGAAGAGCTTAGTTGCGGATTTGAGGTATTATAAGAATGGGGGTGATAACGTGAAAGCGGGGAAGGCATTGTTTTATTATGGCAAAGTGATGGATTTGCAGGGGAATGATACGCTGGCTATGCAAGCCTATTTGAATGCTTTGGCTAAATTGGAGAAAACGGAAGAGTATAAGCTACAAGGCTTGGCATATGAGTATATCGGTATTTTGAATGCAGATAGAAAGCTACACAAAGATGCTCTTGATAATTATCAAAGTTCGGTATATTGTTTTCAAAAGGCAGCCGATACTTTAGGGGTTATATATGCTTATCGGGATATTGCTCGTATTTATTATGTAGAACAACAATATGACAGTGTTTATAACTACATCAATAGGGCTTTGTCCTTGTGTGAAGAAAAGAAAGGATGTATCGATTTTGAACGAGTAACTCCTTCTTTGTTACAAGTAAAAGGAATTGCAAAAAGAAATGAGGGAGATTTGGAAAATGCAATAATCTTGTTGAAAACTGCGGTAGAGACTGAACAAGATAGGCATTCTATGCATCACTGTTCAATGTCATTGGGGAACATTTATTTAAATCAAAATAAGTTGGATGAGGCAAAAAGATATTTTACTTTAGCTTTGAAATCAGAAAGGCCTCGTACTCTGGCAGGGGCATACCACTATTTGTATCTGTTGGAAAAGAGGCAGAAAAAGTATGCAATGGCTCTCTATTTCAAAGAGAAGTCTGATTCGTTGTTGTCCGTTGACCTGGATGCTAAACAAGCATCTCAAATTTTGACTTTGCAACGTAAATATGAAAAAGGAAAGCTTCTTTTAGAAAAGCAACAAGTTGAACACGAAAAGAAAATACAGTTTTATTTTGGGATGGTAATCGTTTTATTTATTATCCTATTATGTCTTGTTTTGTATTTTCTTTTAAGAAAAAGATACAAAGAGATGTTCCGGAAAAATATGCAAGTAATAAAGGAGAATGAGTGCATGATTAAACGATATGTTTATGAACTTGATGTGTTGAAACAAAAAGCAGGTGAAACAGCGGAAACAAATAGAGAGAAGGTTGGTAAATTGAATCAAAAGATTTTGCTGTTGGAGAGTGAGAATAAAAAAATACGTGAAAATGTATGTGTAAATGGTGTTTATCTCTTGGATCAATTGAAGAAGGAAAAGCTGATTGTGAAGAATATGACCAAACAAGAGAAAGAACAGCTCCTTGAATACATGGATTTGATATATGGTAATTTGATTTCTCGGTTAAAGAAAGATTTTAAATTAACGAGTGGTAACCTGATATTGATAGCTTTGCTTAAAGTTGGTTTCACTACCACTGAGTTGATGTTTACTTTTGACTGCGAGATGAATTCTATTTTTACGAAAAAACGGAGATTGAGGGAGAGCTTAAATTTGGATACTACGAGGATGTAAATTAAACTGTGTCAGCAAGGAATAAAGTATTAACTT
>NZ_QTNE01000005.1:0-226029 GCF_003603495.1 Bacteroides sp. AM41-16 | reverse complement strand
GTTAATACTTTATTCCTTGCTGACACAGTTTAATTTACATCCTCTACAAGCCATCAAGGAGTTGCCCGAGAAGCACATCGACCTGCTTTTCCTCGACATCCAGATGCCCGAACTGAACGGACTGGAATTTTCGAAGATGGTCGATTCCGGCACCCGCATTGTCTTTACCACCGCCTTCGACCAGTATGCCATAGACGGCTACAAAGTCAATGCGCTGGACTACCTGCTGAAACCCATCTCCTACGTCGACTTTCTGCAGGCTGCCAACAAGGCTGTGCAATGGTTTGAATTGCTGCAACAGCCCAAGGAAGAGATTCAGAGCATCTTCGTAAAAAGCGAGTATAAGCTGGTGCAAATCGAATTGAGTAAAATTCTGTACATAGAGGGGCTGAAAGACTATCTCAAAATCTACGAGGAGGATTCTCCCAAGCCTATCCTGTCTCTCATGAGCATGAAGGCAATGGAGGAACTTCTGCCTGCCTCGCGTTTCATGCGCGTCCACCGTTCCTACATTGTTCAGAAGAATAAAATACGTATTATAGACCGTGGTCGCATCGTGTTCGGAAAGAACTACATCCCGATAAGCGACAGCTATAAACAAGCTTTTCAAGAATTTTTAGACCAAAGAAGCTAAAAAAATCGACTAATCCGTCGATAAAATCGGAAAAAACGTCGATTTATTATAGAATCCTTTTGCATATTAAAATATGTTTTTTTATCTTTGCACCGAACAGATAGGAGTTGTGAAACTCCCCCAATAGAATAGTTTAGTTAAGTCTAGTTTAGTTTTTGTGTGAAGCACTTCCTCCGTAAGCGAACGTTGGAAGTGCTTTTTACATATCAACACTATTTAATCCACAAGCAGAAAAATTATCAAAGCAAATTTAAAAAACTATATATAACTACATATCAAACACCAACATAACATTCATTTTCTTATCTTTAATACAGAAACAAGTGGGCACGCATGTTTTATGATTTTACTAATCACATCTGTATAATGTTAGTTTCGCGACAACCATTATACGGTAATAATCTTGTAAATTATGGAAATCAAGAAAACATCCAAAGCAAGCCTGGAAAACAAGAAGTCAAGTTGGCTACTTGTAGGTTATGTAATTGTGCTGGTCTTCATGTTCGTTGCATTTGAATGGTCGAAGCGTGATGTTAGGATTGACATGAGCGGTGCTATTACCGAGAACGTATTTGAGCAGGAAATTGAAATTCCTATCACGGAGCAACCCGAATTAGTAGCTCCGCCACCCCCTCAAGCTCCTGCAATTGCCGAGGTATTGACAATTGTGGATGATAATGACAATGTGAAAGAAACAGCCATTGCCTCTTCCGAAGAAATCGGTGAAGCTGTAATCATCAAACCCATATCTCCAACCGTAGATGAAGAGATTCCGGTAGAGGATGAGATTTTTGAAGTTGTAGAGAAGAATCCCGAGTTTTCTTATAATGGCATGAGTCTGATGCAATATCTGGGTAAGAGTATAAAATACCCGACTATTGCACAAGAGACCGGAACCCAGGGGCGCGTAATAGTACAATTCGTTGTCAACAAAGACGGCAGCATCGTAGATGTAAAAGTAGTAAGAGGCGTAGATCCCTATCTGGACAAAGAAGCTATCCGTGTGATTTCCACCATGCCCAAATGGAAACCCGGTGAGCAACGAGGCAAACCGGTCCGTTGTAAATTCACAGTTCCCGTAATGTTTAAATTACAATAGCAGACATGCCAGTGTCCACTTTCCACTTGTCTTCATAAGGTAATCTCCAATATCCGAGGGTGTGTCGAAACTGGTATTCACCACAGATTACACAGATTTGCACAGATAAGCATCTTTGATTATCAGTAGATTAAGCTCATTCTGTGTTAATCCGTGTAATCTGTGGTGAATTTTGACACACCCCCATTTTTTTAAGTATCAACACAGCCATTTCCTTCTTCCATATTTTTCTTTCCGCAGAAAAACAAAAACATTCAGCCCTCTCAGACTGTTACATAGAAAAACAATATATCACTCCTGATAAAACCACACGATAATGAAATCACAACTCTTTGACATCAGAAGAGAATATAAGAAAGGCAGGCTGACACCGGGTAACCTCAACGACAATCCCCTTGAGCAATTCGACCATTGGCTGAACGATGCTATCCATAGTGATGAGTACGAGCCCACCGCCATGACGGTAGCTACAGTCTCGTCAGACGGACATCCCTCTACACGCACAGTGTTGCTGAAAGGGGTGGAAAATGGCCGGTTCATCTTCTTCACCAACTACGAAAGCAGAAAAGGCCGGCAACTGACTGCAAATCCGTATATATCCTTATCTTTCGTATGGCACAAACTGGAAAGGCAAATACACATTGAAGGAAAAGCTGAAAGATGCGCTCCTGCCGATTCTGACGCCTATTTTGCAAGCAGGCCTTACAAAAGTAAAATCGGGGCGAGGATTTCACCCCAAAGTCACGTCATCGGCAGCCGTATGGAGATAATGCGCGCGTTCGTCCGCGAAGCGGCAACATGGATAGGGCAAAGTATCAAACGTCCCGACAACTGGGGAGGTTTTGCCGTCACCCCTTTCCGTTTTGAATTCTGGCAAGGACGGGAAAGCAGGCTACACGACCGTTTCCTCTATTCCCAACAAGCGGATGGCAGCTGGAAAAAGGAGAGGCTGGCTCCCTAAATACGGACAGGGAAACACTTCTCATCACAAATAAATCTTAAAAGGAGGAACAAAGCCACAGAAACGCTGTTTGAAGGGGAAACTCTAAAAACAACAGTTATGAATTACGGTATCAGTATTCTTTTCAGGGCTATACCCTTGTTGATGGCCCTTTTCTGTTTCGGCTACGGAGCCTTTGTGCTCCACGAAGGACTGGATTCGGCAAAATTTGTGGCCGGTCCGGTAGTATTTTCCTTAGGGATGATTTGCATTGCCTTGTTCGCCACAGCGGCAACAATCATTAGACAAATTATTCATACCTACAATCCGATAGCCAGATACGCACTTCCGGTTATTGGTTACCTGGCAGCCGTACTCACAGTAATCTATGGTTGGAATTATATGCACGAAGCTGCCACGGCAAGCAATTTCGTGGCAGGACACGTGATTTGCGGAGTCGGTTTCATCACAGCTTGTGTAGCTACCACAGCCACAGCCTCCACCCGCTTCACCCTCATTCCCGCCAACTCGGAACGTACCGACCAGCTACAACCTGCCGATGCATTCAATTCCTCCCAGGGATATATCCTGATAGCAGTTGCCACCCTTATGGCAGTAATGGCATGGATATGGGCCTTCTGGCTATTGTCAAAAAGCAGCGAGCACAATGCATATTATGTAGCAGGCCATGTCATGGCAGGACTTGCTTGTATCTGTTCCAGCTTGGTGGCGCTGGTTGCAACCATCGTCCGCCAGATACGCAACAACTATACAAAGTCTGAACGGAAACAATGGCCGGCCCTTGTTTTGATAATGGGCAGCATCAGCATTCTCTGGGGACTTCTGGTCTTGGCCAACAGCAATCCGGCACTCTCCTCCACAGGATATATTATGATAGGCCTGGGACTGGTATGCTACAGCATTTCCAGCAAAGTCATACTACTTGCCGCCATCTGGCGGAACACTTTCAAGCTGGCCAACCGCATCCCGCTGATTCCGGTCTTCACGGCCCTGGCTTGTCTGTTTCTCTCCGCCTTTCTGTTTGAGATGGCAAGCCTGCACAATGCCTATTTTGTCCCTGCACGCGTACTGGCAGGTTTGGGAGGCATCTGCTTTACATTATTCTCCATCGTAAGCATTCTGGAGAGCGGTACATCTAAGTAGACATTTTCCCGCCATTGGCCTGAGCATCGAGGAACAATTCCACACGCTCGGCATGGTGGGCCACATAAGCTGCCGGACCGGTATCCCCGGAATCAAGAATATCGCGGACCACATCCGCCTTATTCTTGCCGGTAACAAAGAAAATAAGATTCTTCGCAGCAAACAAAAGGCAGCCGGTCATGGCTATGCGTTTCTGCCCATTATAGGGATTGACACTCACCTCATAAGGATGAAAGGAAGAAAGCAGATATTCCTGCCCCGGAAAGATAGAGGAGGTATGCCCGTCGTCTCCAGCACCGAGCAAAACGACATCGAAGGCCGGGAAGCCACCCCAAAGCGGAACCGTGCGGCAAACCAGCGTCGAATAGTTCTTTGCTTCAATCTCCGGGCGGTTCACTCCATAAATAGGATAAACGTATTCATCGGGCATGCCTACTTCATCCAACAGCAAACGGCGCATGGTACCATAATTGCTCTCATAATCCTCTGCCGGCACACACCGTTCATCCACCCAATAAATCCGCATCCGCATCCAAGGAGTCACCTCCTTGTACTCGTTGGCCCAAATGTCAAACATCAGCGAAGGAGTACTTCCCCCACTGAATGCAAAATAAAAGGTCTTTTCCGGCTCACGCTCCATCATCGCAATCAAATGTTCAATCAACGCATGTGCCGTAGCTGTAGCCGAATGGTAAACATAACTTTTCATAACTCGCAATATTCATCTGTATTAGTCAAATTCTTACACGGATTAGTCCACTCAGCACCATGTTCGTGCATCATCGCTTCACTTTCCAAAGGTCCCCACGTACCTACGGGATACCCATATAAAGGAGCATCCGTATGCTCTTTCCAATAACGCAACACGGGATCGAAAAAGCGCCATGAAGCCTCTACCGCGTCGCTGCGGGTAAAGAGTGTAGGGTCACCTTGTATGCAGTCCTCTATCAGACGGGCATAGGCATCGCCGGTAGGCAACCCGCCCAACTGGTCATAACTGAAGTCCATCATCACCTGCTTCACGTCAAATCCGGGTCCGGGAGTCTTCATGCCGAATTTCAGCACAATACCTTCATTGGGTTGCAGGCGGAGAATCAGCTTATTCGCGCGGGGACAATGTCCACCCTCGCAACGGAACATCTGATGGGGCGTCTCACGGAAATGTACAACAATCTCAGTCACCTTTGTCGGCATTTGTTTGCCGGTACGGATATAGAAAGGAACACCCTTCCACCGCCAGTTGTTAATACCGATTTTCATGGCAATATACGTTTCGGTACGCGAATCAGGTGCCACGTTCTTCTCTTCCCTATACCCGGCTTTCGAGCCCGAAGCCGTATATTGTCCGCGGACAATGTGTTCCTCCAAATCCTCCTCTGTCAAGGGAGCCAATGACTCATAGACCTTCACCACCTCGTTGCGGAAATTATCGGCATTGAAAACGGCAGGCGGTTCCAATGCTGTGAGCGCCACAAGCTGTATGAGGTGGTTTTGTACCATATCGCGCAGGGCTCCGGCACCTTCATAGAATCCGCCACGTCCTTCGATACCCAGATTCTCTACGGCTGTAATCTCCACATAGTCTATATAATTACGGTTCCATAGCGGTTCGAAGATTCCGTTGGCAAAACGGAAGGCGAGAATGTTCTGCGCCGTTTCCTTACCCAGAAAATGGTCGATGCGGTAAATCTGATGCTCCTTGAAAACGGAAGCATAAATGCTATTCAGCTTTCTGGCTGACTCCAAATCGTAACCGAACGGCTTTTCAACGATGATACGCGTATCAGGACGGTTCAGACCGGCCGCCTTCAAGTGCAAGGGAATGACACCGTACAAGGAAGGTGGAGTAGCCAGATAGAACAGCAGGTTGTCCGGTTTCTGCTCACCGGTAAACTCTTGTAAACGTCCGTCCAGCAGATGATAGCCTTCAACCTCGGCGGGATCCAATGTCTGGTAATGCAGATGGCTGCAAAAATCCCTCATTTTATCTTCCACCTGCTCTCTGGAAGCTACGAACTTACTCAATTCACTCATTATATATTCTTGGTAACGGGCATCCGTATACTCGGTGCGTCCTATCCCCAGAATGGAGAATCCTTCCGGCAACCGCCCGCCACTATACAAAGTATAGAGCGCCGGCATCAGTTTGCGCTTCGTCAAGTCACCCGAAGCGCCGAATATAACAATCACTAATTTCTTCATCATCTTCTCCCCCTTTCTCACACATTGTACGTACCCGATTTCGTATCTCCTCCGTGTCCCGTCCAATTTTCATGGAAAAACTGTCCACGCAACTCGTCTGTCCTTTCAAAGGTATGCGCACCAAAATAGTCACGTTGCGCCTGAATCATATTGGCAGGCAACTTGGCAGACACCAGCGAATAGAAATAATTCAAGGCGGACGAGAATGCAGGCACCGGAAGTTCCTCTTTCATGGATTGTGCCACCAGATGTTTCCAGCCGGAAAGCAACAGCTGCATTTCATTTTTGAAATAAGGAGCCAACAGCAGATGTTTGGGCTTGTCTTTTGCCTCGAAAGCCGTAGCTATGTCGTTCAGGAAAATACTACGGATAATGCAGCCGCCCCGCCACATGCGTGCGATGGATGCCAAATCGAGGTTCCAGGCAAAAGCGTCGGATGCACGCTGCAACACGGCGAATCCCTGAGCATATGACACTAATTTGGAAGCATAGAGTGCGGAATAGATATCCTTCACCATCTCCGACTTGTTGTACACCGCCTGCGAGCGTCGGCATACAAATTGCTTGGAAGCCGTTTCACGCAAGCTCTTCTGTGCCGACAAACTACGTTCGAACACAGCCGTAGCAATCAGCCCCAACGGCATGCCCAGCTCCATCGCATTGATAACGGACCACTTGCCCGTACCTTTCTGTCCGGCGGTATCCAATATCTTATCTATCAGGTAACCTCCTGATTTGTCCTTATGACGTAGTATGTTGGCGGTAATTTCAATGAGATAGCTACGCAACTTGCCCTCATTCCAATCGGCAAAGATTTCCGCCATCTGTCCATTGTCCAGACCAAGCAGATTCTTCATCACCCAATAAGCTTCGGCAATAAGCTGCATATCTCCATATTCGATACCGTTATGTATCATCTTGACGAAATGACCGGAACCGGCAGGACCAATCCACTGGCAGCACGGGGTACCGTCAGATGCTTTTGCCGCAATACTCTGCAGGATAGGCTTCACCTCAGGCCAGGCACTTTCAGATCCTCCGGGCATGATAGACGCGCCGTTCAGCGCTCCTTCCTCTCCACCGGAAACTCCAGCTCCCACAAAACGGAAGCCTTTCTTTTCGGCCAATGCCACACGCCGGTTGGTGTCCTCATAATTGGAATTGCCACCGTCAATCAGGATATCCCCTTCGGACAAATGGGGAAACAGCTGTTCCATCAGTTCATCCACCGCACTGCCGGCACGAACCATCATCATTATTTTGCGGGGTATGGCAATGGAAGTTACAAATTCGGCTATATCTGTATAGCCTTCAATTTTTTTCCCTTTGGCGCGGCCGTTCACAAAACGTTCCACCACCCCTTCTTCCACTCCCGGAACCGTACGATTATATACCGAAACATTCCATCCCTTATCTGCCATATTGAGGGCCAAATTCTCGCCCATAACTGCCAGACCGATAAGTCCAATGTCTGTTTTATTTAAATTCTTCATATTCATGTAAATTTTGTCTTTATATGGAAACAAAATGCTAACAGCATTTGTTCGTATGAATTACGAAAATAAAATAGTACTTTTGTCAGCGAAAGCCTATTTTTCAACCAGACAGAAAACCAATGCTCATGAAGAACTTCCACATCGGACTATTGCCACGCATCATCATTGCCATTATCTTAGGTATACTTTTCGGAAATTTCCTACCGGCTTCGCTGGTACGGCTGTTCGTAACATTCAATGCCATTTTCAGTGAATTCCTGAACTTCTCCATCCCCCTCATCATTGTGGGACTGGTCACGATTGCCATTGCCGACATCGGCAAAGGAGCCGGACGGATGCTGGTCGTCACAGCGCTCATTGCTTACGGAGCTACCTTATTCTCCGGCTTTCTCTCCTACTTCACCGGTATGGCGGTATTTCCTTCCCTCATAGAAACCGGGGTGCCGTTAGAAGAAGTCAGTGAGTCTCAAGGTATTCTTCCCTATTTTTCCGTGGGTATCCCGCCATTGATGAATGTTATGACCGCACTCGTACTTGCCTTCACACTGGGGCTGGGCCTGGCTCATCTGAAAAGTGAGGTACTGAAAAATGCGGCACGCGATTTTCAAGAGATTGTCATCCGCATGATCAGTGCAGTGATATTGCCGCTGCTTCCCATCTATATTTTCGGCATTTTCCTCAACATGACGCACAGTGGACAAGTATTCGGCATCCTGATGGTCTTTATTAAGATTATCGGTGTAATCTTCCTGCTTCACATCTTTCTCCTGGTATTCCAATACAGCATTGCGGCACTGTTTGTCCGCAAGAACCCTCTCAAACTACTGGGACGAATGATGCCTGCCTACTTCACGGCTCTAGGCACTCAATCCAGTGCCGCCACTATCCCCGTAACATTGGAGCAAAGTCGGAAGAACGGCGTCTCTGCCGATATTGCCGGATTCGTCATCCCACTTTGCGCCACCATCCATCTGTCGGGCAGCACATTGAAGATTGTGGCATGCGCCCTGGCACTGATGATAATGCAAGGCATGCCCCATGATTTCCCTCTATTTGCAGGATTCATCTTCATGCTGGGCATCACTATGGTAGCCGCTCCCGGGGTACCGGGAGGCGCCATCATGGCATCACTGGGCATCCTGCAATCCATGCTGGGCTTCGACGAGTCGGCACAAGCGCTGATGATTGCACTATACATAGCGATGGACAGCTTCGGTACTGCCTGCAATGTGACGGGCGACGGGGCAATCGCACTGATTATCGACAAAGTGATGGGAAAGAAATAGTTTATATTTTGCCATCTCGTGGAAAATAACGAATATTGCAGTCCGAAAAGACATAATAACAAGAAGCATACATTATGAAGAAAGCCCTTATCTCCGGCATTACCGGGCAGGACGGCTCGTTCCTTGCCGAATTCCTCCTGCAGAAAGGATATGAAGTGCACGGTATCCTGCGTCGCTCTTCCTCTTTCAACACCGGCCGCATCGAACACCTCTACTTCGATGAGTGGGTACGCGACATGAAACAGAAACGTACCATTAACCTGCACTATGGAGACATGACAGACTCCAGCTCTCTCATCCGTATCATCCAGAGTGTGCAGCCGGACGAAATATATAACCTTGCCGCCCAAAGCCATGTCAAAGTATCCTTCGACGTGCCCGAATATACCGCCGAAACCGATGCCGTAGGCACCCTACGCATGCTCGAAGCCGTACGCATTCTCGGTATGGAAAAGAAGACACGCATCTACCAGGCCTCCACTTCCGAGCTCTTCGGAAAAGTGCAGGAAGTGCCGCAAAGCGAAACGACCCCGTTCTATCCCCGCAGCCCCTATGGCGTAGCCAAACAGTATGGCTTTTGGATTACAAAGAACTACCGCGAAAGCTATGGCATGTTTGCTGTAAACGGCATACTCTTCAACCACGAGAGCGAACGCCGAGGTGAAACCTTCGTGACAAGAAAAATCACACTGGCGGCTGCCCGCATCGCCCAAGGCTTCCAGGACAAGCTGTATCTGGGCAATCTGGATGCCCGGCGCGACTGGGGATATGCCAAAGACTACATCGAGTGCATGTGGCTCATCCTGCAGCACGACACCCCCGAAGACTTCGTCATTGCCACCGGAGAAATGCATACCGTACGCGAATTTGCGACACTGGCATTCCGAGAGGTAGGCATCACTCTGTGCTGGGAAGGCCAGGGAGTGGATGAGAAGGGTATCGACACACAGACCGGAAAAGTCCTCGTGGAAGTCGACCCCAAATATTTCCGGCCTGCCGAAGTGGAACAATTGCTGGGCGACCCCACCAAAGCAAAAACACTGCTGGGATGGAATCCGAGGCAGACCAGTTTTGAAGAGTTGGTACGCATCATGGCAGAGCACGACATGAAATTTGTGAAGAAACTGTATTTAAGAAGCAAAGAGCTTTGAATGAACTATTAAACTTTCAGACAACAATGTTAGACAAAAATGCCAAAATATATGTAGCAGGCCACCGGGGACTGGTAGGTTCTGCCATCTGGAAAAATCTTGAGGAGAAAGGATACACCAATCTCATCGGCAAGACCCACACAGAACTCGATCTGCTCGACGGAGTTGCCGTACGCCGCTTCTTCGACGAGGAACAGCCCGAATATGTATTCCTTGCCGCCGCCTTTGTGGGTGGCATCATGGCCAACAGTATCTACCGTGCCGACTTCATCTACAAGAACTTGCAGATACAGCAGAACGTCATCGGCGAAAGCTTCCGCCACGGAGTGAAAAAACTTCTCTTTCTGGGCAGCACCTGCATCTATCCCCGTGATGCCGAACAGCCGATGAAAGAAGACGCACTCCTCACTTCTCCGCTGGAATACACGAACGAGCCCTATGCCATCGCCAAAATAGCCGGACTGAAAATGTGCGAAAGCTTCAATCTTCAATACGGTACGAACTACATTGCCGTGATGCCCACCAACCTTTACGGTCCCAACGACAACTTCGACCTGGAACGCAGCCACGTGCTCCCTGCCATGATACGCAAGATACACCTCGCCCACTGCCTGAAACAAGGCGACTGGGATGCCGTACGCCACGACATGAACCTGCGTCCGGTGGAAGGCATCAACGGCGACAGCAGCAAAGAGGACATTCTGAATATCCTCCGGAAATACGGCATCAGCGAAGAAGAAGTGAGATTATGGGGTACCGGCACCCCCTTGCGCGAATTCCTCTGGAGCGAGGAGATGGCAGATGCCAGCGTCTTCGTCATGGAACACGTCGACTTCAAAGATACCTTCAAGCCGGGCGACAAGGAAATCCGCAACTGTCACATCAATATCGGTACGGGCAAGGAAATCACTATCCGCCAGTTGGCAGAGCTGATTGTCAACACCGTAGGCTATCAGGGCCGGTTGACCTTCGACACTTCCAAACCCGACGGCACCATGCGCAAACTGACCGATCCCGGTAAGTTACATGCATTGGGATGGCATCATAAGATTGATATCGAGGAAGGTGTGCAACGCATGTACCGATGGTACTTGGGAAAGTAATTAGTGACGTCTGATTAGCCATGAATGCCATACGGTACAATGTGGAAACTGTATTGTTTATATTGCTGATACTTTTATCAGGTATCAGCCCAACCATGAATGCCATGATAGCTCCCGTGACCTATTCCGTTCGCGGCAAAGTCATCGACAGACAGTCCAGACAACCCGTGGCCTACGCCAACGTTTTCGTTGCCGGCATCCCCGGGAAAGGGGCGTCCACCGATTCACTCGGCACATTCAAGATAGAGCAGGTACCTCCGGGCATCTATAGCCTTGAGGCATCCTGCATAGGATACCAGACTGTTTCCACCCCCGAATATATTGTTTCAGCCTCAACCCCGTTCATCGAGATAGAGATGGAAGAGGATGCCAATCTGCTGAACACAGTAGTGGTGGTGCCTTCCCCCTTCCGGCGAAGTATCGAAAGCCCAGTCAGCATGCGTATCATCGGCTTGCAGGAAATAGAGAAAAGTCCCGGAGCCAACCGGGATGTCTCGCGCATCGTACGCTCCTATCCCGGCGTCTCTTTCTCTCCCATCGGCTATCGCAACGACTTGATTGTTCGGGGCGGTTCTCCTTCCGAAAACCGCTTTTATATGGATGGCATCGAAATCCCCAACATCAACCACTTTGCCACTCAGGGTGCATCCGGAGGACCGGTAAGTATTGTCAATGCCGACCTGATACGCGAGATTACATTTTATACGGGCGCCTTCCCCGCCAACCGCTCCGGAGCCTTGAGTTCCGTCCTCGACTTCCGCCTCAAGGACGGAAATCCGGACAAGCAGGCGTTCAAAGCCACCATCGGCGCATCGGAAGTCTCGCTCAGCGGAGCAGGCCATCTGGGGCAGCGCACCACTTATCTGTTCTCCGCACGCCAGTCCTACCTGCAACTTTTGTTCAAGGCTTTGGGACTGCCCTTCCTGCCCAATTTCATTGACGGACAATTCAAAACAAAAACCCGTTTCAACGAGCACAGCGAGCTGACCCTGCTTGGTCTTGCAGGCATTGACAAGATGAAACTGAATACCGATGAAAAAGGAGAAGATGCCGAATATCTGCTCAGCTATCTCCCCACTATCCATCAGGAAACATTCACTTTCGGAGCCTCTTACAGACACTACAATGGAAGGCACGTACAATCCCTTATACTGAGCCATAACTACCTGAACAACCGCAATCTGAAATACCGCAACAACGATGACTCTTCCGAAGACAACCTGACCCTGCGCCTACGCTCCACAGAACAAAAGACCACCCTGCGTTTCGAAAACCAAACGCGCTTGGGAGCATGGACCCTAAAAGAAGGAGCAGAACTGAACAACTCCATCTATACAAACCACAGCAGGCAAAGACTATACGGCAGTCATTCGAGTACGCTTTCCATCTACGAAACCTCACTCAACATCTTCGGCTGGGGGGCTTTCTTCTCTTCCAACTATACCACCGCCGACAAGCGTCTGGCCCTTTCTGCCGGTATCCGTATGGATGGCAACACTTACAACCGAAAGATGCGGCAGCTATGGAAACAGTTCTCCCCACGCCTCTCTGCATCCTACAAACTCTCGGAACAATGGACCCTGAGCGGAAGTACCGGCCTCTACCACCAATTGCCTCCCTACACCGCTTTGGGATATAAAGACAATGAAGGGCAATATCTCAACAAAAACCTGAAGTACATGCAGGTCTTTGAAAGCAGCCTCGGTGTGGACTGGCACCTGCAAGACCGGTTCATGGTTTCTGCAGAAGGTTTCTTCAAGCGTTACAGCCGTATGCCACTTTCCCTTCAAGACAACATTCCGTTGGCATGCAAAGGAAACGATTACGGTGTCACCGGCAACGAAGCACTCGTCCCTACAGCCAGCGGCAGGGCCTACGGACTGGAAACCATGTTCCGCTGGCAGGCATCCGGCAAGTTCAATCTCGTATCCTCCTTCACCTTATACCGCAGCGAATACCGCAACCGTTCAAATGGAGACTTCATTCCATCTGCCTGGGACAACCGTTTCATACTCAACATGAGCGGTACATACAACCTGCCCCGGCGCTGGAGCATAGGAGGCAAGCTAAGCTATATAGGCGGCAGCCCCTACACTCCCTATGATGAAGACAAATCATCACTCGTAGAAGCATGGGATGCCAAAGGACAGCCCTACTACGACTATGCGTACTATAATACCGGGCGGCTTCCCAACTTTGCCCAGTTAGACTTGCGTGTGGACAAGTCCTTCTACTTCCATCACTGCATGATAGGAATCTATCTGGACATACAGAATATCACCGGCAACAAACTGAAGCAGCCGGATGTGATAATGAGTACGGGCATCATCGAAAATCCGTCTGCTCCTGTTGCCGAACAGCGCTATAAAATGAAATACCTCAAGCAGGAAAGCGGCACTATCCTGCCTACTTTAGGTATAACTGTCGAATTTTAACAAATAGCCACCATAAAAACTATTTTCCTTATAAAAGTTTGCTTTCTATATATAAACCCTTATATTTGCACAATTTTCAACCAAATGTGCAATTAAATATCATGGAACAAAGTTTTATCGCCTATATAGAGAATAGCATAAAGGAAAATTGGGATTTAGACGCTCTGACCGATTACAAGGGAGCAACCCTACAATATAAGGACGTAGCCCGCAAAATAGAAAAGCTGCATATCATTTTCGAGGCAAGCGGCATCAAGAAAGGCGATAAGATTGCCGTCTGTGGCCGCAACAGTTCCCACTGGGGCGTAACGTTCCTCGCAACATTGACCTACGGTGCGGTAATCGTCCCCATCCTTCACGAGTTCAAGGCAGACAATGTACACAACATCGTGAACCATTCCGAAGCCAAACTGCTTTTCGTAGGCGACCAGGTTTGGGAAAACCTCAACGAAAGTGCTATGCCGTTGCTGGAGGGCATCATGATGATGGCAGACTTCTACATTCTTGTCTCCCGCAGCGAAAAGTTGGACTATGCCCGCGAACATCTCAACGAAATGTTCGGTAAGAAATACCCCAAGAACTTCCGCAAGGAACATGTCAGTTATCACAAGGACCAGCCCGACGAACTGGCGGTCATCAACTATACATCCGGCACCACCAGTTACTCCAAAGGAGTGATGCTGCCCTACCGCAGCCTTTGGTCAAACACTACTTTTGCTTTCGAAGTATTGCCGCTGAAAGCCGGTGACAAGATTGTCTCCATGCTGCCAATGGCACATATGTACGGACTTGCATTCGAGTTTCTGTATGAATTCGCCGTAGGTTGCCACATATTCTTCCTCACTCGCATGCCCAGCCCCAAAATCATTTTCCAAGCTTTCACCGAAGTGAAGCCTAACCTGATTGTGGCTGTTCCGCTCATTATCGAAAAGATTATAAAGAAGAGCGTACTGCCCAAGCTGGAAACTCCCGCCATGAAGCTGTTGCTGAAAGTACCCATCATTAACGACAAGATAAAAGCAACCGTACGCGAACAAATGATTCAAGCCTTTGGCGGAAACTTTGCAGAAGTCATTGTAGGAGGAGCTGCCTTCAACCAGGAAGTGGAGCAGTTCTTAAAGATGATAGATTTCCCCTATACGGTAGGCTATGGAATGACGGAATGCGGCCCCATCATCTGTTACGAGGATTGGACCCGCTTCAAACCCGGTTCTTGCGGAAAAGCCGCACCGCGTATGGAGGTGAAAATCCTATCATCCGATCCCGAAAACATTCCGGGAGAGATTGTCTGCCGTGGTCCCAATGTCATGCTGGGTTACTACAAGAACGACGAGGCCACCGTACAGGTACTCGACAAAGACGGCTGGCTGCACACCGGAGACCTTGCCCTGATGGATGCCGAAGGCAACGTAAGCATCAAGGGACGCAGCAAGAACATGCTCCTTGGTCCGAGCGGTCAGAATATCTACCCGGAAGAGATAGAAGACAAACTGAACAATATGCCGTATGTAGCCGAAAGCATCATCGTGCAGCAGAATGAGAAACTGGTAGGTCTGGTTTACCCCGACTTCGATGATGCCTTTGCCCATGGGCTGAACAATGACGACATCGAACGCGTCATGGAGGAAAACCGTGTGGCACTGAATGCAGAACTGCCCGCATACAGCCAGATATTCAAAATGAAAATCTATCCTGAAGAATTTGAAAAAACGCCGAAGAAATCTATCAAACGCTTCTTGTATCAGGAGGCCAAAGGATAATGTAAAAAACAATTAAACTACAACCTATCTAACCCTTTCTAAATTATTATCTAAATGAGAAACGAATTATTATTATCCGCCATGCTTCCGATATGCGGAATGGCGGGAGAAGCGTATGGCATGCCGCCTGGGGATGCCGTACCTGCTCCAAAAGAGCAGCCAAACATCATTCTGTTCCTAGTGGATGACATGGGATGGCAAGACACGTCCCTCCCCTTTTGGACACAGCGTACCAAGTACAACGATACGTACCATACTCCCAACATGGAACGGATGGCTACACAAGGCAAAATGTTTACGCAGGCCTATGCATGCAGCATCAGTTCACCTACGCGTGTCAGCCTTTTTACGGGAATGAATGCTGCCAGGCATCGAGTCACCAGTTGGACCCTCCGTAAGAACACTACCCATGAACAACCCGACTCGGTCATGATTTATCCGGAATGGAACGTTAACGGCATTTGTCAAGAGCCTGGCGTGGAACGGACCACACAAGTCACCTCCCTGGCCGAAGTACTCAAAGACCATGGCTATCACACCATTCATTGCGGAAAAGCCCACTTTGGTGCTGAAGGCACTCCCGGAGCCGACCCGTTGAAAATGGGGTTTGAAGTGAACATAGCCGGACATGCTGCCGGTTCACCTGCCAGCTACTATGGCAAGGAGAATTTCGGCAACAAAACAGACGGTAAAAGCCCGCTGGCTGCCGTACCCGGTCTGGAGAAATATCATGGAACCGACACTTTCCTAAGTGAAGCCCTTACCATAGAGGCCATGAAGGCACTGGACGATGCACAGCAGACTGACAAGCCATTCTTTCTATACATGGCACACTATGCCATCCATACCCCTATACAACCTGACATGCGTTTCTACCAGAAGTACCTGGACAAAGGCCTTCCTCCGGTAGAAGCCGCCTATGCTACTCTCATTGAGGGTATGGACAAAAGTCTGGGAGACATCATGGACTATCTGGACAAGAACAACCTGACGGAAAACACTATCCTCATCTTCATGTCCGACAATGGCGGTTTGGCGGCCCATACCCGCGCCGGACAACTGCATGTCCAGAACTATCCGCTCAATAGTGGTAAAGGTTCCGCCTACGAAGGAGGCATACGTGAACCGATGATTGTCCGCTGGCCGGGCATCGTAGCGCCCCAAACCCAATGCGACCATTACCTGATGATAGAGGACTTCTTCCCCACCATCCTTGAGATGGCAGGCGTAGACAACTATACAACCGTACAGCAACGCGACGGCATCAGTTTCATGCCATTGCTCACCGGAAAAGGTAAAATGAAAGACCGTGATATCTACTGGCATTATCCCAATAGCTGGGGTCCTTCCGGCCCGGGCATCGGAGCCACTTGCTCCATCCGTTCGGGCGAGTGGAAGCTGGTGTATTATTTCGGTGACGGTAGACGGGAACTTTTCAACATCCCCGCCGACATCAGTGAAAAACATGATATGGCCCGAGAGAAGCCTGAAGTTGTCAAAGAGTTGTCACGGAAATTAAGTAATTACCTCCGGTCTGTGGATGCGCAGCGCCCTCTGTTGCGTGCCACCCGCCAACCAGCTCCCTGGCCGGACGAAATATAGAAAAAAAGTATGAAACGAAACCTTTCCCTCCTCCTTGTGTCCCTGCTTCTTGCAGGGACAGCTCTTGCCCAAGAACATAATCCGGGCAGCGTACAGCCGGATACGATTCAGAAATCCTCCGAAAAATCTTTCCGGAAACAACGCTCTCCACGAACAGACCATGGCCCGGTAGGTATCAATATCTCCTTATGGAAAAACATCTCCACACAGCGGACTGATACCATAGGAAGCACCTGCTTCAATCTGGGTGTGTTCTCCTCCATGAACCGTCTGAATGGCCTCGGCATGAATATTCTTGGCAGTGTAACCGGCAGGGATGTGAACGGTGTACAGATGGCAGGTCTGTCAAATATGGTGGGGGGAAGCATGCGAGGCATGCAGATAGCAGGAATTACCAACATCAATGGCAACAACCTTATCGGAGTATCCGTTTCGGGACTGGTAGGTATCACCGGAAACCATGCGCAAGGCGTCATCATTTCCGGTCTGGCAAACATCAGTGGGGACTATAATCGTGGCGCCTCCATAGGCGGCCTGTTGAATATCAGCGGAGAAGGTGCTTCCGGCATACACTTTGCCGGACTCGCCAATATTTCCGGTGGAAATTTCAAAGGATTTTCAGGGGCCGGCCTGCTAAGTGTAATCGGTGAAGACTTGAATGGCATGCAGATGTCCGCCCTTACCAACATCACCGCCGGAGATATGACCGGTGTTCAGGTTTCCGGCCTGGGCAATGTGGTGGGTGGTACAGCCCGAGGATTACAAATAGGCGCTGCCAATATGGCCATACGTGCCAAAGGGCTTCAAATAGGTCTATTCAACTACTACAAAGAAAAATTAGATGGTTTCCAGTTGGGATTAGTCAATGCCAATCCCCAAACAAAAGTTCAACTGATGTTTTTCGGTGGTAATGCCACCAAGCTGAATGTAGGTGCCCGTTTCAAGAACCGGCTCTTCTATACCATCCTCGGTGGCGGTACCCATTATCTGGATTTTGGCGATAAGTTTTCCGCTGCCCTCTTCTACCGTGCCGGTCTTGAATTACCGCTCTACAAACAGCTGTTCATCAGCGGAGATCTGGGATACCAACATATAGAAACCTTCAAGAACAAGGACTACGGCATTCCGGCACGTCTCTATGCCCTCCAGGCACGTGTCAATCTGGAATACCACCTGACCGAGCGCTTTGGCATATTCCTCACCGGCGGTTATGGCGGCAGCCGCTACTACACCCAAGGGAAAACCTATGACAAAGGCATCATTGTAGAGGGCGGGGTGACGATACTGAAATTATAAATTATTGTTTCTCCTTAATCAGCCCCGTCCTATACGCCACCAGCAGTTTCATCAAATCCTGAATCTGCGTAACGAGTTCACTTCCTTTATCCGTATCCTTCACCATCATACGCTGCGAATTGAATTCGACAACCAGGGTTGTAGACTTGATGTCTTGTCCTTCTTCAATGGCTTTCTGACGGCTCTGGAACGGCTCATGCTGCACCAACTGCAAGCCGTGGGAATGATATACCAGCGTATATCCCGCAATTCCCGTTTCCGGCTGATAGGCTTTTGAAAAACCACCGTCAATCACCAGCAGCTTACCATCCGCTTTGATGGGTTTCTCACCTTTAATGGTCTTTACCGGTACATGTCCGTTGATGATATGCGAATGTGGCCCCGGCTTCACGCCGAACTCTTCAAGAATGCGGTCACACACCTCAGCCTCGTTGCGCAAAGCATAGTAATGCCCTTTCGTCTCCTTATGCAATGTTTTGTCGGCCACAAAATAGCGTTCAAAGGTAGCCATCTTGTCTTTATCGAAGGAAGGGGCATCCGGTCCGCACCACATGTACCAGACATAATCCAGTGCAAACTGTTTCTCGTCCGAACCGTCCTCGTCAAAGTAAGCGGTACGTATCAGCTGGTCGGTCTTTTTCAGCAACTTACGTCCCCAGTATTCCTTTTGGCCGATGCGAACATGTTTAAAACTGCCGTCCGCATTCAGAGGCACGGAAGCATGATAAAGCAGGTTACTGTTGCACACCAGATACATGCCGCCATACGTAAACAAGCAGCGCATGTGCTTCTTCATCTTCTCGCTGTTCATGAAAGAAGAATGAATCCGGTGCATCAGTTCGCGCTCTTCGTCCGACAGACGATACGGGTCCGCCGGGTCTACGGTGGGGAAATTCACATCGCGCAACGGATATTCCTTGCCTTCGTATACAAACACACCACGCTCGAAATCCACCAGATGCAGCAGTTTCCGGTTCTCCATACCGAACTCAGGACGGCGGCTGATGATTTCCGCCTCCAGTTTCAACTGGATAACCGTAATCGCCTTGTGCATCTGTGTAATCAGCCGCAAGGTCTTCTCATTGTATTCCGCATCGGCAAAGTTCATTTTCGGCGCAAAGATGGTGCAAGGGTCATCCGCATAGGTATCCATGGCAAACGTTGCAAGCGGCAACAGATTGATGCCATAACCATCCTCCAGCGTTGCTAAATTGGCATAGCGCATCGACATACGGATTACGTTGGCTATACAAGCATCATTACCTGATGCGGCACCCATCCACAGAATATCGTGGTTACCCCATTGGATGTCGAAATTATGATAATCACAGAGAGTATCCATGATAATATGCGCACCCGGTCCGCGGTCGTATATATCGCCCACGATATGCAGCGAGTCGATGGTCAAGCGCTGGATAAGGTTGCACATCGCCACAATAAAATCATCCGCACGCTTCGTAGAGATAATGGTACTGATTATGACATTGATATAGGCATGCTTGTTAGGTTCGATGCTCGATTCGTGCAACAGCTCTTGAATGATATACGAGAACTCTGCTGGAAGTGCCTTGCGTACTTTCGAACGGGTATATTTGGACGAAACGTTCTGGCATACTTTTACCAACTGGTTCAGTGTTATCAAATACCAGTCATCCAGGTCCGTTTCCTGCTCCTTGATAAGTTGCAGCTTCTCTTCCGGATAATAAATTAACGTACAGATTTCCTTCTTCTCACTTTCGCGCAGTGTATGCCCGAATATTTCGTTCACCTTACGTTTCACTGCCCCCGATGCATTCTTCAGCACATGCTGAAAAGCCTCATACTCGCCATGAATATCCGTCAGAAAATGCTCTGTACCTTTCGGCAGATTCAGAATGGCCTCCAGATTGATGATTTCTGTACTGGCATCAGCAATGGTAGGAAAACTGCGTGATAATAATTGCAAATAACGCAAGTCATTGACAATACTTTCCGGAGTTATATTTCCCATAGTTATTTAATTGATAGTTGATAATTGACAGTTGATAATATCCCTCATTCTTCATTATCCATTAATGAAGAACATGAGCAGCACTTGGGCTATAATTACCCGTAGAAACATGCACAGCGGATAAACCGTAGCATAAGCTACAGACGGATTGTCTCCCGGAATGGTGTCGTTGGCGTAGTTCAGCGCCATGGGGTTTGCCATGCTTCCGCACAGCATACCCGCCATTGTTCCGAAATCTATCTTCAGCCACTTGAAGGTAACGATACCCATAATCAATACCGGAACCACAGTCAACGCAAAACCCGTAGCAATCCATAACAGCCCTTCCGGCCGGAATACCGTATCGAAGAAATGGGCACCTGCATCCAGTCCCAGGCAAGCCAGGTAAAGAGACAATCCCAATGCACGGAGCATCAGGTTCGCACTGCGCGTAGTATAAGTCACCATGTGCATCCTCGGACCGAATGTCCCGATAAGAATACCTACGATGATAGGGCCTCCTGCCAATCCGAGCCGCACGGGAGCGCTGATGCCGGGAATGGAAATAGGAATTGCTCCCAAAGCCAGACCGATGACAATGCCGATAAATACCGCCACCAAGTTCGGTTCCTTCAGGCTTTTCACAGCATTGCCCAGCACCTTCTCCACATTTTGTATAGCAGCGGCTTCGCCCACTACGGTCAGGCGGTCACCCAATTGCAAGGTCAGTTCCGCTGTGGCCAGCAGCTGCACGCCGCTACGATAAACCCGGCTGATATTGATACCGTAATGATTACGCAGATGGAGAGAACCCAGCTTCTTGCCGTTCAACTCCGGGCGCGTCACCACGATACGTTGCGAAATCAACTGGCTGTCTATGGCATTCCAGTCTATATCTTCCTTGTTCCAATCAGTATGCTCCTGCTCGCCGAAAAGCACGGTCAGAGCCGGCGTATTTTTCTCCGAGGTAATCACCAGCAGGCGGTCACCTTCCTTTATAATCTTTTCCGAGGTAGGAATACTCACATTCCCATCCCGCCACAAGCGGGAAATCACGAACTTCGGATAGCTGTTCAGCCCGCCTATTTCCTTGATACTCTTGTTGAAGATGGCAGGATTGTGCACCTGGAACGCAACAATGTAAGGCTTGTTCACGTCATCCTTCTCTTTCAATTCCAGGTCTTCCTTATGCGCCAGCGTCTTACGGATGAACAGTACGGCCAGAATGACCCCTACCACCCCCAGCGGATATGCCACCGCACACCCCAAAGCAGGGGTACTGGACTCCAATCCCATCTGTTTCAATGTCTGCTGTGCCGCACCGAGTGCCGGTGTGTTTGTCGTGGCACCGCAAAGTATGCCCACCATATCCGGCAGGGATACCCCCAACCCATAGCTGCCCAGTACAGTCAGCAGGGTGCCGATAAGCACTACACCCGTGGCGAGCATATTCAGTTGTACCCCTCCTTTACGGAAAGAGCTGAAAAAACCCGGTCCCACCTGCAAACCCAAAGCATACACAAATATCACCAGCCCGAAGCTTTCCGCATAATTCAGCATCTGCGGGTCTATGGACAACCCGAAATGCCCGGCAATGATGCCGGCAAAGAATACAAACGTCACTCCCAATGAAATGCCGCAAACATGTATCTTCCCCAATCCCAATCCGATAGCAGAAATCAGTGAGAGTACCACAACCGCCTGCAAGGCGGAGTGCTCGACGAATAAACTATATAGCCAGTCCAATGTGCATTCTATTTTACAGTTTCAGGCTGCAAAGATAGTGCAAACCTCATGCAAAATAAAACGAACCCGTCTATTTTTTATGCGGCAGCACTTCTAAAAAAGGGATACGATACAATAAATCCCTGCTGCCAGCAAAGCACTGACGGGGATAGTCAGCACCCAAGCGGTCATCAGACTCTTCGTAACTCCCCAACGCACAGCCGAAAGCCGCTTCGTGGCCCCTACTCCGATAATAGCTCCCGTAATGGTGTGTGTCGTACTTACCGGAATCTTCAGATACTCCGTCAGATAAAGCGTAAACGCACCGGCAGTTTCCGCAATCACCCCTTCCAGTGGCGTCACCTTCGTAATCTTAGTCCCCATGGTCTTCACAATCTTCCACCCGCCGGACATGGTACCGAGTGAAATGGCCGTAAAACAAGAGAATGCCACCCAATCCGGCAGGTCATCAATACTGTTTATCCCCATTCCCAGTCCTTCCGAATGTCCGGCTATCATAGCCGCAGCAATGATACCCATTACCTTCTGTGAATCATTCAGACCGTGCCCGATGCTGAACAAAGCCGAAGACACCAGCTGCAGTTTCTTGAACCACACCTCGGCCGTATGGGGATGCGCCCTGCGGCAAATGTACAAGACCAACAACGTAAAACCAAATGCCACCACCATACCAATCAAGGGAGCCAGAAAAATGAATGCCGCAATCTTCAGAATGATACTCAACTGGATGGCCTCAAAACCGTGTGCCATGATGGCAGCTCCGGCAAAACCTCCGATAAGCGTGTGCGAAGAAGAGGAAGGGATTCCCTTCCACCAAGTGAACAGATTCCAGGCAATAGCCGCAATCACGCCGGCCAGAATGATAGGCAAAGTAATGTAAGGCTCCATCACCGTTTTCGATACGGTGTTGGCAATGCCGAAACCGCCGATGACACACTTGGCGATGAAAAAGGCCACAAAATTGAAGAAAGCCGCCCATATCACCGCCTGAAACGGTGTAAGCACTTTGGTAGACACAATGGTGGCAATAGAATTGGCCGCATCATGAAAACCGTTGATATAATCGAATATCAGAGCCAGTACAATGATAATCACTAATAGTTCCATGCGTCCGTTCGTTTATGCGTATTTCACAATCAGGCTCCTCAAAATCTTGCCCACGTGTTCGGCTGCGTCCGTCGTTTTTTCCAACTCATACATAATCTCCTTGATTTTGATGAGTTCAATGCAGTCCTTCTCTTCTTCAAAAAGCCTGGTGATGAAAAATTCATAAATATCATCTGCCCGGTTTTCTATGTCATGCAGCTGGTTGCAATATGCGCGCAGCTTATCCGGACTCTTGCGGAATGCCTCCAGTTCATCCATGGCCTGGCCGATGAGGGCCGCTTCTTGTTGAACCATATGTCCCAGCTCTTTCCCCTTGTCCGAAATAGGATGCGGATTATAGATAGTGATACGCTTGGCACAGCTGTTTATTCCATCAATCACATCATCCATGCCCGAAGCCAGGTCATGGATATCCTCCCGGTCAAAAGGAGTAATGAAAGTAGTGCCCAGTTCATCCAGAATCAGATTGGTCAGCTTATCGCCCTCGCGCTCCAAATCTTTGATTCGTTTATAATCTTCCGCCCTCTTCTCAGGCGAGTCATGGCCCAATATTTCTATCAACAGAGCCGACGAGGACAATAAAATCTCAGACAATTGCTTCAGCAAAGGAAAGAATTTCGGTTCTTTCGGTGTGAACCGGCTAAAAAAAGAATTCTTCATAATGGATAAATGTACTAAGTATATTAATTTATTTTTGTTTTCGTTGTTTCAGTCTTGCACGCAGCACTTCTACCACGGCCGGCAGTATGGAAACCACAATAATGGCCACAATCAGCAGTTTGAGGTTCTCTTGTACAAACGGAAGGTCACCGAAGAAATAACCCGCATAACAGAAAATGGCAATCCAGCAGGCGCCCCCAATCAGGTTGTACAGCATGAAGTAATAGTAATGCATCTTACCCATCCCCGCCACGAATGGCGCAAACGTACGGACGATAGGCACAAAACGAGCTATGATAATTGTCTTGCCTCCATACTTCTTATAGAACTCATGGGTCTTGTCGAGATGGTTTTGCTTGAATATTCTGGAATCGGGATTATTGAAGAGCCTTCGCCCGAAGAAATGCCCTATCATGTAGTTGCAAGAGTCGCCCAATACCGCGGCAACAAACAATATCAAAGCCAGCACATTGACCTCGAGAGGCATGTCGGGCAGTGCGGCAATAGCTCCCGCCACAAAAAGCAGGGAATCGCCCGGCAGGAAAGGTGTGACCACCAGCCCCGTTTCGCAGAAAATAATCAGAAACAATATGGCATACGCCCACATATGATATTCCTGCACTATATCAATCATATACTGATCGATATGGAGAATAAAATCCAATAGAAAATCCATTATATATTGATTATCAGTACTTAAAAAATAGAGAAAAACTCGGCATGGGGAGACGGGCAATCTCTCCGGCTCCCGAAAGAGAGGAGGGGAAAGTACTAAATAAGAATACGCCTCAGCGTATATACATAATATCTATATGAAATCTTATGGGGATGGAAAGTAAAGGGGAAAGAAGTTGTCTTTTCTTCCGGGAGCAGAGTTTTCAGGGTTCTCGCAACCTTGGCGGCAATGAAGTCCGGATTAAGCCTCAACAATTTCGAGCAAGAGGCATGCCGTAATGAGAAGGTATTTCCTATGCAACCGGCATCTGCCAGGCAATTATAATTCGCGTCCTCCCCTTTTTCCTGGCATTGTCTGCCATCTGCCCCCGACAAGCTGTGCTGGGCTCCGGAGAAATAATGCACATCCGCAGTAGGGAGTGTCTTACATCCCTCCATATCATCAGAAACGGAAGTGAACTTCGATATGAGGAACAACCCTAACAAGATATAGAATATACATTTCGCCATAGCGGGTGCAAATATAGAAACTATTTTCGGATTACAACAGAAAAATGAAAAACAAAAAGCGGTTAACCGTTTCATCAGTCAACCGCTTTCTTGTTGTAGTGGGTACGAGAATCGAACTCGTATACCATGCGTGAGAGGCATGTATCCTAACCGTTAGATGAACCCACCCTCGCATTTGTCTTGTACACCCTCAGGGATTCGAACCCTGGACCCACTGATTAAGAGTCAGTTGCTCTACCAACTGAGCTAAGAGTGCATCTGGCGGAAGCTGGGGGATTCGAACCCCCGGTACGGTTACCCGTACGTCAGTTTAGCAAACTGGTGGTTTCAGCCACTCACCCAAACTTCCTTTTTTATAACCAGCATTCTTTTCAAATGCGGTGCAAATGTAGGGCAAACTTTTGGACTGTGCAAATCTTTCCTACATATTTTTTTCACCGTTTTCATACAATTTGAGATAACACGTTAACACTCAAACCCTAAAACAAGAAAAAAAATTTGATACATATCAAACCGTCCTTTTCAACCTTTCCTTATCTTTGCGCGATTTTTAAAGTATAGTGCACATACACGGACAATGATACAACAAGAAAGCCTGAAAAAGCGGCTTGCCAAGCTGGCCGCCCCCATTTTTATAGAGACACTTCTCATCATGATGCTCGGTGCGGTGGACACCATCATGCTGAGCCGCCACTCGGACAACAGTGTTGCCGCCGTAGGGGTAGTCAACCAAATTATCATGCTCACTTTCCTCGTTTTCGAAGTCATCAACCTCGGAACGTCCGTTCTGTGTTCCCAGTATCTCGGTGCGAAACTACACAAGAAAGTAGTGCAAGTAGTCGGCGTATCCATCCTCGTCAACCTGGCGGTAGGTATCACGGTCAGCCTGGTACTGTTCTCCTGCGCCCATCCCATCCTCCGGCTGATGGGGCTCACCGCTGAACTGATGCAGGACGGCATGGACTATATGCGTATCGTAGGCGCTTTCGCCTTCTTCCAGGCACTATCCCTCACCCTCTCCGCCTCCCTGCGCAGTGCCAACAAGGCCATCTACCCGATGATGGTCACCGTCGTAGTCAATATCCTAAATATCATCGGCAACTACTCCCTCATCTTCGGTCGCTTCGGCTTTCCGGAACTGGGCGTGGAAGGCGCCGCCATCTCCACAGCCTTCAGCCGGGGTGTCTCCATGATTATACTGTTCGTCATACTGTTCCGCAAGCACATCCACCGTTTCCCACCGGCATACTTCCGCCCTTTTCCGTGGATAGAACTAAAGAACCTGATGAAGGTAGGCCTGCCCTCCGCCGGCGAACAATTGTCGTACAGCTCGTCGCAAGTCGTCATCACCTACTTCATCAACATGCTGGGAGTGGAAGCGCTCGCCACCCGTACCTATTGTGTCAACATCATCATGTTCGCTTATCTGTTCAGCATCTCCATGGCACAAGGCGGAGCCATCTGTATCGGGCATCTGATAGGCGAGAAGAAACCTCACGCAGCCTTCCTTATGGGAAAATACGTCATGAAGAAATCCGTCATGATTACCGTCATGCTGTCCTGCATCCTCGCTCTTTCGGGGCATGCCATCTTTGGCTGGCTCACGTCCAACCCCGACATCATACGTATGGGTGCCACCATCCTTATCATAGATGTACTCCTCGAAATAGGCCGCCCCATCAACATCTTCGCCACCAACGCCCTTCGTGCGGCAGGAGATGTCAATTACCCCTTCTACGTAGGGTTGGTGGTGCAGTGGAGTGTAGCTGTAGGTGTGGGATACCTTTTCGGTTTCCCCCTCGGCTGGGGTATCTGCGGCATGTGGGTAGCCTTCCTGTTGGACGAGAATATCCGCGGCTTCATTTTCGTCCGCCGCTGGTATGGCATGAAATGGGTAAACAAAAGCTTCATCCGGAATTGTTTTTAATTCCAAAAGTCCTATCTTTGCTCCCCGAAAGCAGAAGCGGACCGAACTTTACCGGCCTTACTTACTGAACAAATAAATCATGGTCTTATGGATGCACTATTGAAAGAAACCGTAGATGCCGCTATCAACTCCCGCTATCCGGACATGGCTCCCGAGGGAAGAAGGTTGATAGAGGAAATCCTCATTCGCAAGGAAGTAGAAAAGGGCGCATTATTACTCAATGAAGGGCAAATAAGCCATAATATCGTATTTGTAGGAAAAGGCATGTTGCGCCAATTCTATTATAAAAACGGCAAAGACGTCACCGAACACTTTTCCTATGAAGGCTGCATCATCATCTGCATAGAAAGTACCCTGAAGCAGGAACCCACCCACCTCATGATTGAGGCACTCGAGTCGAGTGTCGTATACCTGCTGCCATACAACAAGCTGTTGACACTTACCGAAATCTCATGGGAAATAAACATGTTCTATCGGAAGATTCTGGAATATTCCCTGATTGTCTCACAGATAAAGGCTGACTCCTGGCGGTTTGAGGCTGCACGCGAGCGCTATAACCAGCTCATGGAACATCAGCCCGAAGTCATCAAGCGGGCTCCCTTGTCGCATATTGCGTCCTATCTGCTGATGACCCCCGAAACACTGAGTCGGGTACGTTCGGGCATACTGTAACCCTCCACCTGTCTGCCCGGAGAATACATAGGGATATTCCTAAAATAATAAAATTTAAGGCAACTAACTTGCAATGAGTTAGTTGCCTTTTTTGTATCTTTAAGCATTCCCCCCAAAAACGGTTTGACGGCCAAAACGGGGGTAATTAAAAATAAAAACACATGGTAAAGATACAAAAAATTTCAGAAATCGAACCTTGTTTAGGTTTTACCGAGTTCGATATGCTTAAAAAATATCGTCAAAGTTTTGTAACGAGTGAATTAGGTCGCCTCCATTCTCTATTCCCTTTCTCGGAACTGGCCCGACAAATGCATTTGAAGTCTTCTCCTTTGGGTCGTAAAAGTTATTTTTCTCCCGAAGGTAAAATAGCCTTGATGGTCCTGAAGTCCTATACCAACTTTTCCGATGCACAACTGATTGAACATTTAAACGGTAATATTCATTACCAGTTGTTTTGTGGTGTTCAGATTGATCCGCTTCATCCGCTGACCAATCCTAAAATCGTCAGTGCGATCCGCCAGTTCCTGACGAATCGCCTTGATGTTGAGTCCCTCCAGCTTATTCTTGCCGGGCATTGGAAACCTTATCTTGAGAACCTTCATGTCTGTATGACCGATACCACCTGTTATGAAAGCCGTCTGCGTTTCCCTACTGATACCAAACTCTTATGGGAAGGTATCGTATGGCTTCATCGTCATCTGTGCAAACATTGCCGGAGATTGCACATACAACGTCCCCGTAACAAGTATCTTGATGTAAGCCGTGCCTACCTTGTTTACAGTAAACTGCGTAAACGCAGGAAATCACAGACCCGTATGATTACACGCAGGCTACTTCAGTTGTTGGAAAAGTTGCTTGACCAGTTGGAGCGGATCCATTCATCCTACGGGAACAGGCTTACACTATCCTCTGATTACCAAAGACGATTCTCGGTCATACAGACGGTTCTTGAGCAAGGGAAGAATTTATTTGCAGGCCAAAAAGTGTCCGACCGTATCGTGAGTATCGACCGGCATTACCTTCGCCCCATTATCAGAGGCAAGGAAACCAAATCCGTTGAATTCGGAGCCAAGGTCAACAATATACAGATAGATGGAATCTCCTTTATAGAACATATCTCCTTTAAGGCTTTTAACGAAGGAGTACGTTTGAAAGACTGTATTCATCTGCAACAACAACTGACCAAGGTTAGGGTTAAGGCGCTTGCAGCGGATTCAATCTATGCCAATAATGCCAACCGGAAATTTTGTACTAAATATCATATAAGTACTTCCTTCAAGCGTAAGGGCAGAGCCGCCAAAGATGAGCCGCTTCGGAGGATCTTACGGTCGGAACTCAGCCGTGAAAGAGCTACCCGGCTGGAAGGAAGCTTTGGAACGCAGAAACAACATTACTCACTGGCCAGGATAAAAGCCAGAAACAGGAAAACGGAAATGCTTTGGATTTTCTTTGGGATACATACGGCCAATGCGGTATGCATGATAGAAAAGGTCGAAAAGAAAAAAAGAACTGCTGCATAATCAGACTAAAATAACAGGAAAAGAGGAGAGGTTTTAACTTCCCCTAAAAAAGACATGTACATAATGCATGGGTGGAAAGGAAAAAATAAGAATATGTAAATAATATTCTATGAAAAGACAGAAAACTGGGGAGGTTCAACGAAAATAATCAAGAGAAAAGCTCACGTAAAGTAAAACTTTTCTCTTAATTTATTAGAAAGAGGAACATTTACGGAATATCCCCAAGTACATCAATACAGACTTCCTTGACCGACTTCCGTAAAGAGCTTCGACAACTTCTCCACCACCGGTTTCATATAACGTTCTCCTTTCTCGGCAGAAGCTTTTTTGGGGTTCCCTACCCCGCTGTCGACTGTAGCCTTATTCCAATGGCGGGGAGCCCAGCCCACCTTTTCATTCAGGGAAGGAATAGCAAACGGTTGGGATTCTCCGTCACCGGCCTCAGCCAGATTCACCAGCTCGGGATGGTAATGCATCATGACGGAAGTCTCAGACTCGCCGGCATGGTCGTCGACAACAGCCTCAAAGTAGTCTTTGGGAGGGACGATGCTGAACCAGTCGGCAGCGATAATCAGAAAATCGGGATACACAAACGCCAGGTCACGAATCATTCCCTTGAAGTTGTTGCCGCCATGACCGCTGAGAATAATCAGCTTGCGCATGCCTTGTGCATAGAGGGAGGCAACTATGTCTTCCAGAATGGCCTGCTGGGTGGAATAGCGGGTATGGATGCAGAACGGAAGTTCGCGCTGCCCCGGATTGTGTGCACCGAAAGGTACGGGAGGCATCACCATGCAGCGTACACCGGAATTCTGTAAAGCCAATGCAGCCGCGTCTACGGCAATGTCATGCGGCAGAATACAATCAGTGAGATAAGGCAGATGCAGATTATGGGGCTCCGTAGCTCCCCAAGGCAGGATGACAACGTCATACTTCACTCCTTTCACCTTTCCATAGCAGGAAACAGTAAGGTCAATTTCTCTTTTTTCCATGATAGTTTATTTTGGGGGTAAATCTTTACCGCAAAAATAAACATTATTCCGTCACATTGAACCTATTGCCGGCGATATTCTTTAGGTGACATACCGGTGTGATGCTTGAAATACTTGCCAAAGAACGACTGGTTGGCAAAGTGCAGCTCGTCCGCAATTTCCTGAATGCTCAGCTCGGAAGACTTCAACAAGGCTTTGGCTTCCAAAACGACGAGACTGTCAATCCATTCGCCTGCCGTCTTTCCGCTGATTTCCTTCACTACGGTGGAAAGGTGCTTGGCGGTGAGGAACATCTTATCGGCATAATAGGACACACTTCGCTCTTCCTTATAGGACTCTGAAACGGCACGGATAAAGCGTTCGAACAAGTCTTCCTTCCTGCTTTTGGGTATGCGCTCCTGAACGGCATGCCCTTGATAGATGTTGTATATCTCATAGAACAGTGCCAGCAGCAATCCCTGGGTGATTTCCTTACGGAAAGGATTGTCCTTCAGCTTCACCTTGCTCCAGAGGAAAGAGTGATACTCCTGGAATGATTGGGATTCCTCCGGAGTGATGTGGACGAAAGGCCGTTCCTTAATCATGAAGAACATGGGGAAAAGCTGTTGCATGGTGGGTATCACCATATCCATAAAATCTTTTGAGACGGCAATGAAAAGTCCGGCAAAGTCATCGGAGCGTTCTCCTTGCAGAACAATCTGGTCGGGAAGGATAATACCCAACATACCTTCCCGCATTTCACATTGCTGCAAGTTGAGTTCCAGTTTGCACCACCCTTTCAGGCAGACAGTCAGGCAAGCAGCATTCAAACGGGTGGGATAAGAGCTCAAAGACATGTCCTTGATGTCATCAAAAATAGCAAAATCATTGCCGATGAAATCGATCATCGGCAAATGATGTATCTGGGAAATATCTACATTTCGTATTCTCTTAGTATCCATGGTTTTTGTGCTTTGGCGACAAATGTAGGACTATTTTGCGGAATTTAGCTCTAAAAATCCTTAAATGGAAACTTTTAGTTCATTATCTTGAAGCCGACAAAGAAGGTTCTCGGCTGCGTAGGTCCGTAGAAATAGCCCGCATCGCGGAATTCCCCTTTATCCAGGTCTTTCTGGAAACTGTTGAAGATATTCTGTACACCCGTATTCAACTGAAGCTTGATATGGTCGTGAAGCACAAAGGTGTAGTTCAGCTTCACATTCAGGTCCAGGAATTGGGGGGTATGCTCCATGCGGTCCGAGGTGATATTGCAGAAGGCACCCTCGGGAGCATCTTCCGGTGCGTAGTGCGGCACAATCATCTTTCCCGTATAAGTGCCGGAAAGGGAGAAATCGAAATTCTTCACCGGTGCCGAGGAGAAAGTGAAGTACCCGTAATAGTCCGGTGTACGGGGCATGCGCTTGGTGGTAAGGTCTTTGCCGTCCACCTTTGTCCAGACTTCTTCATGGGTGTAGCGGCTGCGCTGCGCCGTGAAGCCGAGCTGGAACTGCGCCTCCTTGCCGTGGGCAATCTTCGCATCCAGATTGGCACCGTATACGCGTGCGCCGTTTCCGTTGCGGCGCTCCTTGATGACATCCCCTACTTCGTTCTTGCCGATATCTTCGAGCACAAAGACGTGGCGCAGGTCTGTATAGAAACCCTCCACCAGGATGTTTGCCTGCCAGTGTCCCAGATGGGCAGTCCAGTCCACCGAACCGCTGTAACTGTTGGAGCGTTCTTCACTCAGGTTATCGGCGAGTTTGATTTGGACTCCCTTGCCGCCTACTGCCGTCACGTGCAAGTCCTCATCGTATGCCTGCGGAGCGCGGAAACCGGTAGAGTAAGTCAAGCGTGCCTGAAAATCATCTGCCGGCTTGTAGAGCAGGTTGACGCGGGGGCTGAAAATAAGCTTGTCTATCAGGTTGTGCTTGTCCAGGCGGGCGCCGACCAGCATGGTCAGTACGTTCATCTTCCACTCATTCTGCACGAAGGCGCTGGCAATGCGGACATCCTGCTCCATGTCACGATGATAGCCGGTCATGATGTCGTGCAGGGAGTTGTTCTGATATTCCAGTCCGCCGGTGAAGGTGGCGGGGGCAAAGAAGCAGTTGTCCATATTGCCCACATACATGCCGCCGGCAACCCAGGTCAGGTCTTTCGTCTTGCCGTAAGCATTCATGTTCTTTTGGGCACCATAGTAGCTGTTGCGGTCGGTGTGCTGTATGGAGGTGTAAGCCGAAATCTTATGCTTGTACTCCTTCCAGAACAAATCGTAGCTCACGCCTCCGCTATTGATGATATGCTTGGTCTGCTCGGTGATGTCCGTCTCGTGCGGCTGCAAATCGAATTTGTTGCCTCCGCGACGAAGTTCGTTGGTGGTATGGTATTCCAGATTGATGCGGCTGAAATGCGTAGGACGGTAATAGGCGCGGAAGCCGAAAGTATTCATGTTCAGCTTGCCCAGCTCGGAAAAGCCATCGCCATCGCGGTCGTAGGGGTTGCGGTTGCGGTAACTCTCATAAAAGGCAATGCCGTAAGAGTTATCTTTGGCAACCAGCGACACATTGCCACCCATATATTGCTCCCAGGACTTGCCGTCCATATTGGAGAACATGCTCGATACCTGAAAGGAATTGTTGATGGGGTCTTTGGTTATAATATTGATAGTTCCTCCCACAGCATTGGCGCCAAACAAGGCAGAGCCTCCGCCACGCACCACTTCTACCCGTTCAATCATGTTCACGGGGATTTGCTCCAATCCGTACACACCGCTCAATGCACTGATGATGGGACGGCTGTTTATCAATATCTGCGAATACGGACCTTCCAAGCCATTGATGCGCACCTGGGGGAAACCACAGTTCTGGCAGTTGTTCTCCACACGCAAGCCCGATTGGTAGTTCAGTGTCTTGGCAAGGTCGGTGGAGTTGACCATCTCGAACAATTTGGTACTCATCACATTTACAACTACCGGAGCTGCCTTGCGGCTTACCTCGTTGCGGTTGGCGGATACCACCACTTCATCGGTCATGAAACTCTCCTCTTCCATCGGGAAATGTATGACGGCAGTAAAGTCCTTGCTCACCGTCACCTCCTTCTCTTGGGTCTTGTAACCCACTGCCGACACACGGAGCTTGTATTTTCCCGCCGGAAGCTTGCGGAACTCAAATTGTCCTTCTTCATTGGAAACCGTTCCCTGACCACTGCCGATAATCAAAACCGTGGCATACGGTATATTTTCCTCCGTACCTTTCACTATCACATGGCCGGAAATCATATTGCCTTCTTTTATAGGATTTACGGCAAAAGCTACGCTGGCACTTACCACTGCAAGTACCAACGCCAAAATGTATTGTTTCATCAAATTAGCGCTCTAAATAAAAAAAATAATTCAAGTCTGAAAAAAGATAATCATCCGAGATGCCGCACTTCGTTCACTGAAATGCCGGACTTCGAGACTAAAATGCCTGGTATCTACATACAAAAAATCCAGGCGTTTTTAAACCTAATGACTATGAAAAAAGAGCGGGAGGAGCGCGAAGGGAAAGGGTACGTATCACTTCCCCCTTAACAGTAGGTGTTGCCGGTTTGGCTCTGAGCATGGCCAGCAAAGGACGCATCGGGTGCTGAACCTCATACACATCCACTCCGGAAGAGTAGAATGCCGACAAATGCCCGATAACCAAAAGGGAAGTCTGAGAGTGAGAGTGTGTGCCATGAAAAGGGTGCGAGTGCGTTATCATCACCCCATTCACATAATGGACGTGAGTGAACGCAGTGATACTTGCCTGGTACATGATAAACAGTACCAGCAAGCTCAATGCACCTATAATTTTTTTCTTCTGCTTCACGTCCAAAAACTTATACTATAGATTTTGAGCCGCAAAGATAGTGAATTATTCTTTAACTTTGCCAAACAAGAACTCATAATCACGCTTGGAAGCCGGAGCCGCCCACTCTTCGGGAATAAACTTCCACTGATTCAGCGTACGCGGTTCAATCACCTTCTTCTGCTCAATGTACTGCATCAGATAATAGCGTAAGTCCTTATCCGTAGAGTGGATGATGCGTTCCTTCAATTCATCCTGCGAGATGCCGGCCCCCTTTGTCAGCAATTCGCCGCCACCGTTTCCGCGATAAGAATTCACCGCTACCTTATACATTTTATCCATATCGAACGGAGTACCGTCTGCCATACTGAGAATGGCTACCTTCTCGCCATCCGGCTTGGTCACATCCACCGTGTAGATAATACCCGCCGCAGAATCGAAGTTGAAGCTGAAATTCTTGAATGAGGCCCTATCCGTAGCACCTTCGCGGCGCTTCTCACGGAAGAGAAGGATATGGTCGTCCGGAGACTTCATCCGATTGGTCCACAAATCATACGACATCTCCAAGGCATCGCGTATCTCCTTCCCCGTCAGACGCATGGTGTAAAGCATATTTTCGTACTTATACAGATTGAACATATCGTTCACAAAAATGTCTCCTTTACGGATTTCCGTATCATAGGACAAAGGAGCCGCAAAAGAAATATCCGCTCCGCTGATTGCCAACTGCAATTCGTGGATAAGGTCTATAAAAGCGGAAGAACCGAAATAGGCAGGACGTGTGGAGATAGTCTCGGTAAAGGAACCAATTTTCTTGGAAACAAAATTCTGCACAGCTTCATTTTCGGGGGCAAAGCGTTGCATGAACTCTTCGCTGACGCCGTAGTCTTGCGTATCGGACAGTATGCCGTCTATCTTCTTGTCTATAACTTTACCATCACGCAGTTTCAAGGTTATATCCACATTACTCACAACAACACCGTTGCTGGCAGGGTCCATCACCAGTACCGAGTCACCGGCTATGTTGCACACCCTCTTGCATTCGCGCGCATGGTCGTGCCCCATCAGGACAATATCGAATCCCGGCACGTTGCACGCCACTTCCACCGAAGCGTTTTCGCGATACTTGCCTCCCATCAGCTGGGCATCCTGGCCGGCATGGAACATACCGATAACCAAATCAGGCTTTTCCTGCTCACGGATAATCTTCATCCATTTGCGGGCAGTCTCCTCCATATCGTCGAAACGCAGCCCTTTCCACAGATTCTCTGAAAGCCATACGGGGATGGCAGGAGTTATCATACCGAGAACCACAATTTTCACTCCGTCACGTTCCAGCACCTCATAGGGTTTGAAATGGGTTTCTCCGGTAGCAGTATCCACAATATTGGCACCCAATATCGGAAAACGGCAGTCACCTGCCCAACGGTCGAAAACGGTACGGCCGGTCTCTACGTCATGGTTACCCATATTGCCGGCATTATACCCCATGAAATTCATCATCTCCGCTGCCAGATGAGGGGCAACGGTATCTATGTAATTATAATAATAGGCTGTGGGCTGTCCCTGCAGAATGTCACCATTGTCCAAGAGAATCAGATTTTTGCCATAAGCCTCACGTTCTTTTTGCACCAAAGCATGCACACGTGCCAGACTGCCGGTTGCCTCCCGGCGGCGTATAAAGTCGTAGGGATAGTAGTTGCCGTGTATATCACTGGTCTGTACGACTTTCAGTTTCACCTCTCTTTCCTGCGCAGGCAGTATGCTTGTCAGGACAAAAATCCAGATAAAAAAACAACTAAATCTTTTCATTATATTTCCTTATTTCTTGTCGGTTCTTATAAGTTCATAGGATGGGTAAACATAAACCGCGCTCCATCCGTATAGGCAGGATCTATCCAAATCTCGCCGCCCCACTTCTCAACGGTCAGCTTACAGATGGACAAGCCCAAGCCGGTTCCCTGCACATATTCGTTCAGCTTCTCGAAACGTTCGAACACCCGTTTCTGTTTGTCCAATGGAATGCCGCAACCAGTGTCAGTCACCGAGAATACTGCAACATTCCTCGCCGTATCCGGCTCCAGCTTCAAGGTTATCGTACCTTCTTTTGTAAACTTGTCCGCATTGGAAAGCAGATTTATCACAACCTGCTGTAAACGCTGCACATCCGTCCGCATCTCCACTACCTCACGTTCACACTCAAATAAGAATTGATTGGTCGACCTGCGTGCCTGGGCCACGGAAGCTACTACCTGCTGGCATATCTGCACTACATTGCAGCTCTCCAAAGAAAGGATGACGCGGTCGGCCTCCAAACGGGACACATCCAATATGTCATTAATCAACCGAAGCAGCAAATCAGAGTTGGTCCTAATAATCTCGAAATAGCCACGCTGTTCTTCTTCCGAGGCTCCTCCGGCAGACAGCACGTCCGAGAAGCCCACAATCGCATTCAATGGAGTACGGATTTCGTGGCTCATATTGGCAAGGAAAGCACTCTTCAGACGGCTGGATTCTTCGGCACGGTCTTTTGCTTCGCGCAAGGCACCCTCGGATACCTCCAGTTCATCCTTCAACTTCTTTGTATGATAATAAAAGTAAAGGGAAACGAACAAACCGCCCAACAGCACCAACAGAACAGCACCGACAGACCAGATATGATACTTGTACTGTTCGTAGAAAGAAGGGGTTACGTTCAGCATCTTTACCGGCTGCGGAAGGCCGGTGATATTCAGTTTCTTTTCCTTCACAAGTTTACCGTCCAGTATGGTCTCATTCGGAATGATTTCCATATGGGTCTCACTATCCTGGGAGGTGGTCAGCAGGCGGTAAGACTGTCTTGCCATCTCCTTGCCCAAAGCACGGTAGGCAGGAACGACACCTGCCACAGCCCAATATCCCAAGCCTACGGAACTGAGCGAGAAAGTGGGCAAAGTGGGAGCTGCTTCCATCATGGCGTAGGTTGCATTCCGCATGAAGTAACCATCGTTCATGTCCACACGCCATGTCCCCATCAATATAGCTGTATTTTCCGGTAACTCATGCAATCTGTCACAAATGGTATATATGGTATTGACGCGTCCGTCCAGCAGAATCAGGTTTAGTTCCGGGAACTTCTGCATCTCCTTCACTACATAGGCCTGCATGGCAACGCCGCCATAACTGTTGTCTGAGACAAAAGCGATATTCTTGGTGCCGGGATACATCTGCTTTATCATATTGATGTTGGCCTCCACATCATACTCATAAACGAAGCCAGCCTTGATAGGCGAACTGGGGAAATCCGTGAAGAAGTCGACGGATTCGGGCATCCAGGTCTTCAGGTCAACGGTATCACCCGGCAGCAATATGGCGTTCCGGCTGGACAGTGCACTCACTACCGGAGTATTGCCGCATATGGAGTCTTCCAGAGAAAGATAGGCAGCCCAGGCTTCCTGCCCTATAAGTACAATCAGCGCCGGACTTTTATCACCTTGATATTTAGCCAACAGCTCAGCCATTCTCCTCTCCCAAAGAGGGGATTCGGAAAAACTCTTGCAGTTCATGTTCTCCAATGCGATGGTGTTTGTCCCGCCCAGGCGTTGGAACTCCTCCATAAAGTCGGAGATGTTGCCGGAAGTACGGCCGGCATCCGGATTATAGGAACTGATAATCAGTACCGGATGCTCTCCCGTAATAGAAAAAGCGGGCAAAAGGCAACAGAAAAGCGCTACCATGCATGGTAATATTGTACGATATATGTGTTTCAATTGATTGATTCGTTTAATTGCTCCATAGCTTTGACAAATATAGATAAAAGTTGGAACCTAAAGAAAAAACAACAATTGTTTTTTTGTACTTTTGGCACCTATTATAAAATGAGATACAAAATGATACAAGATTTTCATCGAATGATATCTGCCGCTCTCGGCATATCAGAAAGACAAATAAGCCAGACCCTCGGCCTGCTGGAAGACGGAGCGACAATCCCTTTCATCAGCCGTTACCGCAAGGAAGCAACGGGAGGACTGGACGAAGTGCAGATTGAAGCTATCCAGACGCAATATGAGAAACTGAGCGAAACCGCCAAACGTAAAGAAACCATCCTGAACACCATACAGGAACAAGGTAAACTGACCGCCGAACTTCAGAAGCGCATCGAGGAGACTTGGGACAATACCCTACTGGAGGACATCTACCTCCCCTACAAGCCCAAACGGAAAACACGTGCCGAAGCAGCCCGTCAAAAAGGACTGGAACCCCTCGCCACCCTGCTGATGCTGCAACGTGATCCTCATCCGGAGGAACGCGCCGCCAATTACGTGAAAGGAGACGTGAAGAACGTGGAAGATGCACTGAAAGGTGCCCGTGACATCATAGCCGAGCATGTTAGCGAAGACGAACGTGCCCGAAACAGCGTGCGCAACGCATTTGCCCGCCAAGGCATACTGACCGCCAAAGTAGTGAAAGGCAAAGAAGAGGAAGCGACCAAATACCGTGACTACTTCGACTGCTCCGAATCGTTGAAGCGATGCAACTCCCACCGCCTGCTCGCCATCCGGCGTGCCGAAGCGGAAGGCCTGCTGAAAGTCAGCATCAGCCCGGACGATGAGGAGTGCGTGGAACGGCTGGAACGCCAATTCGTGCGGAGCAACAACCCCTGCGGACAGCAAGTGGCAGAAGCCGTGCAGGATTCCTACAAACGCCTATTGAAGCCATCCATAGAGACGGAATTTGCCACGCAAAGTAAGGAACGTGCTGATGAGGAAGCCATCAAGGTATTTGCCGAAAACCTCCGTCAGTTGTTGCTGGCTTCACCACTGGGGCAAAAGCGTGTGATGGGTATAGACCCCGGATTTCGTACGGGTTGTAAAGTTGTGTGCCTCGATGCACAAGGAAATCTGCTCCACAATGAGAACATCTACCCCCACCCTCCGGTCAGCAAGCAGAAAGAGGCATTTGCCAAGCTGCAAATGATGATAGAGTCTTATAAGATAGATGCCGTTGCCATAGGTAACGGAACTGCCAGCCGCGAGACGGAGGAGTTCTTGAAACATCAGCGCTTCAACCGCGACATACAGATATTCATCGTCAGCGAGCAGGGAGCTTCCATCTATTCGGCCTCTAAAATTGCACGGGACGAGTTTCCCGACTACGACATCACCGTACGCGGTGCTGTGTCCATAGGCAGACGACTGATGGACCCGCTGGCAGAGTTGGTAAAGATTGACCCGAAATCTATTGGTGTGGGGCAATACCAGCATGACGTGGACCAAACCAAGCTGAAAAAATCACTGGACCAGACCGTAGAAAACTGTGTAAACTTGGTAGGTGTCAACCTGAACACCGCAAGCAGCCATCTGCTGACCTATATCTCGGGATTGGGTCCGCAACTGGCACAGAACATTGTGAACTATCGCGCCGAAAACGGTGCCTTCACCTCGCGCAAGGAACTGATGAAAGTACCGCGCATGGGTGCCAAGGCATTTGAGCAATGTGCCGGCTTCCTACGTATTCCGCAGGCAAAAAATCCGCTGGACAATACTGCCGTACACCCGGAAAGCTATTGTATCGTAGAACAAATGGCAAAGGACTTGGGTTGCAGCGTAGCCGAGCTGATAGCCAGCCGGGAGCTGCGTCTGAAGATTAATCCCGAACGCTACCTCTCCCCCACCGTGGGCATGCCGACACTGAAAGACATCCTGCAAGAGCTGGACAAGCCCGGACGTGACCCACGCGGACCGATAAAGATATTTGAATTTGACAAGAACGTGCGCACCATCAACGACCTGCGCGAAGGCATGGAATTGCCCGGCATCGTAGGAAACATCACCAACTTCGGCGCATTTGTCGACATAGGCATCAAGGAAAACGGACTGGTACACCTCTCCCAACTCGCCGACAGATTCATATCAGACCCTAATGAAGTAGTGTCCATTCACCAGCATATACGCGTAAAGGTACTCAGCATAGATATGGACCGGAAACGCATACAGCTGACAATGAAAGGAGTGGAACAGAATTAGGGGTTAATGATTAGTGATTAATGACTAATACGGAAATCATTAATCACTAATCCCTTATAATAGTGTCTTAAGATAATTACTGTACCAAGCACTAAAAGTAGTGAACACAGAATAGAGCCTTCGAACCCGAAAGTTCCTCCATTTATCAGATTTTCTTCCGGAAAGTGAAGAATCAGCAGATTCTCATTGCTAAATTCATTTCCACTGACTTTATATCCCAAAACAGAACCTTGAATCCAGTTCCAGAACCAATGCAAGGCAATGGGAAAACAGAGGTTACGCGTGTATATATAGGAAGCTCCCAAGAAACAACCCGCCAGCATGATATTCAAAAACGGGACGAAGGCAAAGCTGGGATTGAAAAGATGCATCAACGAAAATAACACCGCAGAGATAAGCAATGCCACAAACTTATTGACGCCTCCATCCAGCATACGCCCTAAAATGAAACCGCGTCCAATAACTTCTTCCGTAACTGCCACTAAAAAATAAAGCAAAAGACTCGACAACAACGAAATGGGAGAAAACAAGACCCCTGCCACTTCCACAGCCCCCAACAATAAAGACAAGCCAAAACCAACTACATACAAGAACACGACAAACAAAGCTCCGTTCAGCAGGCTTCTGCCCCATCCCTTCAAAGACAAGCCCAAGCCCGAAAAAGGAAGCTTCCTGAAACCCAGCACCATACAAGCGGCAATAAGCCCACTGGCCAACATCAAGACTTCATTCAACATCATTAAATAGACGCTCATCCCACCAGCTTGTGTCTTCAACTCAGGGAAAGCAATCGCAAAAGGTATGGCAAACAAAAACAGAAAAATCATAAAAAGTACAGTAAACAGTACTATATCAACGAATGCCAGCCAAATACGTTTTGTTTTACTCATAGCAACACACTCTTCCTTCACCGTTTCTTCCGTCTCCATTTGTATCTCATTTTGATTAATATCCGACAAAAATAATAATAAAAAGAAAAAACTTCATGTATTCCTGCCGGTTTCTTCTTATATTTGAAAAATCAATCTGGAATCGACAAACATGAAACTAAGAAAAATACTTTTAGCCGTTGCCGGACTGGCGTTAATGCTGAATGCCTCGGCACAAAAATCCAAAAGATACTACGTGGCCAAACCTGGCACCCTGGTGGAACTGATGACAGAAGCGGAAGCCAATGAAATCACCCAACTGACCCTGCAGGGCAAGCTGAATGCCGTAGATTTCAGGCATCTACGGGATGAATTCAAAAACCTGCAACTGCTGGACATTTCAAATGCCTCCATCAGCATGTATGCAGGCAAGAACGGGACTTATCCAAACCGTTTTTATGTATATCCTGCCAATTGCATTCCGGCATATGCCTTCTGCAAGCAAATAGACGACAGTACATTTGTAGGTAAGGAGACGCTGACCAGGATTATCCTTTCCGACAAGACCAAGAACATCGAAGATGCTGCCTTTAAGGGATGCAAAAATCTCAAGATATGCCAGATACGGAAGAAAACGGCTCCCAATCTGTTGTCCGAAGCATTGGCCGATAGCGTTACAGCCATATTTGTTCCATTGGGATGCAGTGACTCCTATCGTACCAAAAAGAAATGGGAAACCTTTGCATTCATTGAAGGAGAACCACTGACAGTAAATGTGCAGATTGGTAAAATGGGCAGCCTTGCCAGCGAACTGTTAAGAGCCGGATTTCAGCCCAAAGACGTTAACTTTCTGACCGTTGAAGGAAAAATGGACGAAGCCGACTTCACATTGATACGCGACTATATGCCCAATCTGGTTTCCATCGACATGACCAACAGTAATGCCACTGCAATTCCCGACTATACTTTCACCCAAAAGAAGTATCTGCTGAACGTACGGCTCCCGCAAGAGCTTAGAAGCATCGGACAGCGTGCATTCAGTGGCTGCGGCCGTTTGTGCGGCACGCTGGTGCTTCCTGCCAGTGTAACCGCCATTGAGTACGGAGCATTTATGGGATGCGACAACCTGCGCTATGTGCTTGCCACGGGGAATAAGATTACCACGCTAGGCGACAACCTTTTCGGCGAAAGCCAAGGCAAAATTATATATAAGGAGAAACAATAACTCAGACTATTCCCCGCCTTAATAAGAACAAAGAGACTCTTTTAATAGCAAAAGAAGGTGTGTCAGAATGATAGCTAAAAATCATTCTAACACACCTTCTTCTTTTTTTCAATATCGCACAAGCCTTTATTAAACCAAAAAGATATGAAAGAAGAATCGTTCCATCATGGCAGAAATATTGTTCCACCGTGGTGAAAAAATCGTTCCACCATGGTGGAACGATTTTTTCCTCATGATGGAACGATTTAAAATATGCTTATTTAGTCCTTAGCTTCCGTTATCACTTTGTTGCGTACATACGTGCACGCAACTCCTTGATGTGGTCTGAAGTGATGTATTCGTCATACTCCATCATCTTGTCGATAATACCGTTCGGAGTCAATTCGATGATACGGTTGGCAACCGTCTGAATGAACTCGTGGTCGTGGGATGAGAAAAGGATATTGCCTTTATAGGTCTTTAGATTATTGTTGAATGCCTGGATAGACTCCAAGTCGAGGTGATTGGTAGGTGTATCCAGAATCAAGCAATTGGCATTGCGCAGCTGCATACGTGCAATCATGCAACGCATCTTCTCACCTCCCGACAATACGCTTGCTTTCTTCAGCACCTCCTCACCGGAGAACAGCATACGTCCCAGGAAGCTCTTCATATAGACTTCATTGCCTTCACCGAACTGGCTCAACCAGTCCACCAGATTCAGGTCTGTATTAAAGAATGCAGTATTGTCCAGCGGCAGGTAAGCGGTGGTGATAGTCACACCCCAGTTGAAAGTACCTGCATCCGGTTTCATATTCTCGTTGATAATCTCGAACAGGGCGGTCATGGCACGCGGGTCGTGCGAAAGGAATACAATCTTGTCTCCCTTCTCTACGTTGAAGTTGACGTCGCGGAACAGCACCGTACCATCTTCCAGCGTTTTCGTCAAACCGGAAACTTCCAGAATCTGATTACCCGGTTCGCGTTCGGGCGTAAAGATGATGCCCGGATACTTACGTGATGACGGCTTGATTTCTTCTACATTCAGTTTCTCCAACATCTTCTTGCGGCTGGTAGTCTGCTTGCTCTTTGCCACATTGGCACTGAATCGGCGGATAAACTCTTCCAGCTCTTTCTTCTTCTCCTCGGCCTTTGCCTTCTGGTTCTGCTGCTGACGGAGCGCCAGCTGGCTGGACTCGTACCAGAAGCTATAGTTACCGGCAAAGAGGTTAATCTTTCCGTAGTCGATGTCCACCGTATGCGTACAAACGGAGTCGAGGAAGTGACGGTCGTGGCTTACCACCAGCACCGTATGCTCAAAGTTGGAGAGGTACTCTTCCAGCCAAGTCACGGTCTCCATATCCAAGTCATTGGTAGGCTCGTCCAGCAGCAAGTTATCAGGATTTCCATAGAGAGCTTGCGCCAGCATGACACGCACCTTTTCTTTGTTGTTCAACTCACCCATCAACAGATAATGCTTGTCTTCCTTGATACCCAAACCACTCAACAAGGCGGCAGCATCGCTTTCGGCATTCCAGCCGTCCAACTCGGCAAATTTCTCTTCCAATTCGGAAACCTTCAGCCCATCCTCGTCTGTGAAATCCTCTTTGGCATACAGCACTTCACGCTGCTTCATGATATCCCACAACACCGTGTGTCCCATCATCACCGTGTCCATCACCGTAAAAGCATCCCACTTGAAGTGGTCCTGGCTCAAAACGGAAAGACGCTCTCCCGGAGCCAGCATGATGGAGCCCGTCGTAGGGTCCAGCTCCCCGGAAATCGTTTTCAGGAAAGTAGATTTTCCGGCGCCGTTGGCACCGATGATACCATAACAGTTACCACTTGTAAACTTCAGGTTTACGTCATTGAACAACACTCTTTTACCAAACTGTACTGAGACATTAGAGACTGTAATCATCTTTATATTTACGATTTATTTATTTACAATTTACTATTTAATACCTATTAGTCTGCGAATTGCGAGTGCAAAGATAGTTATTTTTCCATGAATAGACACAGAGAAGCGCTGTCAATCTGACATAAAAGTATTACCTTTGCAGCGTTTTCGGCAAAAATATCCGTTTTGGCAAAGTTTTTGCTGGAGCACTAATATCGTATTAACTTAAACCCTTAACAGCAATGAAAGCAAAATCATTTTACAAGAATAATAAGCATAACAATATGAATCCGAAAGAAAAAGAAAACAACCAGGAAGAGGAACTGAAAACTCAAGCTACTCCTAACGAATGTGACGAAGAAACTGTCGGACAAGAAACTTCACAAGAAAACGAAGCTCCCCTGACAGAAGAAGAAAAGCTCGCCCAGGAACTGGAAAAGGCCAATGAACAGATTGAAGAGCAGAAGGACAAATACCTGCGCTTGTCTGCCGAGTTTGACAATTACCGCAAACGTACCATGAAGGAGAAAGCAGAACTCATCCTGAACGGTGGTGAAAAGAGTATCAGCAGTATCCTACCCATTGTGGATGACTTTGAACGCGCCCTCAAAAACATGGAGACAGCCACCGACGTAGCCGCCGTAAAAGAAGGCGTTGAACTTATCTACAACAAGTTCATGTCTGTATTGGGACAAAACGGCGTTAAGGTAATAGAGACAAAGGAACAACCGCTCGATACAGACTATCACGAAGCCATCGCCGTGATTCCGGCACCCAATGAAGCACTGAAAGGCAAAATTCTGGACTGTGTACAAACCGGTTACATCCTAAATGACAAAGTGATCCGTCATGCCAAAGTGGTAGTCGGAGAATAACATAAAACTGTATGGAAAAAAGAGATTACTACGAAGTATTGGAAGTCGAAAAGACAGCAACGGTAGAAGAAATAAAGAAAGCCTATCGCAAGAAAGCCATCCAATATCATCCGGACAAGAATCCGGGCGACAAAACAGCCGAAGAGAAATTCAAGGAAGCGGCAGAAGCATACGACGTACTAAGCAATCCGGACAAGCGTGCCCGCTACGATCAGTTCGGTCATGCCGGACTGGGTGGTGCCGCCGGTAATGGTGGTCCGTTCGGCGGCTTCAGTGGAGGCATGTCCATGGACGACATCTTCTCCATGTTCGGTGACATCTTTGGCGGACACAGTGGAGGTTTCGGCGGTTTTGGAGGTTTCGGCGGAGGCGGTGGAGCACAACAACAACGCCGTTACCGTGGTTCGGACCTGCGTGTCAAGGTGAAACTGAACCTCAAGGAAATCTCTACCGGCGTGGAAAAGAAATTCAAACTGAAGAAATACGTGCCTTGTACCCACTGTCATGGTACGGGAGCCGAAGGTGACGGTGGTTCAGAGACCTGCCCGACTTGTAACGGCAGCGGCACGGTAATCCGTAACCAGCAAACCATACTCGGCACCATGCAGACAAGAACCACCTGCCCGACGTGTGGCGGTGAGGGCAAAATCATCAAGAACAAGTGTAAGGAGTGTGCCGGTGAAGGCATTGTATACGGTGAAGAAGTAGTAACCGTAAAAATTCCGAAAGGCGTTGCAGAAGGTATGCAACTCTCTATGGGAGGAAAAGGAAACGCAGGCAAGCACAACGGCGTGCCGGGAGACTTGCTGATTCTTGTAGAGGAAGAACAAGACCCGAACTTGATACGCGATGAAAACGACTTGATTTACAATCTGCTCCTCAGCTTCCCGACAGCAGCCTTGGGTGGTGCGGTAGAAATTCCCACGATTGATGGAAAGGTGAAAGTAAAAATTGACTCAGGTACGCAACCGGGAAAAGTGCTCCGCCTGCGCGGCAAAGGTTTACCCAACGTGAACGGATACGGCACGGGAGATTTGCTGGTAAATGTCAGCGTATACGTACCCGAAACGCTGAACAAGGATGAGAAGAAGGCGCTGGAGGAGATGGAAGAATCGGATAACTTCAAGCCAAATACTTCGATTAAGGAGAAAATATTCAAGAAGTTCAAGAGTCTGTTCGACTGAAAATATGGTGCATAAAGAAGCCTCCCGGTATACAATAAAAAATATCGGGAGGCTTTCCTATGTTTTTTTATCGGGAAAATGTTAAAGTTCCAACATCCGCTTCATAAAAGCCTTTATTCCTTCCGTATCAGAAGTCTGAGGAGCCCACGAAGCCAAATCCTCTGAGGGTAGAGGCTGATATGGGCCTTTTTTAATTTCAAAAATAACGGTACCTGACTCCAAGGCAATAATACTATGCCATGTATTAGAAGGAATTTCCAGACCATATTTACCTTCCGAAGGATTGAGGCATACCTTATCTGTTACATTACCGGCATCATCATAAAAAAATGCCAGCAGACTTCCACGCAAAACCAGATAAGTTTCTTCCTTACCTGTATGACGGTGAGGAGGAAGATAAGTTCCCGGTTCCAAAGCATTCAGCAACCGATGAATAGGAGCATCCATAGACGCATGAAAATTATAATTCATACGTAAACGGGAGTTCTCCTTAGCTCGTGAAGTAACGGTATCCAGCAGCTCTTCTGTTATCAGCTTCATCATAACTTCAGCAATTGGGCAAACTTGGCAGGAAGTTCTGCTTTGCCCGCCTCAATAGACAAACTTTTTCCTTCATTATCTACTAATATAGCAGCCTTCTGCGAGGAAGCCAATGAGGTAACTTCCGACACATTACCGGCAACAAACAAACATCCGGAAAAAAGAGGAGTAATCACCTTTCGGGTATGCCCTTTCCATTTTACAAACACAGCCTGCATCGGGCAATATGTAGTATATCCCGCAGCATTCAAACGCTGCATCAACTTATGTTCAGACTTGGGTGCTGTGTACAATGCATGCCAGCACATCATATCATTATCCGTCATCATATTGTTTGCTTTTTCCATCCCTTTAATAAATCTTTTACAAATAATATCCATCCCACACTGCCGACACCTGCCAAGAACATGAAGCCGATCAAAATCATCAATTTATTGGGCTTTGCAGGCTTCAAAGGTACCGTAGCCGGCTGGACAACCGTATATACCGGTGTAATCTCCTGCACCTTAGCTCTTGCCATCTGCAATTGTTGAGACACTTGTGTATATACTTGATAGGCTAAATTCATTTCATTCTGTAAACGCTCTTGCTCTGCGCGATAACTCAGTAATATTATATTCTGGTTTGCATCTACAAAATTTGCGTATTTCTTCTGGGCATCCTCATAACTGGCCTTTGCTTCTCCATAAAGTTTTTCGGTAAATGCCAAATCATGACGAGCCTTATTAGTCCGATAATCTGTGATGTAGTTCTGCAGGCAATGCATCACGGTATCCGTCAGCGAAGCAGATATCAAAGGATCCTGCATAGTAACAGACAAGGTTGTCACACCTGTCTTTTTGTCTACGGAAACAGAGATACGTTTACTTAAAGCATCTGCAATGGCAGACTCATCTCTAGTAAGACGAAAAGGATCCAGCTTTGCGTCCCCCTCTTCCGGTTCATCCTTAAACAAAGACAATGTCCATCCTAACACCTTAAAAGGAGCGGAGAAAATTGCACTCCACCAAGGAGAACGCTGTTCTTCTTTCAAATAAGCATATAAAGTCGTGTCTACTTTTGCTTTCTGATCCTTGACTTTAACATCGAACAGTTCAATCAGAAAAGGAGTAGAACTTACAATATCAGGATAAAGTTCGGGTGACAAAGCATCCTCACCAGAAGAAGTGCCCAAATTGATACCCGCCATGGCTGCAAGGGCTCCCATACTTCCACCACCAGATTTGCCACCACTCTCCGGAGCCAATGTCACACTTGTAGAGTACTCCTTAGGAATACTAAATGCAACAACCAGTCCTACAAGAGCAGCGATACCACACGCCTTAAAAACCAATTTGCGACTAGCCCATACTTTCTGGGCCAGTTCTATCAAATCTATTTCTTGTTCCTCAGGTTGTGGAGAGGTTATGTTTTGTATTCTTTCTTCGCTCATAATTCAAATTACTTAAAGAGATTAACCATAGTCGCAATCATCGCTGCAATAGAAGCTGTCGTACTTCCCATTCCCAGAATTTCAGCAGTAGTCATCTTCTTTTTCTGTTCTTTACTTGGAACAATTATTTCACAACCAGGTTCAATGGCTTTCTTGTTCCCTGCTTTTAAACGAGAAACTGTACCATTCATGTATATTACATAGACCTTACGTTTCTTGGCATCATTACCAAAACCACCAGCTTGATTGATGTAATATTTCAAGCTTTCACCCTTTTTATATAAAACTGTATTCGGATACATTACAGCACCGTTGATTTTCACTGTACTTACGTACTCCGGAACAAATAATACATCTCCCTCGCGAAGCACCATATCAGCATCTGAACCAGGATTTTTCAAGGCCTCTCCCAGATTTATACCTACAGAATAGGTATCGGACAAATCCAATCTTTTTACAGATATGGAATCTCCGCCTCCCGCTTGCGCCATACGCAGAGCATCTTCCTTACGGCGGAATTCTTCTTCGGTCATCCTACGTATAAGACGCGCTCCTTTTATATAAGCATCGGGAGTCACTCCACCAGCCTTAGCTATCAAGTCACTCAAACGTTCATTTTTTTTCGATAGTGCATAATTACCGCTAAAAAGAACTTCTCCTCCCACCATAACATTCTGTTGTTTAAAATAAGACGGACTCTTACGAATATAAACTTCATCAAAAGGTTCAAGATGGAAATCCTGGCTTCCTTCTCCCACCAATAAGCCATCTTTCAAATCAAAAGAGAAATTCTGGCCTACTGTAGTACTGAAAGATGTACTCTTCGTATCTTTCATACGCCGTGCCACTTCAACTTTCGTCGTAGCCGCTGCCTCCAACAAGCCACCAGCCTGCAACACCAAATCCTCTACTGTCATTTTATCAGAATAGAGATATGTACCCGGATTGGCAACTTCACCATGAATGGTAAGTGTAGCTTCTTCCTTCAAGTCATGAATACTTGGAATATATAAAATGTCATTCTTCTGCAAAGGAATATCTGCAGCCGTCCCGTTCAGCAAACCTTTCACATCTACTTGTATAACCTCATGCGACAAGTCTTCAAGTTCACGATCGATTATAGCACGGTTTAAGAATGCATCTCCGCGAAGTCCTTCCGCTTTCTTAATCAGCTGCTTCACTGTATTCATCGTACCGTCCAACTGATACAAACCTTCACGATATACAGCACCGCGGATTTCCACACGATTCTCAAAACGCTGTAAAACGGAATCAACCGTTATCTTATCACCGTCATCTACGCGGAATACGGAATAATCCATCTCATCCACATTATAAATTTGATGCTCACGTCCACTTTTACGGATTATACGTAATGCTTTCTTATAAGCATCACCCGTAAAACCACCTGAATACTTCAATAATGTACCTACGGTTTCAGTGGGTTTCATTTCATAAAACATCGGACGTTTTACCTTACCTAATATCTGTACCAGTGACTGGTAAGGATCCACAAGAATTACATCACCATCCTGCAGACGGATGTCATCCTTCATTTTTCCTTTCATAAGTAAATCGTAAACATCCAAATCCGCTATTGTATTTCCATTGCGAATCACTTTAATACTGCGCAAACTACCAATCGGGTTCACACCACCTGCACGATATAAAGCATGAAATACGGAAGCAAATGATGAGAGGGTATAAGTTCCGGGCACCACAACTTCACCCATAACGTTTACTTGAATAGAACGTATTTCTCCTAATGTCAGTTTAACTTGGGTAGACGGAACATTTCCGGTTACTCCGGAATATATTCTGGCAAATTCTTGTTTCAAATAATTATTGGCTTCCTTTACAGTTTTGCCACTCAGATAAACCGGTCCTAAATTATTCACAAGAATACTTCCTTCCGGAGAGATTGTTTGTCGAATCGTTGTTTCAGAAGCTCCCCACACATCAATAATCACCTCGTCACCAGGCCCCAGACGATAATTCTCGGGAGTAGCAACATTCACATTGGGTTCGAAAGTCAAATTATCGTTAGTAAAAATATTATGACCATAAATTTGCGAAGTCGGATCCTCTGTTTCCTTCTCTTGAGACAAGGAACGATTATCCATCATTTGTAAAGAATCCCCTGCAACATCCGTTTGTCTGGCAGAATAAGTTTCCGAAGTTGTACGCAGCCCTTTGACTACGCCACTCATTTCACCACGTTGACGAGAACGCTTCTCATCTTGGGTATTGCTCTGCGGACTTCCAGATTTAGAGTTTTCATACTTTTTCTGAATTCTTTCAACTTGTTCCTTTGTCACTCCCCGCCGCATTAATTCAGTAGTAATCTGCTTTTGATTTTTGCCCATCTGCTGAGCGCTTTTTACATACTGAACAACCTGATCATCTGACATCTGCTGAGCAAAAGCTACCCCTGACAAAGTAAATACCAAAAAGAATAGTGTTATTAATCTACGCATAAGATATTCTGATTAATCTTTTGAGTTCTTGTAATAAATATAAATCGGGCACAAAGGTAATATATTATTTTTATAATATACATTTATTCCACCTCTAAGTTTCAGAAAAAGCATTAAAAAGCTGTCACTTTCACGTCTTTTCATTGGGTAGAAGAAAGCGGGAAAATTGGCACTATTTTTTTCATTAGTCCAATCAAAATAGCCTTTTTTTCAGTATAACTATATTGCACCAAGGCCAGCACTTCTTCCCGCACATGTTCATAATCATCAACAGATGGCTTTTCACGCTTTATCTTTTCACTGATTACAGAATCCAAAAGTCCATCCCCAGGCCCTCCCACAATGTACACTTCTCCCCCATCCCCCATGACTCCCACTTCCAGGGTGAGCATACAAGCTTCAGACATGGTAATCAAACAATGAGTATTCGTCGGATACACCTCACCCAAACGTACTATGAACATATCAGTTTCCCCTTTGTCGCGTTTCAACCTGCAATCAGATGACTGCACATATATTTCCGCCACACGCTTACTATATTCCATAGCATTTTCCGGATGACGTGCATTAGCAGCAGATATCATAACCATACGGGACACTCTATACTTTACCGCCAGGTCTGCAATATTCACTGTCCCCGATATATTCGTTTGAATTGCCTCCGACACAAAATCATCCATCAGTTGTACATGCTTATAAGCAGCAGAATGAAAAACAAGTTGAGGACGTGTTTCTTCAAATATAGCCTCCAAACGCGTACGGTTAGCAACATCTGCAACCAATACACGGACCTCCAGATTCTTCCAATGATCAGACAATTCCAACTGTACATCATACAATGGGGATTCTGCCTGATCTACCAGAATCAACTGATAAGGATTCAGTGTAGCCAACTGGCGGACGATTTCCCTTCCTACAGCTCCCGCCGCTCCCGTAACCATTACTCTACGCCCCTCGATATGGGCCGTAATTTTACGCACGTCAACTTGTACCGGTTCTCTACGGAGCCAATCTTCTATTTGAATGTCCTTTATCAGTCCATCGTCCATACAATCGCTTAAGGGAGGAACGGTCATTACATGAATATCATGAGAGAACAGTTTATCCAGCATTCCGGAATTTTCCAAATCCGACACCTTGCTTGGAGAGATAATGATTGTATCCACTTTCTTTTTCTTTAGACGGTCAAACAGCTGCTCATCATTGGGATATACCCTGCATCCCATCGTATGTTTACCTATCATATCAGGTTCGTCCGAAATAAAGCCACGCAGGCGATAATGATTATTACGACTAACTCTCAAGGATTTTGCAACATTGACTCCAGTCCCATGGAATCCATAAATAAAAACATTCACGCAATGACGTGCATCAAAAGCAATAGCTTCATAAAGCATCTTCACAGCAATGCGCATACAAGCCATCAGAGAGAAGGTGAACATATATGCCATAAACAGAATGCTGTTCGGCAAAGTTTCTCCAAGCCCCGAAACAGACCAACAGTAATTCCCTAAAAACAGTACAGCATAGCTTATCGTAAGACTCCAAAGCACACGATAAATATCCACAAAAGAGGAAAAACGGATAACACCCACATAAGTACGGAGAATATGAAAGAAACAGACATTACACAAGACAGCCAAAATGGTCAGCCATACATACAAAGAAATTTCATAAGATACGGACGAAAGCCTATATTGCAAAAAACATGCAGAAAGCATGGAAATCACAACGATAATTACATCTACCAACAACACCGTCCATTTGGACGCTATGCGTGAAGAAAGATATTTATAATAGATTCTTAAATTCATAATCAGTATCAGACTTATTTGCTATAGGACCTACGACAAAGATGCTTCTTTTCGTTTTATTATCCAATTTTTATGGCAATAAAGTTCAGGACATTCAAATAGAAAATTATCCCACTAAAATATTTCTAAAAAAAACAGAGATTCTTTTTGCCTTTTCAAATAAAGATGTACCTTTGCACCCCGTAAACAAAAGCTTATTGCCGCTATAGCTCAGTTGGTAGAGCAACGCATTCGTAACGCGTAGGTCGCCAGTTCAAGTCTGGCTAGCGGCTCGATATTCAAGCACTGATTATCTGGAATAATCAGTGCTTTTTCTTTTCAAGAATTGTTAGAATAAAAAACGCTCTTCTACGAATATATTTGCATAAAACACAATGCCCTTCCAAACAGTTTAATCCATAGCCGCATAATTATCCCAAAGCAAGTAAAGCTAGTTTAAAACAGCACCATCTGATTACAATGATAACTTGAAACATATAGGCACATTATTAAAAACATAATACACCTTATATTATACATAGTAATTCCCAATATTTGCGGCAACTTTTCAATAACCCGATTTTTCAATCTTAAATAAAGGATTGAGGTGATTGAAGAACACAAGCCAAAATCAAAAGGCTACCATAGGTTTCTATAACATACTATAAAAAAATGGAAAGAATCAAGTTATTTACAGCGGCTTTGCTGCTGGCGGCTATATCCGCAGGAAATGATGTGTGGGCGCTTTCCGATTCAAGAAAGAAAGACACGCGTCCGGTAGAATCACCCCAATTCTTCAGTGGAAACGCCAACCCGCTGTTGGATTTCATTTTTGTGGCCGACCCGACATCGGTGGAATACAACGGAAGGCTCTATGTGTATGGAACCAATGACACCCAGCAACTGGACAGTGTGGGAAAATACGGCAAAAACACATACCAATACATCCCATTCACTGGTCATGCTGTCCACCGATGACATGGTAAATTGGACTTATCACGGACTGATTGACGTAAAGGCCCTCTCGCCATGGGGTATAGCCTCATGGGCGCCATCCATCGTATCGCGGGTGGAATCGGACGGTAAGACGTATGCTGGTGAGCCAGTTCACCCAAGGATTAGGCCACTGCAGGGCTCCTTTCGACCCGGGTGCCGTGATAGATGACGAAGGTACAGGATGGTTGTCATTCGGTGGAGGCGGAAAGAGGGAAGTCGGCACCGACTACATGCCCGCATTGTCCGCTTGGGCAAAGACCTGATTAGTCTGGACAGCGAGATAGTAGAGACAAAAGCTCCCTATCGTACATGACTTCGCACACGCCGCTCGACACCGACAACTGGCAGTATGTGGACAACTATTTCAAGAATCCCGGAGACTATTCATATGATAAGCACTACGCATTCGACCATCACTACAGATTCTCTCTGAAAAAAGCATGCTCCGACTATGTAGTTTCCAATAAAAAATGTATCTTGCGGAGATTTATTAAATACGATATGAACATGAAACCCTATCTAATCCCCTTCTTTGCAACTGTTGCACTGACCGCAACCGCTCAACAAAAAAACGAGATTACCAGCGTCCTCGAAATACTGGATGTAACCAACGGTAACCGGACCGTCGTAAAAGAATTTCCCTACCGGATTGAAGCTCCCAATTGGACGCCCGACGGGCAATGGCTGCTATACAACAGCGAAGGAAAGCTTTACCGCCTTTCCCCCACCTCGCCTGCCGAACCGGAACTGATAAACACCGGATTTGCCCAAAACTGCAACAACGACCACGTCCTCTCGACCGACGGACAGCAGATAGCCATCAGCCACGGGACGAAAGAAGACTATAAATCGCGCATTTATACACTTCCCATCACGGGCGGCACTCCCCGTTTAATAACACCTATGGCTCCCAGCTACCTCCACGGTTGGAGCCCCGACGGCAAAGAGCTTGCCTATTGCGCCGAACGAAACGGCAACTATGACGTCTATACCATCCCGGCGGAAGGAGGTGAAGAAACCCGCCTGACCACTGCCGAAGGTCTGGATGACGGACCGGAATATTCCCCCTGCGGACAATACATCTGGTTCAATTCCGTACGCACCGGACTCATGCAAGTCTGGCGCATGAAGGCAGACGGCTCCGAACAGACCCAGATGACCTTTGACGAAACCCGTAACTCCTGGTTCCCCCACATCTCCCCTGACGGAAAATCCGTTGTATTCATCACCTACTACAAAGGTGACCTGGAACCGGGAGAGCACCTGGCAAACAAGAACGTAGAGCTGCGCCTAATGCCCGCAAACGGTGGAGAACCCAAGACATTGTTAAAGCTTTTCGGCGGACAAGGCACCATCAATGTCAACTCATGGGCACCGGACAGCAAACGCATAGCCTTTGTCAGCTATCGAATTAACTGATATGACTTGATGGTTTTCACTCCATTTTTTACTAACTTTGCCCGACTAAAGATGCAGTAAAACAAAATGGAAAAGAAGAAAATCATTATCGGAACATTCGTCGCACTGATTCTTATTGGAGCAGCTTGTGCAGGAACAGTATACTACTATCTGTTTGCCCCGCAATTCCATCCGAAAAAGACAGTCTATATCTATATAGACCGCGACGACACCGCCGACTCCATATATAATAAGGTGGAACAACAAGGCCATCCTCGAAGCTTCACCGGCTTCCGCTGGATGGCCCAATACAAGAAATATTCCGAAAATATACACACCGGACGCTACACCATCCGGCCGGGGGAAAACGTATATCACGTATTCAGCCGTCTGTACCGCGGATATCAAGAACCTACGAATCTCACCGTCGGCAGCGTACGCACACTGGACCGGCTGGCACGCAGCGTAGGCAAACAGCTCATGATAGACTCCGCCGAAATAGCCGGATTGATGAACGACTCCGCATTCCAACAAAAACTGGGATACAACAAAGAGACCCTGCCCTGCCTCTTCATCCCCGAAACCTACCAAGTCTATTGGGACATGAGTGCAGAAGAGTTCTTCGAAAGAATGCAAAAAGAGCACCAGAAGTTCTGGAACCAGGAACGCTTAGACAAAGCCACCGCCATCGGAATGACCCCGACGGAAGTCTGCACCCTTGCCTCCATCGTCGAGGAAGAGACAAACAACACTCCCGAAAAACCAATGGTGGCAGGGCTCTACATCAACCGCCTGCACACCGGCATGCCCCTGCAAGCCGACCCTACCATCAAATTTGCCTTGCAGGACTTCGGCTTGCGGAGAATTACGAATGCCCATCTGGCAGTAGAATCCCCCTACAATACCTATCTCAACACCGGACTACCTCCCGGTCCCATACGCATCCCCTCACCCATCGGGCTGGATGCTGTGCTGAACCATACGAAACACAACTACCTCTACATGTGTGCCAAAGAGGACTTCTCGGGCACCCATAACTTTGCATCCAATTATGCCGAGCACATGAAAAATGCAAGAAAATATTGGAATGCATTAAACGAAAGAAAGATTTTCAAGTAATCTGCTGATAAAATAAAAGCAAAATCCTATATTTGCGTCAAATATTAATCCATGACTAACACTTAAATATTCAGATATGAGCAAGCAACTCTTACTTGGCGATGAAGCCATTGCACAAGCTGCATTAGATGCCGGACTTTCGGGTGTATATGCCTATCCCGGCACTCCTTCTACGGAAATCACCGAATATATTCAGATGGCACCGATTACTGCCGAAAAGAATATCCATAACCGCTGGTGCTCTAACGAGAAAACTGCGATGGAAGCTGCCCTGGGCATGTCCTTTGCAGGTAAGCGTTCATTGGTGTGCATGAAGCACGTGGGTATGAACGTAGCTGCCGACTGTTTCATCAACTCTGCCATTACCGGCATAAAAGGTGGTCTGATAGTCATTGCTGCCGACGACCCCAGCATGCACTCCTCACAAAACGAGCAAGACAGCCGCTTCTATGGCGACTTCTCCCTCATCCCGATGTACGAACCAAGCAACCAGCAGGAAGCATACGACATGGTGTACAACGGATTCAACTTCTCCGAACAGACCGGCGAACCCATCCTGATGCGCATGGTTACGCGCCTGGCACACTCCCGTTCCGGCGTAGAGCGCAAGGAGCAACAACCGCAGAATGAGATTTCCTTCAGCGAAGACCCGCGTCAGTTCATCCTCCTGCCGGGTAATGCACGCAAACGTTACAAAGCATTGCTGCAACGCCAGGACGAATTTATCAAAGCTTCTGAAAACTCCGCTTACAACAAATATACCGACGGCCCCAACAAAAAGCTGGGTATCGTGGCATGCGGCATCGGCTACAACTACCTGATGGAGAACTATCCCGAAGGTTGCGAATATCCGGTACTGAAAATCGGACAATACCCGTTGCCCAAGAAACAGCTGATGCAGCTGGTAGAAGCATGTGACGAGATTCTGGTACTGGAAGACGGACAACCGTTCGTAGAAAAACAGCTAAAAGGCTATCTGGGCATCGGCATCAAAGTAAAAGGCCGTTTGGACGGCACTCTTTCACAAGACGGAGAGCTGAACCCGGACAGCGTGGCACGTGCCGTAGGCAAGGAGAACAAGGCTGAATTCAGCGTTCCTTCTTTGGTAGAGATGCGCCCGCCCGCTTTGTGCGAGGGTTGCGGCCATCGCGACATGTACACGGTGCTGACCCAAGTATTGAAAGAAGAATATCCCACTTATAAGGTGTTCAGCGACATTGGTTGCTACACGCTGGGAGCCAATGCCCCATTCAACGCCATTAACTCTTGCGTGGATATGGGCGCCTCCATCACCATGGCGAAGGGTGCTTCGGATGCCGGCCTGCATCCTGCCGTAGCCGTCATCGGCGACTCCACCTTCACCCACTCGGGCATGACGGGACTGCTGGATTGCGTCAACGAAAACGCCGACGTCACCATCGTCATCTCCGACAACGAAACCACCGCCATGACCGGAGGACAAGACTCTGCCGGCACCGGACGTCTGGAAGCCATCTGCGCCGGCATCGGTGTAGCTCCCGAACACATCCGCGTCGTAGTGCCCTTGAAGAAGAACTACGAAGAGATGAAGCAAATCATCCGGGAAGAAATCGAGCACCACGGCGTATCCGTCATCATCCCCCGCAGAGAATGCATCCAAACATTAGCACGCAAAAAAAGAAACAAGTAAAGCCATGAAAAAAGACATCATACTTTCCGGCGTAGGAGGACAAGGTATCCTCTCCATCGCCACCGTAATCGGCAAAGCAGCCCTCAAGGACGGACTCTACATGAAGCAGGCAGAAGTACACGGCATGAGCCAGCGAGGCGGCGACGTGCAGTCCAACCTGCGCATCAGCGACCAATCCATCGCTTCGGACCTCATTCCCACAGGAAAATGCGACCTCATCATCTCCCTGGAACCGATGGAAGCACTGCGCTACCTCCCCTACCTCAGCCCCGAAGGTTGGCTGGTGACCAATGAAGCCCCCTTCATCAACATTCCCAACTATCCGGCAGAAGAAGACATCAAGGCCGAAATCAACAAGCTGCCGCATAAAATCATGCTGAACGTAAACGAAGTGGCAAAAGAAGTCGGCTCTCCCCGCGTAGCGAACATCGTACTGCTGGGCGCCACCATCCCCTTCCTCGGCATCGACTACGCAAAGGTGCAAGACAGCATCCGCGAAATCTTCCAACGCAAGGGCGACGCCATTGTAGAGCTGAACCTCAAAGCGTTGGCTGCCGGCAAAGAGATTGCTGAAAAACTGATGTAAACTATAATTGACTCTAAATTTCAACATACCATGAATAACAAATACTGGGAAGAAGAGATTGAAACGATGCCCCGTGAGCAGTTGCGCGAACTGCAACTGCAACGGTTAAAAAAGACTGTCAGCATTGCCGCCAACTCTCCTTATTATAAAAAGGTATTCCAAGAGCATGGCATCACTGCCGACAGCATCCGGTCTATAGAAGACATACGTAAGATACCGTTTACTACCAAGGCCGATATGCGCGCCAATTATCCTTTTGGATTAGTAGCAGGCGATATGCGTGAGGACGGAGTACGTATCCATTCTTCCAGTGGCACTACGGGCACGCCGACGGTCATCGTACACTCCCAACACGATTTGGACTCTTGGGCTAACTTAGTGGCACGCTGCCTCTATATGGTAGGTATCCGTAAGACGGATGTTTTCCAAAATAGCTCCGGTTACGGCATGTTCACCGGAGGACTGGGCTTTCAGTATGGAGCCGAACGTCTGGGTGCGCTGACTGTTCCTGCCGCTGCCGGAAACAGCAAGCGTCAGATAAAGTTCATCACCGACTTCAAGACCACTGCCCTGCATGCCATTCCCAGCTATGCCATCCGCTTGGCAGAGGTATTCCAGGAAGAAGGGATGGACCCCGCCGGCACAAGTCTGAAAACGCTTGTTATCGGTGCCGAACCCCACACAGACGAGCAACGCAGAAAGATTGAACGCATGCTTGGCGTCAAAGCCTATAACAGCTTTGGTATGACTGAAATGAACGGTCCCGGCGTAGCCTTCGAGTGCACCGAACAAGACGGCATGCACTTCTGGGAAGATTGCTACCTGGTCGAAATCATTAACCCGGAAACCGGCGAACCCGTACCGGAAGGTGAAATCGGCGAACTGGTACTGACAACGCTGGACAGAGAGATGATGCCCCTCATCCGCTACCGTACACGCGACCTTACCCGCATCCTGCCCGGCAAGTGCCCTTGCGGACGTACCCACATCCGTATAGACCGCATCAAAGGCCGTAGCGACGATATGTTCATCATCAAGGGAGTCAATATCTTCCCCATGCAGGTGGAAAAGGTGCTGGTACAATTCCCCGAATTGGGCAGCAATTACCTCATCACGCTCGAAACGGTCAATAACCAGGATGAGATGATTGTGGAAGTTGAACTTAGCGACCTCTCTACTGACAATTACATCGAGCTACAAAAGATTAGCAAAGCCATTACCCGCCAGCTGAAAGACGAGATTCTGGTAACTCCGAAGTTACGGTTGGTAAAGAAAGGTTCCTTGCCGCAGAGCGAAGGAAAAGCCGTCAGGGTAAAAGACTTACGGGACAACAAATAAACTTAAAAAAACTCTTTTCAAAACAGACCATCTGTTCACCCGATACAGATGGTCTGTCTTGTATAAACACATCATCTATCTTCCCTTGACACATCATCTGTTTCAGCATCACGTATCATCGTTTCACAATCACCCACATCCGCATAAAACGAAAGAGGAACGGTTATCCAAACAGATTACCGTTCCTCTTTTATAGAAAGCCGCACCGATGATGTGATGAAACTCCGTATGACATGATTTGAGTGCTCCTCCTCTTTGTAATCCACCGACTCAAGAGTTACCCCGAAGGGCGTGGCCCGCCATTGAGAAGCGAAGCTTGTCTCGGTATTTCATAAAAATTGATGAGTTTCCCGATCCAATCAATGCGGCTATTTTTTCTATAACAAAGGTAATGAGTTTCTATGAAAGAAACAAGTAAAAGCAGTAAATTGTTTCAAGTCCTTTTCAAGTTTTAACCCCTCCCCGGAGTATCAGAAAACAAAAAGTGCTGACTACCAAAAGAGTAATCAGCACCTCGTAATTTATCTGCTAACTGTTTTTATGCAGCCTTTGCTTTAGCAACGATAGCCTTGAAAGCTTCCGGATGGTTCATCGCTAAATCAGCCAACACTTTGCGGTTGATTTCGATACCAGCTTTGTGCAAAGCGCCCATCAGCTTAGAGTAAGACATACCTTCCAGACGAGCGGCAGCGTTGATACGCTGAATCCACAAAGCACGGAAGTTTCTCTTCTTGTTCTTACGGTCACGGAACGCATAGGTCAAACCTTTTTCCCAAGTATTCTTGGCAACGGTCCAAACGTTCTTTCTTGCACCAAAGTAACCTCTGGTCAATTTCAAAATTTTCTTTCTTCTTGCTTTAGAAGCAACATGATTTACTGATCTTGGCATAGTTTTACTTGTTTTTGAATGTTAGCGCCGTTACTTCACGCAGCGGACTTAAAGCTAATGCATTCGGTTAATAACTTTAATACTTTTGTACGCTTTTCAATTACTTCATTGCTAAGAGCTCTTTCACCTGGCTTACATCTGTTGTACTAACAAGTGTAGAGTAGCACAAGTTTCTTTTCTGCTTCTTAGTTTTCTTAGTCAGGATGTGACTATGAAAAGCGTGCTTTCTTTTGATTTTACCTGTTCCGGTAAGAGTAAATCTCTTTTTAGAACCGGAGTTAGTCTTCATCTTTGGCATCTTTTTTAAACTTTTTAATTATTAAATTATATGGCAACGCACTATACCTATGGCGTTACTCACTTCTTTATTCTTCTTCGGTTTCAGCCGACGCAGCCTTTGGCGCATCTTCTGCAGGCTTGGGAGCCGCGCTCTTCTTAGGTGCCGCCACTTTCTTCGGAGAGAGCTGGATTGTCATTCTCTTTCCTTCCAAAACCGGCATTTGGTCTACCTTCGCATAGTCTTCCAAATCATTGGCAAAACGGAGCAGCAACACTTCACCTTGCTCTTTGAACAAGATGGAACGTCCTTTAAAGAATACGTAGGCCTTCACCTTGTCACCATCTTCCAAAAAGCCTTTAGCATGCTTCAACTTGAAGTTATAGTCATGATCATCTGTCTGAGGTCCAAAACGTATTTCCTTCACGTTCACTTTTACCTGCTTTGCCTTTTGCTCTTTCTGACGCTTCTTTAACTGATAAAGAAATTTAGAATAATCAATAATACGACAAACAGGGGGTTGTGCATTTGGAGAAATCTCCACGAGATCCGCTTCATGTTCTTCAGCAAGTCTTAAAGCCTGCGCTATCGGATACACTTTTGGTTCTACTTCATCGCCCACTATGCGGACTTCTTTGGCCCGGATTTGTTCGTTAATCCGATGTTGCCCTTTTAAGCTGTCATTCTTCATTAAATAACGTTTACTTCCAGTTTGTTTCTTATTTACTATTCCCAAATTAATGTTTTTGTTAAGTAAAAGCGAACTTTAGAACATCTAATATATGCTATGCTTCTACAATTGGGCGCAAAGTTACCATTTATTTATCATATTCTGAACTTCTTCGTTCATTTTTTTGGCAAATTCTTCAAATTTCATGGTTCCTTTATCACCTTCTCCCTGCTTGCGGACAGCAACTTCCTTGTTTTCAGCCTCCTTTTCACCTACAACCAGCATGTACGGAATACGCTTCATCTCATTGTCACGAATCTTACGACCAATCTTTTCATTGCGCTCATCCACAATGGCACGGATGTCATATCGCTTCAAGTATTGTTTCACTTCATGCGCATAGTCGTTGAACTTCTCGCTGATAGGCAGGATGGCAACCTGGTCAGGAGTCAGCCACAACGGGAACTTACCGGCCGTATGCTCAATAAGCACAGCCACGAAGCGTTCCATGGAGCCGAACGGAGCACGGTGAACCATTACGGGACGGTGCTTCTGATTGTCAGCACCGGTATATTCCAGCTGGAAACGTTCCGGCAGGTTGTAGTCCACCTGGATGGTACCCAGCTGCCAACGGCGACCGATGGCATCCTTCACCATGAAGTCCAGTTTAGGACCATAGAAAGCGGCTTCTCCATATTCTATTTTTGCCTTCAGCCCCTTTTCTTCACAAGCTTCGATGATGGCTCGTTCTGCTTTTTCCCAGTTCTCGTCGCTACCGATGTATTTTTCGCGGTTCACCTTGTCACGCAAGGAAATCTGTGCCTCGAAGTTCTCGAAGTCCATAGATTCGAACACGATGGAGATAATGTCCATGACACGGAGGAACTCATCCTTCACCTGGTCCGGACGGCAGAAGATATGCGCATCATCCTGCGTAAAGCTACGTACACGTGTCAGACCGTGCAACTCGCCACTCTGCTCGTAACGGCAAACCGTACCGAACTCTGCCAAACGCAAAGGCAGGTCTTTGTAAGAACGGGGTGAGTTCTTGTAAATCATACAGTGGTGAGGGCAGTTCATCGGTTTCAAGAAGTACTCTTCCCCTTCTTCCGGCGTATGTATGGGCTGGAAGGAGTCCTTACCATATTTTGCATAATGGCCGGAAGTGATGTAAAGCAATTTGTTGCCGATGGGTGGACACATTACTTCCTGATAATCGTAACGGGCCTGGATGCGACGTAAGAAGTCCTGCAAGCGGATACGCAGTGCAGTACCTTTGGGCAGCCACATCGGGAGTCCCTTACCTACAGTGTCGGAGAACATGAACAAGTCCATCTCCTTACCGATTTTACGGTGATCGCGCTTCTTTGCCTCTTCCAGCAGAACAAGATACTCATCCAGCATCTTCTTCTTCGGGAAGGTGATACCATAGATACGGGTCATCATCTTACGGTCTTCTTGTCCACGCCAATAAGCACCGGCAACGGAAGTCAGCTTAATAGCCTTGATAGGAGCTGTGGTCATCAAGTGAGGGCCACGGCACAAGTCGGTAAATGCACCCTGCGTATAAGTTGTGATGTGGCCGTCTTCCAATTCGGAAATCAGCTCGCATTTATAAGTTTCTCCACGGTCACCGAACATCTTCAAAGCATCCGCCTTGGCAATGTCTTGTCTGACAACCGCTTCTTTCTTAGCCACCAGTTCAGCCATCTTTTTCTCAATGGCTGGCAGGTCAGCTTCCTTGATAGTCGTTTCACCCGGGTCCACATCATAGTAGAAACCGTTTTCGATAGCAGGACCTATACCGAACAGGATGCCCGGATAGAGTTCCTGCAAAGCTTCGGCCAGCAAGTGGGCACTGGTATGCCAAAAGGCATGCTTACCCTGCTCATCCTCCCATTTATAAAGAACCACTTCAGCGTCTTGCATGATAGGACGCCCCAAATCATAAATTTCTCCGTTCACGCCACAAGCCAGCACGTCTTGTGCCAATCGCGAACTGATGCTTTCTGCAATCTGCAGTCCCGTTACTCCTTCGTTATATTCACGAACAGAGCCGTCTGGAAATGTTATCTTTATCATAGTTTATATGTATATTTCATTTTTCAGAACGCAAAAATAGCTAATTCTTTTTGATATTCTATTTTTTAGCAAAAAAATGTTATTCCCGTGTATCTGTAAACCTCTTTATGATATTATAGGCCGAGACAATGCCCAACTCTCCGGCTTTACTCAAATCGGCAATACCTTGTTTGTTATTCCCCAGGAAGATGTGCGTCAACCCACGGTTAAAGTATGCTTCAGCAAAATCGGGACTCAGCTCAATCGCCTTGTCATAATCCGCCAAGGCGGCACGGTAATCCTTCAGTAACGAAGACACATTGCCACGGTTATAATAGCCATAGACAAAATCAGGAGCCAATAGAATAACGTGATCCAGGTCATTCTTCACAACTTCATAATCAATGGCTGTCACTTCAGGCTTCTTCATTTCCGTTGTACCCGAAGTGGCACCTTCACTCATTGTGGCTTCGGCCTTTTTATATTCCAGTTGCTTATAACGCACCAAAGCACGCATAAAGTATGCCGGGAAGAAAGTGTCGTCCAACAAGATACTCTTTGTAAAGTCATCTATGGAACTGGCAAAATCCTGAACCAGATAGAAATCCAGACCTCTCATGAAACGTTTCTTGGCGTTCTTCTCGTCAGCCACCACATCAGACGTATGAGCGTCTATCAAAGCAAAGTGGAAGCGTACTTGTTCCTCCGTCAACGGAGCTTCCATATTGGTGATGCGCAGTGGCTTCGGGAACAGTTTCGAATGGTTCAGTTCCTCAATATACTTATGATAATGTACGATACGCTTCACATCGCTCAGTTTCTCATAATAAGTCAAAGCATACATCGGCTCGAGCTTGATGGTCACATTCCGGTCTTGTACACGTCCGCGATAATCGCTCTTATAACGCTGGTCAGCTTCCGAATCGTCCGCTATTACAATTTTCCGATAATTTTCCATGTTCTTGTCGGATTTCTTACGGGTCTTCCCACCATCTCCATTGGAGTTTTCCGAGGAATTATCCGCAACATCCTTACTGTCGTCACCTTCCTTTTTGTCACCAGAAGAAACACCGTTACGCTTGTCTATCTGCATCTTCATGATTTTGAACTCATCCTGCTCGGCTCCCTTATGGTCGCCAATCTTTTTACGGGCTTCGGCACGCTGATAATAGCCGGCCATAAAGTTAGGATATTCTGCAATCACTTTGGAATAGTCACTGATAGCTCCCCGGTAATCCCCCGTCTGCGCACGTAACAAACCACGATTGAAGGTGGCCATCATGTTATCCGGTTCCATCTTCAACACAAAATCAAAATCCTCTATTGCCCGGTTGTCATCGCCCACCTGGGCACGCAGCAAACCGCGGTTGTAGTGCCCGAGAAAATTATTCGGATCAATATCCAAAGCCAAATCATAGTCACTCATGGCGCCTCTCAAATTATTCTGATGGAAACGCGCCAAGGCACGGTTGATATAGTTACCGGCATTCTTTGCACTCAGATGGATAGACTGGTCCAAATCAGCTTCAGCCTCTTTATATTTCCCCTGCTGGAGGCGTACAATGGCTCTTGCCCCCCATCCATCCGGGTCATAACGGTCCATATCGATGGCTTTGTCAAAATCACGCAAAGCTTGTATCGTATCATTCTGTTTCAGGGAGACTTCCCCGCGCATCAGATAGGCACGTGTATATCTGGGGGCAATTGTCAGAAGCGTACCCAAATCTTCCTTAGCCGCCTCATAATCTTCTTTCTGAATATGGCAAAGGGAAAGATTATGCCAAAGCACCACATTCTCCGGGTCGTATTTGATGGCAGTTTTATAATCTTCAATCGCCTCGTCAAAATTGTTCTGACGGATACGTGCCAATCCTCTGATTTGGTAAGCACCTACCACAAAAGGGTTCCGCTGAATCGCAGCATCACAATCACTCTCCGCTCCCTGATAGTCATCCAAATTGATTTTTGCCAGTCCACGGAAGAAATAAGGCTCATATAAATAAGGTTTCGCGTTGATTACCTGATTAAAATATTGGATAGAAAGCACGTAATCCTCAAAATACAATGCATTCCGAGCAATGGTCATCACCCGTTCCGTATTGATTTGTGCATACAACAATGTGGGTAACAGCAAAATAGCCGTCAGTATTTTTTTTATCATCTTGTTTTATAAATGCTTGTAAACGAAACAAAAGTAACGTTTTTCGTTTACTTGTCGGGATTAGCGGAACACTTTTTATATTTTTTGAGCCTTTTATACCATATTATATGGTTAAACTTATTTCTTTACGGTTTTCACCTTATAAGTGCAGTGTGCCTTGCCTTTCAACATGGCATTCAGTTTTCCTTTAATCATCTGCTTGCGTAACGGAGACAAATGGTCGATGAACATCTTTCCTTCCAGATGGTCGAACTCGTGCTGCATCACGCGTGCCAGGTAACCTTCGATAATCTCATCGTGCGGTTCCAAGTTCTCGTCCAGGTATTGCACGCGTATTTTGTTGCCACGCTTCACTGATTCATGAATTCCTGGAAGGCTCAAGCAGCCCTCGTCCATAGAAACTTCCTCACCGGACACTTCCAGAATATGGGCATTGATATACGCCTTGCGGAAATCTTTATATTCTGGCAAATCATCAGACAAGACATCCAGATTAATGGTTACTACGCGGATAGGCAAACCTATTTGCGGTGCAGCAAGTCCCACACCTTCAGCATTGTCCATCGTTTCAAACATATTCTCAATAAGTTCTTTCAAATTCGGATAGTCCGGGGCAATATCCTCTGCTACCTTTCTCAATACGGGCTGGCCGTACACATAAATGGGTAAAATCATTTCCTTTACTACAAATTACTAATTACAAATTACTTTCTATACATTATAAAAAAGAGAAACGTTTGTTCTCTAAATAAGTTTGCAGAATAATAGTTGCACTGATTTCATCCACCAGTGCTTTATTTTGGCGGTCTTTCTTTTTCAATCCGGCCTCAAGCATCGTCCGATGAGCCAGAACAGAAGTAAAACGCTCGTCTACATATTCAACCGGCATGTCAGGCAGTTTCTTCTTCAGCGAACGGACAAAAGGTTCGATATTCTTCATGTTTTCCGAAGCCTCATTATTCATCTGCTTAGGAAGGCCTACCAAGATACGCTCTACCGGCTCCTTAGCCACATAATCAAGAAGAAACTGCAACAATTGGTGTGTAGGCACAGTTGTCAGTCCATTCGCAATCATCTGCAATGTATCACTCACGGCTATTCCCGTGCGTTTCCGACCGTAGTCTATGGCTATTATTCTACTCATAATGGGCTACAAAATTACGATTAAAATTTGAATTCCGCCGTTAATCTTACATATATAATACAGAAAAGGGATGTCTGATAGTATCAAACATCCCCTCCTCTGATTTTTTCACTAATTATTTCAAATGAATTTTGTATGTCAACCCTCCACTGAAATATTTCATCCTCTGCATTTCCACCTGCACATGCAGATGCTTGAACAACAGATAAGTGGCTCCCAAGGCAAAGTCCTTGGAGTCATATTCCGCTATCATCCTTAACTGCGGATGAAAGGACGGATTGTAGGTGACACCCAGTGCAAAGCCATTCAGCTTGTACTCCTTGCGGTCATTATACAGATAGGAAAGATGCACGCCAACCTCCTCTTTACCCGCAACGGGTATCTGCTTGGAAGCGGCAATATAGAAACGGCTGTAATAGCCGTTACCTTCCGTAGTGCTAACTTGACCGCCGCCAGAGGAAGTGAACGGGTCAGATGTCCCCAGCACCACGGCCGGCATGTATTTCCAGAACTGCCCCTCCTTCAACACACGCAGACGGGCGGAAAAGTAACGGTCCTGGTTCGTGAATCCGCTGTACCCGTATGGCTTCAATCCTAACGCCTCTGCCTTGAAAAGTGTACACGTGTAGGCTATCTCCAGAAAGGGAAAGATAGTTACACTCAAGAAATAGTTGTAGGTATGATAGTACCAGGTGGGTGGTGTGAGCTCCTTGTTCAGGAAATTACCGCCGACCATGAAGGTCTTGTCACGCTGCATCTCCGCAGAGGGTGCATGCAACAGCCCAGTCGTACCATACGTCAACTGGGAAAAGGCTGAAAGGGAAAGGCTGCAAAAAAGAACGATAAAGAATAGCTTAAACTTCATCATCACATATAAATTCAGTCGCTGATAAAAAATGGATTGCTTTATGACATGCATCGGACATAGTACCAAAAAAAGGCGTCTGAGTCCCAGACGCCTTCATTTTTAGAGTCTATTTGTCACTTGGAGTATATTATTCCAGGATAACTACGCGGTTCAGGAAGTTCTTGCCGAACATATTGGCAGTACCACCGAATCCAACGAGTTCGAGCTGGTCTTTGTCAACACCCTGAGCAATCAAAGCATCGTAAACAACCTGAGCACGCTTTTCAGACAGCTTCTGGTTCCAAGAAGTGCTACCGGTAGCCTTGTCAGCATAACCTGCAACCTTGTACTTCTTGTCCGGATTAGCCTTCAGAATCTTAGCAGCCAATTCGATGTTAACCTTACCATAGTCGTCCAGACGGGCGCTACCAATCTTGAAGAAGATAGCACGCGGCCCGGCAACTTCAACTTCCTTAGTCACTTCCTTAACTTCAGGTTTAGCGTTGGCCAGTGCATTCTTGCAGTTAGCCAGGTCAGCCTGAGCCTGAGCCAGTTCACTTCTATATCTGTTGATTTCTGCATTGACTGCGTCTTCGTCAATCTTAGAAACCGGAATAAACTTCTTACCACCGAAGATGTAGCTAACACCTGCAGTCAAAGTTCCAGTACCTTCAGCCTTGCGATGGCTGCTGATATTGCCGAATACAGACGGAGCGATAGCACCGCGAGCTTCTACGTCAATAGCCCACTTAGTGTTGATATTGAACTTCAAGCCCAAACCAGCAGAAGCGCCTACACGTGCTCTAGCCTTTTCATCCCCATCAGGAATCATTGTTCCATCGTTTTGAATCAGCACATTAGCTGACTTTGCAACAGTTACTTGAGGACCCAAAAATCCATAAACTTCGAAGAAACGGTTAGGATTAACGCCTGCGAACAATGTAGAAAGATTGATCATTGCATCAATGTTACCACCAAAGTACGTCTTATTATGTTCCCAATACGAGTTATCCAGACACAAGTGCTGAGTAACACCATTGAACTGAGCGCGTACACCCCATGTCGGAGTAATCAACTTACCAACTGATACGCTAAAATGCGGAGCCAATTTATTGAAACCATCATTGTTGATAGCGTGGACACCACCACCTACACTCACGAAAATATTATCGCTCCATTTCGGAGTGTAGTAGTTCGTTTTTTCTTGTGCATTCAGATTTGCTGCACAAGCGCCTGCTAATAATAAGGAGGCTATTACTAATTTACTTTTCATTATTCCTTTAGTTTAAAATTAAAATAATAACTAAAACGATTTTAGTAAGCTGTACCGTCACCATTACCACCACCAGCATTGTTTCCATTGCCATGACCGTGACCATGATCATGAGTAATTGAAACAATATCTTGTGTTGCAGTTGTATTAAGTGCAACCTTAATATTTACACCAGGAATATTATATACCACACCATCTACTGTTGCTGAAACATTATTTACAGAAGTCTGATAGTTTGTAGTAGCTTTCAAAGTAACAGTTGTATAAGGTGCAATTGTTACTTTTTCTGTTCTAACTACTGCAGTAAAACCGGTATTAAGACCTTCTACAGCAGCTTTCAACACAGCTTTCAGTTCTTCATTAGACAAAGCCTTAGTAGCAGGTATATTTGCATCAATCCAAGTTTTTACCTCATCAATGTTAGTAACTGTTTGACCGACATATGCTGTATATGACAATTCTTTGTCTTGAGGATTGGGGCCATCATTGGTATAACTTCCACCATCTACAACCTGACCTATTTCAGGCTTTATAGTCTCAGGATCAGGAGTAGGATATACATCCTTAGCGGCATCTGTTATTTTCTGCAAGAAAATGTTTACTGGAACAAAAGCGAATTGTCCTTTATTCAAAGCAGGAATCACAGCTTGTCCTTCGCCTGGTAAATAATCTTTTTTTGTAGCAGTAAACTTTCTTGTTTCAGGTGCAATTTTACCATCAGCACCAGCCTTCACTTCAGTGTCACCTGTAATATTAAGGCCTTCTGTTATGATAGAACGATCCCCCAAATCATATACAGTAACAGCAATGGTAGCACTTGCAGGATCCAATTCCACAGGTGCAACATTGAATTCTTCCTTTTCGCAGCTTGTGAACATCACACTCGTCAAAGCTACTGCAGCCAATGCTAATTTAGCATTTACGCCACTTAAAAAACTTTTCTTTTTCATCTCAATTAATTAATTAAAAATTTAACAATTCTGACTTAATAAAATATGGGTTAAAACTATTTTCTTCCATCATATTATCACTTGCCTCTGCCTTGTATTCCTTATAATAATACCTTTCATTACCTGCATTATAAGAAATACCCATATTGGTAGAAGTATTCACACGCGGTACATATCCTTTCCTTTTATACTTATAAGGAGGCAATGCCACCTGAAACCGGAATCCTCCATTCGCTTTAGCATGCTCTGCCTTCATGGCATAAAAGCCGATTGAGCAATAACGGAAATGACGAATCATATCGAATTTAATCCCCTTTTCCTTCAACAAATACTGTTCAGCCTTCAGTGTGAACTGTGTATTAAATCGCGGCCAATAGAAATTTCCCCCCCAAAGACCACGTCACACGCCATAATGAAGGATCATATTGGAACTTAAATCCGTCCCAACGTCCAGCTCCCGTATATCCTATTCTTGCCAACAAAGAAAAGCGCTCATCATTAAAGGGTCGAAAGAAATCTACATCAGCACCATATCGGTTGCCACTAAAATAACCTACTGAGAATTTACCAAAAACGTTATAAGGCAATCGAAAACGTTGTGAAAGAGTCAGAAACCCCGGATGAACCTTTCCTTCCCGAGCTCCATATCCATCATTATAAATTGGTATCTTCACTTGTGCTGTGGCTTTCATACCCTTCCATAACGAAATTTCTATTGCAGGACTCAAATCAAATAGAACTTGATAAATCTGCGTAATAATCACGTTCTTGAAAGAGAATTCCGGATACACCAATATATCAATCTTGAACAAAGAGCTATTTTTCAACTTTATTTTCCGTGCATTCTTCCAAGTATCACCCAATTCATAGCTTACATTCCAGTCATCACGTTCTGCTTGGAGCACCGAATCACCCTTTATAGGATGATAATAAAGAGAAATCTGGGGTACATTATTATCCAGAACTATTATGCGGCATGACTTTTCTTCCGGAATACACCTGCTAACAAATGGGCTTTTTATCTAAAACACAGACAATCCTTTGCTTCTCTCCCTTTGTTTGTCTGCTGTTGCATAGGGAATTAATGACGCCTAACGGCCATGAACAACTCTGCTAATGGTCGTCAAGCGATTGCTTTATGGTCGTAAGCAGGGTTGTTCATGGCTGTTAGGTGTCACTAACTCCAAGGCTTTTACGGATGAAGTACGTAGCCCGCATCTATTGTGGATAGGGCGCAAATGTATTGTACAACAACTTAAAGGATATTAGACGGCATTATTCATAGCCGTGAGTTAGGAATCATCCGCTTGAACGGCTCACTCTCCCGGTACTTTTCATAGCCTCTGCGGAATGCCGAACTGATTGATTTATGTAGCTCTTGCGTAATATTATGCTAGTAAACAGATTGTTACTACAAAACTCAGGCGTTTCAGACAAGTGGAAGCTAAATTTGCTTCCACCTTTTCGGATTGCTTCCACCACAGGGCAAATGCCGATGGATAGGGGGATACAGGAGGTGGGTGGAAGTGTGGAAGCAAAGTGATGGAAAATAAATTTCCAGAGAAAGTTTCCGCCGTCATAGCAATAGCCACACTCTTGATAGTTTAATTGTTTCTGGCTTATTATTATATTTGTTCTTTCAGTAACGTGGCGTTCTATACTGTAAATATTTGATAGCTAATAAGGTAATTATAAAAAAGACAAGAGTGATAGAACATGAAAACAATTTTTAGGATTGACTTTTGTTACTGTTTTGTTACTACTAATAATAAACTGTATGTTTTTATTTAAAGAATATGAAAAAACAATTGAATTTAAAAGAGCCAATAAAGGTGAGAACAAAAAAATTGGTTAATGGATGCCAATCCATATATCTGGATATTTATATGAATGGAAGGCGACAATACGAATTCTTAAAGTTGTATATTATCCCTGAACATAATCAAGCTGATAAAAAAAGAAATGCCGAGACGCTAAATTTGGCAAATGCGATAAAGGCTCAGAAGATTTTGGAAATATATAATCAAGCTTACGGATTTAATCATAGCAGATTGTCCAATATGAAGCTGACTGGCTATATGAAATTAATAGCAGAACAAAGTGTGAACAATAGAGTACGGAAAAGTGCCATACATGCTGTTGTATGCCATTTGGAAAGGTATACTCCGAATGGAATATTGCTAAGAAAGGTGGACAAGACTTATTTGTTGGGTTTTATAGATTACTTGAAGAAAACAAAACAAGAACATTGTAAGAAGGAAAAGACATTACATGTTAACACCCAATTCTATTATTTGAAAACGCTGCGATACTGCTTGAACAGGGCCGTATCTGAAGATTATATAACTGTTAATCCGATGAATAAAATAAAGAATGAGGACAAACCAAAACGTAATCGAACAGAAAGGGATTATCTTACTATAAAGGAATTGACCAGATTGGTTCATACTCCTTTTTATAATATCTTATTAAGGAAAGCATTTCTATTCAGCTGTTTTTGTGGATTGAGGCATTGTGATATTATTGCATTGAGATGGGAAGATATACGCTATGATGAAAATGGCAATGCACTATTGAGTATTATTCAGAAGAAGACGAAAGAAGCCATATCGCTTCCACTCTGTTCGGAAGCCATAAAACATCTGCCAGACAGAGGAAATGCACCAGAAACGGAAAAGGTATTTGCCGGATTGGTCTCACTGGGACGAAGTAATGTGATTTTACACAAATGGGTTGAACAAGCTGGGATATCAAAGCATGTAACATTTCACACAGCGCGCCACACACATGCAACAATGATGCTGACATTGGGAGTAGATTTATATACAGTCTCCAAACTATTGGGACATACCAATATACAGACAACACAAATTTATGCAAAGCTTGTAGATGAAAGTAAAAAGAAGGCTATCGATTTAATTCCTAATATATCATAGGGGTTGGTTAAATGCGAAGTGCAATTTGTCATTCTCTTTAATTCTTGCAGATATTTCTTCTATTTATCCTTTCTACAGAGATAAGTGAGTTAGCCAAAACTGCTAAAAATGACTATTTGGCACAAAAAACAACATTCTGTATAACAATTACGTACAACTATATTAAGGATTTCAAGATAGCTAATATACTTCATATAAACAATCTGAGTCTTTATTAGGGGCTTTTGAGGAAAAAACAACATTATTTCGTTTTTTCATATAAAAATCTTTGGTATTATTAAAAATGTGTCTATTTTTGCACCATATTTTGTGTTATACGGACACAAAAAATGGTTGAAAAAGATGAGGTATAAAAACTCTAACATAAGAAAGTGCCTAACAACTAAAACAATAGCACAATGTGCAGCGTTCTTTTTATACTGTTTGCTTCCTTTGAAAGGGATTTGCCAAACGGGGGAAAGTACTGTAAATGCTTTAGTGAAAATGGGATTTGAAAATGTTGGATGGACAGAAGATGGCAATGAACGTGTTTATGTTCTGCAGAACTCTGCATATCGTTTGCAAGGTGTAGGCATAGGCAAAGCGGTGGATGTTATCCAAAAGATGGGTTTACCGGAAGAAAAGTCATGCCGAATAATAGTTCTGGACAATAATGTACCCCAGATTTCTCTTTATTATCATCCTATAAAGGGTGATTCGGTGCTCCAAGCAGAACGTGATGACTGGAATGTAAGCTATGAATTGGGTGATACTTGGAAGAATGCACGGAAAATAAAGTTGAAAAATAGCTCTTTGTTCAAGATTGATGTATTGGTGTATCCTCAATTAGCTTTCAAGAATCTGGTGATTACACAGATTTATCAGGTCTTGTTTGATTTGAGCCCTGCGATAGAGGTTTCGTTATGGAAAGGAATGAAACTAACGGCACAAGTGAAAATACCGGTTTATAATGATGGGTATGGAAAATATGAAGGTAAGGTTCATCCGGGAAATTTGACTCTTTCACAACGCTTCAGGTTGCCGTATAATGTGTTTGGCAAAGTGACTGTCGGATATTTTAATGCGGATCAATATGGATTTGATGTGGATTTTTTTAGGCCTTTTAATGATGAGAGATTTTCTTTATTGGCTCGAATAGGATATACTGGAACCGGATATTGGAATGGATTTAAATTGCATTATGATCCTTCTACATGGGTTGCTACTTGGTCTTTGGGGGGTAGCTTTTATTGGCCGCAGTTCAATACCCAGTTCACGCTGAAAGCTGAACAGTATCTAATGAAGGAAAAGGGGGTCAGATTTGAAATGGTTCGTCATTTCCGCTATTGTTCGATAGGCTTTTATGCTATGAAAGCAGAGCATGCCAAGGCGAATGGAGGATTCCGGTTTCAGGTATCATTGCCTCCTTATAAGTATAAGAGAAGAGGGTATATACCGCGTGTAAATACCTCTGCCCATATGGGCATTGTATATAATGCGGGTAATGAAAGGACTTATTATAAGCAATACAAGGCAGAGGCAAGTGATAATATAATGGAAGAGAATAGTTTTAACCCATATTTTATTAAGTCAGAATTGTTAAATTTTTAATTAATTAATTGAGATGAAAAAGATTAAATTCTTAAACGGCATAAATGCAGTGTTTGCACTTGCCGTAGTAGCTTTGGCTACAGCTTTCACTTCTTGTGAAAAAGAAGAGTTCAATGTAAATATTGAGCCTATCAATGCGCAAGCTACTATCAGTCCGATTGTACTTGCTGTAGAGAATGGCGTTACAACTGATGTAACAAGTGTTGCTACGGTCACTATCAGTCCGTCAGCTACGTTTACTGGTAATCCTACTTTGGCAGCAACTACAGCTACGGTTACCGCTTCTTATAATGATATGAGTGTAGAAGTTAAAGTTGCTGTTCCTGCATTGCAAGCTGGCCAGTTTGCTTCTTTAACTCCGACTATTATTCTTCAAAAAGAAACAGCAGAAACAAAAATCGTTGTAGATCCTCAAGAATCTACAAATACTGAGAATAAGGAGGGTTTTGAAGATAATACGACAGATTACTATTACTATACAACAGGAAAATATCTTAATAAGTCAGGAAATAAGGTATTGGAAGATACAAAGGTGATCAATACAACAGATTTACTTGAAATCGGAGCTATTAATTCTTTCTTTAGTACTCTTAAAGATACTTATAAAGAGGAAGAAGTTGAGATAGATAAGGAAATTCCGGTTTATGCTCACTCTCGTACGATAATTAATGTCGCTTATACTGTTGTAACTACTGATTATAAGATTGTTAAAAAAGCTGATGCTAATACAAAAGCAGGGGAAGAAATTTTAGCTTCTATGAAGGTTAAAAATTTTGCGACTGCTTTAGGAGACATCCTGGTTGATCAACAGATTCCTGGTCACAATCACGCTCCTGCAGGTCATGGTCATGGCCATGGTCATGGTGGAGATAATGCTGGTGGCGGTATTGTTGTTGCTGATTAACAGAACGTTTAGTTGTTATTTATCTTAAACTAAAGAGAAAATGAAAAGTAAATTAATGATAGCCTCCTTACTATTGGCAGGCGCTTGTGCAGCAAATCTAAGTGCACAAGAAAAAACGAACTACTACACTCCGAAATGGAGCGATAATATTTTCGTGAGTGTAGGTGGTGGTATCCACGCCATCAACAATGACGGTTTCAATAAGATTGCTCCGCATTTCAGCGTATCAGTTGGTAAGTTGATTACTCCGACGTGGGGTGTACGTGCTCAGGTAAACGGTATTACTCAGCATCTGTGTTTGGATGATGCTTATTGGGAACACAACAAGACTTATGTAGGTGGTAACATTGATGCAATGATCAATCTTTCTACATTGTTCGCAGGCGTTAATCCTAACCGTTTCTTCGAAGTTTACGGTTTCTTGGGACCTCAAATTTCTGTAGCAAAATCTCAAAATGTGGATGTTACAATTAGTGCTGACGGTACTTCGCAGTCTATGACTCCTGCCGGTGAAGCTGAAATGCGTGCACGTATCGGTGCTTCTGCCGGTTTGGGCTTGAAGTTCAATATCAACACCAAGTGGGCTATTGACGTAGAAGCTCGCGGTGCTATCGCCCCGTCCATTTTCGGTAACATCAGCAGCCATCGCAAGGCTGAAGGTACAGGCATGCTGACCGCAGGTGTTAGCTACATCTTCGGTGGCAAGAAATTTGTGAAGGCTTCCAATATCGACGAAGATGCTATCAATGCGGAAATCAACAGATATAGAAGCGAACTGGCTCAGGCTCAGGCTGACCTGGCTAACTGCAAGAATGCACTGGCCAACGCTAAACCTGAAGTTAAGGAAGTGACCAAGGAAGTTGAAGTTGCCGGTCCGCGTGCCATCTTCTTCAAGATTGGCAGCGCCCGTCTGGACGACTATGGCAAGGTTAACATCCAGTTGGCTGCCAAGATTCTGAAGGCTAATCCGGATAGGAAGTACAAAGTTGCCGGTTATTGCGATAAGGCTACCGGTAGCGCTTCTTGGAACCAGAAACTGTCTGAAAAGCGTGCTCAGGTTGTTTACGATGCTTTGATTGCAGAAGGTGTAAGTAAAGACCAACTTGAGCTCGTAGGATTTGGAGGTACTGAAAACATGTTCGGCAAGAACTTCCTGAACCGTGTAGTTATCCTGGAATAATAACTCCAAGTGACAAATAGACTCTAAAAATGAAGGCGTCTGGGACTCAGACGCCTTTTTTTGGTACTATGTCCGATGCATGTCATAAAGCAATCCATTTTTTATCAGCGACTGAATTTATATGTGATGATGAAGTTTAAGCTATTCTTTATCGTTCTGTTTTGCAGCCTTTCCCTTTCGGCCTTTTCCCAGTTGTCGTATGGTACGACCGGGCTGTTGCATGCACCCTCTGCGGAGATGCAGCGTGACAAGACTTTCATGGTTGGCGGTAACTTCCTGAACAAGGAGCTCACACCACCCACCTGGTACTATCATACCTACAACTACTTCCTGAATGTCACAGTCTTTCCCTTTCTGGAAGTGGCCTACACGTGTACACTTTTCAAGGCGGAGGCGTTGGGATTGAAGCCATACGGATACAGCGGATTCACGAACCAGGACCGTTACTTTTCCGCCCGACTGCGTGTGTTGAAGGAGGGGCAGTTCTGGAAATACATGCCGGCTGTCGTGCTGGGGACGTCCGACCCGTTCACTTCTTCCGGAGGGGGGCAAGTCGGCACCACGGAAGGTAACGGATATTACAGCCGTTTCTACATTGCCGCCTCCAAGCATATACCCGTTGTGGGTAAAGAGGAGATTGGTGTCCATCTTTCCTACCTTTACAACAACCGCAAGGAGTACAAGCTGAATGGCTTTGCACTGGGTGTCACCTACAATCCGTCCTTCCATCCGCAGCTGAGGGTGATAGCGGAATATGACTCCAAGGACTTTGCCTTGGGAGCCACCTATCTGTTGTTCAAGCATCTGCATGTGCAGGTGGAAATGCAGAGGATGAAATATTTCAGTGGAGGGCTGACATACAAAATTCATCTGAAATAAGAAATAAGAAGTAACCCAAAGTCTCAGTGACTCCATTAAAAAAGCAGCTAAAGTATGACATCCAACTTTAACTGCTTTTATTCTAATATACCAATTTTACATTGTCAATCCACAACGAATTACCGGGAGAACCTATGTAAGCACCGCCATGGCTGGAGGTAAACTGTAACAACAAATGAGTAGGCACATCATCTTCCGTTCCCCAGGCAACCTCCTTAATAGGTACGCTCTCTCCTTTACTATTAACTGCATAGCGTTCTTCAACCTGAAGACGCATCATGTGGGCCTTGTACGCAGGGTCACCGGTAATATCACCGTACATGATGGAATAAGTGGCATTATTATGCCAATCGGTAGTAGTATAATATCTTACGACCATCGTTCCTACGCGCTTGGCATAGATATTCCCCTTCTCATCTTCCCAACGCTTTTGCAGAAACAGATTCACTTCCGGGAAGTCCTTTCCTTCCACATCTGTGATACGGCTAAAGCCCGTTGCACGAATACGCTTCTCGCGGTCGGACATCTTTACTTTATAATCAAACTGTATGGCGATAGGTTTCTTTGTAAACGGTATGCCGGAATTCAGCATTTTCTGCGGATTTTTGGTTCCCTTGATAGGTTCGTGCACCTCACCCAGAAACATAGAGCCGGCAGCCAGCACCGTGATATCCACTATTCCAAAAACCTTCACACTTTCCATACGGGTGTCCATGCGGGCGCAGAAACCATCCCCTCGCTTTTCCGGAAAAACAGAAGTATTAGTTTTCGTGATACCGGCTACCCGGGCCATCACATTGGATGTCGCCCACGGCGAACCTCCCATATTCTTGTATGCCTTGGTTTCGGTGACAGTAGCAGTAGGGCCGATGGCATACACATTCTTCGTGGCACCGCCAATAATACCGGATTCCTTGATTTGGCGGTCAATCCATTGATCCATATTTCCGAAAGGAATCATCTCTACCTCGTGCTGCTGCGCAGAAACGGCTCCGCAACAAAGCATGGCAGACAGCACTCCCAACATACGAATTTTCTTTTGAATCATTTCTCTCATTGATAATTGACAATCATTATAAATCGTACTTCCACTGTTCCAGCGCAAAATTCCAGTTATCCTGAACCAACTGCACTGTACGCTCATCATACTTGTATTTATTCTTCTTATATCCTTTCTTTCCGCCTACATACTTCTCAATATCGGCACGCGCCTCTGCAAAGCCCGGAATGGACAAAGCCTTGTAGATATGTTCAGTCATTCCCATTGCGTCCGCTTCGAAGTCCTCAAACTTCACCTCTATCAAGTTTCCTTCAGGAATGCATGCCTTGTCCGCTTCGTACTTATGATACAGTTTGGCATAAATGGACAAAATATTCTTCTCAAGCTCCTCATGACTGATATCCTGCAGTTTCAACGGCTGAATGGTGTTAGTAAAGAAACTACGTGTGCTTTCGAAAACAGTATAAGGATTACGCATCAGATAGATAAACTTGGCATTGGGGAACATCTTGACAAGCTCTTTCACACGTCCCGTATGAGGCGGATTCTTACTAAGAAACTGGGTTCCGTTCGTATTCCAAAGAGAAATCTTTATCAGTTTGACGAAAGTCTCCTCAAATACTTTCAGCTCTTTCTCTGTGATGTCATCAAACAGCAGGTATTTATCGGCATACTCTTGCTGATATTCGGGCAGGAACCAGAAATTATAATAGGTGTAGGGCATCATATTTGCCAAAGCAAACTCCTCTTCTTGCGGAAGGTCAACGGCAAGTTCCATATTGTCCGTGGGACGTTTGTCCGGCATCAACCAACTCATGTTCTTCTTGAAGAAAGGCTGCCCCCACATCATAAGATGCGGAAATACAGTCTGGTATGTCGTGTTGTAGCCGAAATGCTTGTCGCAGGAGAAAACATTATGCACAAACGTAGTTCCGCTACGCCAGTGTCCCAAAATGAATACCGGATCATGCTCCAAGGGCTTATCTGCCAGAAGCTTTTCATAGCGTCTGTCCTGCAGAGGAGCCAAAGTGGACAGCAGGCGGCAGACAGCTTTTGTTAGCCGATACTTGCCTTTGTAGGCAGCACCGATGTCACGACCGCCCGTTATATCCTTGAATGTTTTCCAATCCGCACCTACCAGGGTGTTTATCGGAAGCTTATTGAATTCTAACAATCCCATTATTATCTTTATATTAATATGTTATGGTTTTCTTCCGGTGATACCGAGAGAGAACTGCAATACTTATAAAGAAGTACTGCACTCTATCCGTACGGCCACGCCCTGGCGTTCCAGCTCTTTCACAGCCTTTTCTATAGCTTCGTAATGTTCGGGAGCTATACCCAGCTTAGGCAAATTCAGCATAGGCAGGTCCTCAGCTAAGTGCATGTCCTTATCCTCCACCCTATCGATAATCATACCTACAGCACTGGTATTGTTGGTTATCGGGTCTATCAGGATGAACGAACCGGTAGCCTTATTCTGCCGATAAGGGTCAAAGAAAAGCTCTTTGGCAGTGGTCAGCACCACACGCGCAATCTGATTGAGCTGCATCGGCAATGTTTCCTTGCTCAACTTTCCATTGTCAATGGAAAGATGCTCCATCGTATTGACATCCACCTTATACTTGATACTGTCGATGCGAGTACGGCTTATATTGGTGGTCTGTTTGATGAAGAATGATTTGTTGATATCCATCGGCTCTTCATCCATCCAAACCAGCATCGTTTCAAAATTGCGGTCCATGACGGGCAGGTTATCCGGATGTACCAGCATTTCCCCTCTCGACACATCTATCTCGTCTTCCAGAGTCAGGGTGACGGACTGGGGCGGAAAGGCGTAATCCAATTCGCCGTCGTATGTAACTATACTCTTGATATGCGACTTCTTACCGGAAGGCAATGCCATCACTTCATCTCCCTTACGAATAATACCCGAAGCCACCTTACCGCAAAAACCACGGAAATCGAGATTGGGGCGCAAGACGTATTGAATCGGGAAACGAAAATCCTTCAAATTATGGTCGTTGTCAATATGTACCGTCTCCAGAAAGTCAAGAAGTGAAATACCCTCATACCAAGGAGTACGTTCCGATTTCTCCACCACATTGTCGCCATCCAAAGCTGACAGCGGAATGCAGTTTACGTCAGGAATGCCCAATGGAGCTATAAACTTCCGATATTCATCGACTATCTCATTAAAACGTTCTTCGGAGAAATCCACCAAGTCCATCTTATTGACAGCAAGCACCACATGCTTGATGCCAAGCAACGACACCAGGAAAGTATGCCGGCGCGTCTGCGTAATGACACCCATACGCGCATCCACCAGAATAATTGCCAAGTTAGCTGTAGAGCCCCCGGTAATCATGTTGCGTGTGTACTGCTCGTGTCCCGGAGTATCGGCAATGATAAACTTACGATTGTTGGTCGAGAAGTAGCGGTATGCCACGTCGATGGTGATGCCTTGTTCGCGCTCTGCCTTCAAGCCGTCCAGCAAAAGGGCGTAGTCAATGTGGTCGCCGGCATTTCCCATGCGCTTGCTGTCGCGTTCCAGTGCGTCCAGCTGATCCTCATATAGTTTCTTGCTGTCGAACAACAGACGGCCTATCAATGTGGATTTTCCGTCATCCACAGAACCGGCAGTCAGTAAGCGCAATAAGTCTTTCTGCTCATCCTTATCAAGAAAAGCCTTTATATCAAGTGTAGAATCGTTCATCCTTAATGATTTAATTTTTAATTCTTAATTTTTAATTCCTTTAGAAGTATCCCTCGCGCTTCTTCTGCTCCATGCTTGCGTCTTGGTCGAAGTCAATGACACGGGTCGTCCGTTCACTCTTGGTGGTGGTCATCATTTCCTCGACAATCTTCTCGATGGTATCGGCATCGCTTTCCACAGCACCGGTCAACGGCCAGCAACCCAGCGTACGGAAACGCACCATACGCATCTTTATCTGGTCGCGGTACTGTTCCGGCAAGCGGTCGTCATCCGCCATTATCAGATTTCCGTCAATCTCCACACAAGGACGTTCCTTGGCAAAATACAACGGCACAATAGGAATATTTTCCAAACGTATATATTGCCAGATGTCCAGCTCCGTCCAATTACTTAACGGAAATACTCGGATACTCTCTCCTTTATGTACCCGGGCATTATAAATATCCCACAATTCGGGACGCTGATTTTTGGGGTCCCATTGATGGAACTTGTCACGGAAGGAGAAAATACGCTCTTTGGCACGTGACTTCTCCTCGTCGCGACGAGCACCACCGAATGCCGCATCAAACTTATACTTATCCAATGCGTGGAGCAAAGCCTGCGTTTTCATCAGGTCCGTATGCACCTTGCTGCCATGCGTAAAAGGCCCGACACCTGCATTGAAAGCTTCCATATTGCTTTCCACTATCAGGTTCCAACCATACTTCTTGGCATACTCGTCACGGAACTGTATCATCTCCTTAAACTTCCACTTGGAATCGATGTGCATCAACGGGAACGGCACTTTGCCGGGAGCAAACGCCTTTTCGGCCAAGCGCACCATAACCGAAGAATCCTTGCCGATACTATACAGCATCACCGGATTTTCAAACTCCGCTGCCACTTCACGGATAATATGAATGGACTCTGCTTCGAGTTCCTTCAAATGGCTCAATTTATATTCTTCTTTCATTATATCTTATTTCTTCTGAATTCTTGGTAAAATGAGTTCCAACAGTTTATTGACCGATTCTTCCAGGCTGAGAACAGAGGTATCCAACGTCAGAGCCGGATGAGCCGGTTCCTCAAAAGGCGCGGAAATACCTGTAAAATTCTTGATTTCTCCCTTACGTGCCTTGGCATAAAGTCCCTTCACGTCACGGCGTTCACACTCTTCAAGCGGGGTACTGACATAAACTTCCAGAAAATCGTCTTGTCCGATAATATCAGCCGCCATTTCACGAATATCGTTATTAGGACTGATAAAAGCCGCGATTGTTATAACACCCGTATCAAGAAAGAGTTTGGAAACTTCGGCTATACGCCGGATATTCTCCACACGGTCGGCCTCCGTAAAACCGAGGTTATTGTTGATGCCACTGCGGATGTTGTCACCATCCAGGATACGGCAAAGCAATCCTCTTTTATGAAGTTCGCGCTCCAAGGCAATGGCTATCGTACTTTTGCCGGAGCCGCTCAAACCGGTAAACCAAACCATCACGCTGTGCTGCTTCAACAAGTCTTCTTTGTCTTTCCGCATCAGCATTTTGTCAAATATCGGATATATGTGGTTGTTTTCTTCCATATGTTATTATTTCTTCTTTTTTTAAAATGGCCAAATTAAAGGAATCAAGAAAATGGATATCAGGAAAGTAATGATATTCAAAGGTAACCCGATGCGTACAAAATCCGTGAACTTATAGTTACCGATACCTTGTACAATCAAATTAGTCTGATACCCTATAGGAGTGGAGAAGCTGGCAGAAGCCGCCATACAAATTACAACGAAGAAAGGCATCGGACTGACTCCCATCTGTGAAGAGATGGAAAGTGCCAACGGGAAAGCGAGTGCCGCGGCCGCATTGTTCGTAATCAGTTCTGTAAACAAGTTCGTTATGATAAACACAGCAGCCAGCAACACGTGGGGGCCATAATGATGGCTCATGCCTATAATGAAACGCGCCACAGCATCTGCCACTCCGGAATTCACCATCGCCTTGCTGATAGCAAAAGCACAAGCAATCGTTATCAGAATATCCCAAGATATATATTTGGTATACTTGCGGGCCGGAAATATCTTTGTCCAGGCCATAATGATAGTAGTAATGGAAACGAAGAAAAACATATCCAACTTGATTTCCGGAAAAGCTTCCTTGACAACCGGAAGTTCACCAACCGTTGCACCCACTATCATCAATATCAGCAAAACCAAGGCAAACCAGCGCTTTCCCTTTCCGGGCACCGGTTCCGTATCCTTGCCATTGGCCAGCAACACGAACACCGAAGATTCCCCCCAGGTCTTTACAAAAGAGTCATCAGCCATCACCACCAGCGTATCCCCTTCGCGGAGATATTCATTTTCCAGATTTCCGACAATGCTCTGACCGCTACGCTTAATCTCCTTCACTTCGGCCCCATAATGCCGCTTGAAGTTAAAATCACCAAGTTTCTTGTTGATACCGGGAAAACGGGCGCCGAGTACAGCTTCCACCCGATGTAAATCTCCATGCTCCTCCGGTTCCTCATCCAGCTTTACCGCATCCGTACGAACATCCGGCAAAAGCCTTGAGGAAAAAGCGAACAGATAAAGGATGCCTGCAATCGCGACGAAAATGCCCACTTTACCCAACTCGAACATAGTAAAGCCTTCATATCCGGCTTCCAATATCATACCATGCACCACCAGATTGGTCGACGTCCCTATCAGGGTGCAGATTCCGCCAAGTATCGTCACATAAGAAAGGGGTATAAGGAACTTGGTAGCAGGCAATTTTACAGATTCGGCCCAACGCTTGATAATGGGAGCAAAGATAACAACCACCGGAGTATTGTTTAGAAAAGCTGAAATAAAAGCAATGGTGGGCAACATACGGAACTGCGCTTTAAAGACCGTAGTCTTACCTTGGGGAAGCAGCTTCTTGATTACTTGCCCCAAAGCACCCGACTGCCTGATGCCTTCACTGACCAAAAACAGCATGGCAACAGTCATCATCCCCTTATTACTGAACCCTTCCAGCATCTCCTTAGGAGTGAGGATACCTGCACACAAGAACAATACTACGACAGAAAAGAGCACCATGCCCGGACGCATTTTATCCAGAACCAAGGCAATCACCATGCCCAACAATGCCAGCAGCACAAACAATATCTCAAATGTCATAAAGTCGTTATTTTATTTCAGTATGCTTGGGTTCTACGATAAACCACGGATTCAGCAAATCCTCCTTATTATATTGCAAAGGTTCTTCCTTCCCCGCCTGATAAATTTCCATTCCGGCAGCACGTGCAATAGCATGCCCAGCCGCCGTATCCCATTCCATCGTAGGGGCAAAACGAGGATATACATCAGCCTTGCCTTCAGCTACCAGACAAATCTTGATGGAACTTCCACTTGATATAAGCTCAACTTCCGCATGGCTGCATTTCATTTTCTCGATATAATCTTCTGTCTCGGGCGTCAGATGCGAACGGGAAGCCACAATTACAAACCGTTCGTGCACGCTTGTTTCCGGCAGCCGGACAGCTTTCACAAGCAGTTCATCCCACGACATTCCATCACGTGCAGTAATACCAGATAGCTTATAAGCACCCGAATCATGCACTCCAAAATAGAGCTCCTTTTTTACCGGCACATAAATGACTCCCATTACCGGTACTGAGTGATGCACCAAAGCTATATTCACTGTGAACTCACCGTTCCTCTTGATGAACTCCTTCGTACCGTCCAAAGGGTCTACAATCCATAAAGTTTCCCAACTCCGTCGTTCCGAAAAAGGCAAATGTTTGCCTTCCTCGCTTAGCAGAGGGAAAGGTGTATCAGCCAAAAAACGGCAGATAGTTTCATGAGCCTTACGGTCGGCAATAGTAAGAGGAGAATTATCCGCTTTTTTTTCTACCTGAAAATCCGATGCCGGATCATCGTAAATGGAAAGAATTTTCTCGCCAGCCTGCAAAGCGGCATCAATCGCATTCAGTATATATCGTCGTTCCATACTATATTCTTCTCAAAGATAAGGCACAAAATTAAAAACTTTTTCAGGTCTAAAAGTTTCCACCTCTTGTTTTATAACTTCTTTTAAACGAAAGAGAGAATATTATAAGCACTTTTCACAATCAGGAAAATCAATCCGGAGCAGAGAAAAATAGAGTGAAATATTCACGAAGGAAGAGGAACTAAAGAGACTGTGACAACATGAGTTTATCTGGGTCTTTTCTCAATTAGTCCGTTAGTTCACAGTACTGAACACTTTGTTTCACTGCTTAAAAACAAGTTGTTTCCTTTAATGAAACAAACTGTTCTGTTAAAGGAAACACTTTGTTTTGCCAAACCAAACACGCGACAGCGCCAGCCTTCACATTCTTTCGGCATATCATGAAAAAGGCAGTAACTTCGCAGTTACTGCCTCATCTTGAAAGGAAACATACATTCCTTTCTGTTATGAATTACCAAAAAGAATTCTATTAATTGACGCTATACAGCAACCATGCCTTCTGGAAGTCATCATTCGAAGGATGTTTAGCTTTGAAAGAGTCGCGCAGATTCTCGGCGGATGCTCTGTCATCGAATGTACCGATAACTACACGATACAGATTTCTTTCTGCATTGTAAACCACCATTGCAGTATAACCTTCATTCACCAATGCCTGCTTCACACCTTCCGCATTAGCTTTCACGCTATAAGCTCCGCAAACTACACTAAAGGTTTTCAAGCTGGTACCACCTGATACCACAGTCACCTTTTCCTGACGCATGCCGGCAGGTGCACTTTCCACCACCTTTACTTCTACTGGAGCGGTAACCACTGGAGCCACCTCTTCAGCAGGGACAGTTGTTTGCGGCTCGGCCAATTCCTGCTGTTTTGCCTTTTCATATGCTTTCTTATAAGCACTTTCACTTGATTTACAAGAAGAGAATGCCAGAGCTATGCATACTCCCATTCCCAATACGGCTAATTTTTTCATCTTTTCTATTGTTTTTATTAGTAAAATCGTCTATTCTTATTCTTTATCTCAAAATTTCCGAAAAATAGATTTCGTACCCTCATATTCCAAACGCAATGAAGAGTAGGACAAATCTTCTACTTTAAAGGTACATTTTCCTTCCGGCCACCCGAAATAAGTATCATAATTTTTATCGTTAACGCTTTCAGGCAACAAAATAATGGAAATTTCAGCACCTTTCAAAGAATAATTTCCAAAAAACGTAGTCAACCCTCCATCTTTCAACAAACATATGGCAGAAAAACTTCCTTTTTGAAAATTATAGAATACACTGTCCACCTTCTCTGATGTACCGTCGGCATATTGATACTGACGCAACTGCCACTTACCGGCCAAGTCACCCCCACCATTCATGCAAGCGGTCAAAGTACAAGCCACCAATACAATCCAAAGATATTTTAAATGCAATTTCATCATTTTTCCATGCCACTATCTAAATATGGAACAAAAGTACACCATAACATGCGATTATACCTCAGCATCCTTAGTTAAATATAATTAAACCCCTCCATAAAAAGAGATTTCCCGGAAGACTTGACGTATATTTGCCAAATATAAACAGGGCATGAGGCTCACTTAATTGATTACATGACATTTGAAAATTTGAATTTGATAGAACCTATATTGAAGGCTCTTCAAGAAGAGGGGTATTCCACCCCTACCCCAATCCAGGAAAAATCGATCCCTATATTACTTCAAGGAAAAGACTTATTAGGATGTGCTCAAACCGGAACAGGCAAAACCGCCGCATTTTCCATCCCTATCTTGCAAAAGTTATATAAAACGGATAATCGCAAAAGTATCAAAGCACTCATTCTGACGCCGACCCGCGAGTTGGCCATACAGATAGGAGAATCCTTCAGTGCATACGGTAAGTATACCGGACTGAGACATGCCGTCATCTTCGGCGGTGTAGGACAAAAGCCACAGACAGATGAACTGAAACGTGGAGTACAAATACTGGTTGCAACTCCCGGACGACTGCAAGACCTGGTCAACCAAGGTTTCATTAACCTAAAAGCACTCGAATTCTTCGTATTGGACGAAGCAGACCGGATGCTGGACATGGGATTCATACATGATATCCGACGCATATTAAAGCTATTGCCCGCAAAACGGCAGACTCTCTTCTTTTCGGCCACAATGCCTCCGGAAATAGAGACCTTGGCAAACTCCATGCTGACGCACCCCGAGAAAGTGGAAGTCACCCCTGCATCGTCTACGGTTGACACAATCTCCCAATCAGTCTATTTCGTTGAGAAAAAAGAGAAAAAAGACTTACTGATTCATCTGCTGAAGAATCCGGCTATCAAGTCCGTACTTATCTTCACCAGAACTAAATATGGAGCAGACAAACTTGCACGTACCCTTAGTAAGTCCGGAATAAGAGCCGAAGCCATACATGGAAACAAGTCGCAGAATGCCCGACAGCGAGCACTGACCGGCTTTAAGAACCATGAACTGCGTGTACTGATAGCAACCGATATTGCAGCACGAGGTATCGACGTGGACCAACTATCACACGTCATCAACTATGAGTTGCCCAACATTCCGGAAACATACGTGCACCGTATCGGACGAACCGGACGTGCCGGCCACGACGGTATTGCCCTCTCCTTTTGCGAATCGGAAGAACTGCCTTACCTGAAAGATATCCAAAAATTGATAGGGAAAAGTATCCCAGTAATAAAAGAACACCCATTTGTCACCGCCGATGGTTTAAAAGCCCAGAAAATCAAGACTGAAGAAATTAAGGCCAAAACCAAGGAAAACAAAATCTATCGCGGGAGCCGTACGAATGGAGACTTTTGGAGAAGAAAAAAGCAAACCTCGCAAAACAACACCCCAAAAGGAGTTGGAAGATAAAGACAATCATAAAAAAACTGATATTCCGAACAAAGTTTCAAAAAAATTTGTTAGTTTTGTCGTACGAACCTCAAAAAAGAAAGGAATATCATTATGAAAGGATTAAATGTTTTAGCAGCTTTCCTGGGTGGCGCCGCAGTAGGTGCAGCCCTCGGTATCTTATTTGCTCCTGAAAAAGGAGAAGACACCCGTAACAAAATCGCAGAAATTCTCCGTAAGAAAGGGATTCGTCTGAACCGAAGCGAAATGGAAGACTTGGTAGATGAAATTGCTGCGGAAATCAAAGGTGAGGTAACGGAATAAGGTAAAAAACAGAACCACTATGTTTGCAGACGACAAAAGTATAGAAAATATGCAGCAGCTCTTCATTGAATTCAAGAAATACCTGGAGCTGCAAAAAGAATATACCAAACTGGAAGTCACCGAAAAACTATCCAAACTGCTTTCTACACTTTTATTGGTGCTATTGGTCGTCATACTCGGCGTAGTGGTTCTGTTTCATCTGTCGTTTACGCTGGTCTATATCTTAGCTCCGCTGGTAGGCGGGCTAATGATGAGTTTTGCACTTATCACGTGCTTCCATATCCTACTCATCGTTCTGCTTGTCCTATTCCGCAAAAAGCTCATTATTGATCCGACAGTAAAACTTATCGCAGAATTATTCTTAGACAATTAATTCGAAATATTCATGGATAATACGACCAATACGACTCCCGTCACTTTAGAAAGCATCGCCCAGAAAAAAGCCATGCTGCTACAAGAAATACGACTCCAGAAAGAAATCATGACTGGGCTTACACAAGAAATTTTTGCTCCGCTGGAACCAGCTACCAACAAGGCAAATGCCATGATGAGAGCATTCAACACGGGTATGGCTGTTTTTGACGGTATAGTATTGGGGGTAAAGGTAATGAAGAAATTCAGAAAAATATTTGGAAGAAAGAGATAGAATATCGGATAAAAAAAGAGGGGATGGCCATAACAGTCATCCCCTCTTTTTTATCCGATATAGTCTGAGCACTTTTATACGTACGTCTCAAGCAACTTCACTGCTCCTTCAGGCACAATCGTCACTTCTTGGGTTGCAGCTGGCAGCAGGATTGTTTCGCCCGCTTGTACGGAAACTTCATTCTTCTCATTATCAATAATACGGCAAGAACCCTCCACACAAATAAAAATAACAAAAGAATCCAGTTCAGAATAGTCACAAGTGATTTCTTCCGTCATGTCATAGATGGAAGTCGTGAAATACGGGCTTGCCACCATTTCTACCGGTTCATTCTGAACCTGCTCGTACTCCGTACGAAAATCGTCCTGCACATCTGCAAAATTAATGGCATCAATGGCCTGGCTTGTATGCAGTTCTCTTGATTTACCATCCTTATCCTTACGATTGTAATCAAAAATACGGTAAGTGATATCCGACGTTTGCTGTATTTCTGCTACAAAAGCTCCCGCACCGATTCCATGTACCCGACCTGCAGGCACATAAAACACATCGCCCGGTTTAATGGCGCAAGTCTGCAGAACATCCGCAAACGTACCATTATACACTCGTTCCTTATATTCTTTCGGAGTAATCTGCTCTGCAAAACCGGAAATCAGCTTGGCACCCTGGTCAGCAGCAATAACATACCACATTTCATTTTTACCAAAACTGTTATGACGTTTCTTAGCCAACTCGTCACCCGGGTGTACCTGAATCGACAAGTCCAACTTGGCATCAATAAACTTTATCAATAAAGGAAACTTATTTCCGAAACGTGCATAGTTGGCTTCTCCTACCAGGTCTTCCTTATATTTTCTGACCATATCCGGCAGCGTCAATCCTTTGTCTGCACCATTGGCCACTATAGACTCACTGCCTTCTACTGCCGACACTTCCCAACTCTCGCCTACATTGGCAAGGGTATCATTCAAATGTTTGAATGGAATAATCTTGTCGCCTCCCCAAAGCGTCTGCTTCAGAATAGGCTCAAATTTTAGAGGATACATTCGTTGTTTTTATTAGAACTTTCTGTTAATGATGTGATTTTTTTAGATTCCGGGGGCAAACATACAAAAAATATCAATTTGTATTCCATTTGTTAAACGCTAAACTTTCCTAAAATGTTCTCCACATTTCCTTCCAATTACTTGGGGGAACAAAAGAATTTCTTTTTATTTGCAAGAAATTTAATTAATACCATGGATATGATAAACACTACTCCAACAGAAAGTAATTTGTCCGGTTTGAACCAAAAAGACTTTCAAAAGGATATAAATAACAAAAAGACAGATTTGTTTATCCTGAAGAATGCCCAGGGAATGGAAGTTGCAGTTACTAATTACGGCTGTGCAATACTTTCCATCATGGTACCCGACAAAAATGGCAAATATGCCAATGTTGTATTAGGACACGACAGTATTGAACATGTAATCAACAGCCCGGAACCTTTTCTAAACACTACCATCGGACGCTACGGTAACCGGATAGCTAAAGGAAAGTTTACTTTATACGGCGAAGAGCACCAATTGGCAATCAACAATGGTCCCAACTCACTGCATGGTGGTCCGACTGGTTTTCATACCCGTGTATGGGATGCTGTCCAGCCAGAGCCATCAACAGTCATCTTCAACTACACATCCGCTGACGGCGAAGAGGGCTTCCCCGGAAATCTCGAAGTAGAAATGACTTATCGCCTGGAGGATGAGACCAATGCTCTGGTCATCGAATACCGGGCTACTACCGATAAAGCCACCATCGTCAATCTGACCAATCACGGTTTCTTCAATCTTGCCGGTATAGCCAATCCCTCCCCTACAGTCTTAAACAATATCGTTACCATCAACGCAGATTTTTATGTACCCATCGATGAAGTATCCATTCCTACCGGAGAGATATTGAAGGTAGAAGGTACTCCTATGGATTTCCGTACTCCCCATACTCTTGGTGAACGAATTGATGAGAAACATACACAAATTGTGAATGGCGCAGGATATGACCATTGCTATGTACTGAACAAGACTGAAAGTGGAGAGCTGAGCCTTGCAGCCACCTGCATAGAGCCCAACAGCGGGCGAACGATGGAAGTATATACCACTGAAAATGGCGTCCAGCTCTACACAGGAAACTGGCTCGGGGGCTTTGAAGGTGCCCATGGAGCCACTTTCCCTGCAAGAAGTGCAGTCTGCTTTGAGGCCCAGTGTTTTCCCGATACGCCCAACAAGTCCCATTTTCCGTCGGCAGTATTGCTACCGGGTGATGAGTACCAGCAAGTGACAATCTACAAGTTTGGTGTACAAGAATGAAATAACTAATCCAATTTATAAACTTATTAATTTTACAAAACCATGACACAACAAAAACAGAATGGTAAACTCATCGCAATTATCACGATGATCTTCCTTTTTGGTATGATTTCATTTGTTACCAACCTTGCTGCCCCTATGGGAATCGTACTGAAAAATCAGTTTTCAGTATCCAACGCTTTAGGGATGTTGGGTAACTTTGGTAACTTTATTGCATATGCAGTGATGGGAATACCAAGCGGCATCTTACTACAACGGGTAGGGTATAAAAAAACGGCATTGATAGCAGTAGCTGTAGGCTTTATCGGTGTAGGTATCCAATATTTATCCGGTCATTCAAGCCCTGATATGGCTTTTGCCGTATATTTGATTGGCGCTTTCATCGCCGGTTTCTCCATGTGTTTGCTTAATACGGTAGTCAACCCGATGCTGAACAAGCTCGGCGGCGAAGGTAACAAAGGAAACCAGCTTATCCAAGTGGGTGGTTCTTTCAACTCCGTAATGGCCACCATTACTCCGATGTTCGTAGGTATCCTGATTGCCGGTTCCATTGAAAAAGCTACTATCTCTCAGATATTCCCTGTAATGTACACAGCAATGGCTGTATTTGCCATCGCGTTCTTCGTTCTTTTGATTGTGCCCATACCGGAACCCAATGCTGCAACTTCAACAGAACCTATCGGTAAGTTGATGTCAGGCGCTTTAAAATTCCGCCACTTCATTTTGGGAGCTATAGCAATCTTTGTATATGTAGGTGTCGAAGTTGGTGTACCGGGTACTCTGAACTTGTTCTTGACCGATCCGATTGAAAAGGGAGGAGCAGGCATTTCTTCCACCATTTCCGGTTTTGTTGTAGGTACATATTGGTTCCTCATGCTGATTGGACGTCTGGCCGGCGCTTCATTGGGTGCAAAAATCTCCAGTAAGGCAATGCTTACCTTTACTTCCGCATTAGGCTTACTTTTGGTATTCCTTGCCATCTTCTCATCTACCGGTTCGCTTGTCAATCTGCCGGTACTCCAACAAAGTGCTACGGGAGGTCTCTCTTTCGGATTTGCAGAAGTACCCATCAATGCAATGTATCTGGTACTGGTAGGTCTGTGTACTTCCATCATGTGGGGTGGTATCTTTAATTTGGCCGTAGAAGGATTGGGTAAATATCTGGCAGCGGCTTCCGGTCTGTTCATGGTATTGGTATGCGGCGGCGGCATCTTGCCCGTTATCCAAGGTTTGGTGGCCGACATTGCAGGTTTCATGCCGAGTTACTGGGTTATCATCGCAGCCCTTGGCTATCTGTTGTTCTACGGTTTGGTAGGCTGCAAAAATGTCAATAAGGACATCAAGGTCGATTAACAAGAAAATATAGGTAATTTATTTATTCACCTTATAAAATATAAATATCATGGATATAGAATACGTAAGAAGCCGTTTCATCAAGCACTTTGACGGAACAACGGGAGCTGTTTATGCTTCTCCGGGTCGCATCAACCTTATCGGTGAGCATACAGACTATAACGGTGGTTTTGTATTCCCCGGAGCAATCGATAAGGGAATGATTGCAGAAATAAAGCCCAACGGCACAAACACAGTAAAAGCTTATTCCATCGACCTGAAAGATTATGTGGAATTTGGCTTGAATGAAGAAGATGCACCCCGCGCAAGCTGGGCAAGATATATCTTTGGCGTGTGCCGGGAAATGATGAAACGCGGTGTAGATGTAAAAGGTTTCAATACCGCTTTTGCAGGCGATGTGCCTCTGGGTGCAGGAATGTCCTCGTCAGCAGCTTTGGAAAGTACCTATGCCTATGCTTTGAACGACTTGTTCGGTGACAACAAGATAGACAAATTTGAATTGGCAAAAGTGGGACAATCTACAGAACACAACTATTGTGGCGTAAACTGTGGTATCATGGACCAATTTGCTTCTGTATTCGGAAAGAAAGGAAGCCTCATCCGCCTGGATTGCCGTTCACTGGAATATCAGTATTTCCCATTCGACCCGCAAGGCTATCGTCTGGTTCTTGTAGATTCTGTAGTGAAACACGAACTTGCATCTTCAGCATACAACAAACGTCGTCAAAGCTGCGAAGCTGCTGTTGCCGCTGTTCAGAAGAAGCATCCACACGTAGAATTCCTGCGTGACGTTACCATGGGCATGCTGGAAGAAGCCAAAGCCGACATCAGCGCAGAAGACTATATGCGTGCAGAATATGTCATCGAAGAGATTCAACGCGTACTCGACGTTTGCGACGCCCTGGAAAAAGGCGATTATGAAACTGTAGGCCAAAAGATGTATGAAACACATCATGGCATGAGTAAGTTGTATGAAGTAAGCTGCGAAGAACTCGATTTTCTGAATGACCTTGCATTCGATTGTGGAGTTACCGGTTCACGTGTCATGGGCGGTGGATTCGGTGGATGTACAATCAATCTGGTAAAGGATGAATTGTACAGTACATTCATCGAAAAAGCAAAAGATGAATTCAAGAAGAAGTTCGGCAGAAGCCCAAAAGTATATGATGTAGTCATCAGCGACGGTGCCCGCAGATTAGAATAATAGACATCAGCATTCAAATAAAAGGCGTTTCCCAGTAATGGGAAGCGCCTTTTTCTTCTCCCCTATTCCACCGTTTTCCACTCTAAAAACAAAATCATCCGAGAAGTTTATTCCGAACACATCTATCTGTACAGCCAGTTGGCACAGATATGTTTCTTGACACTTATGTTGCATAACATATAAAAGTGTACAGCCTACACTAAAGAAAAGTGTTACTTTTACACCCAAAGAAAGATAATCATCTCATTTACATTAAATACAAAACCATGAAAAGACATGTTCTACTTGCAGGAATTGCCGCAATGATGCTAACTGCGTGCAATCAAAAGACAGAAACAACGCTTACGCTGTCCGGTCTTGATCCAGTAAAATTCCAAACAACAGTCAATGACGCCCAGACACAGCTTTATACGCTGAAGAATAAAGCGGGCATGGAAGTATGCATCACAAACTTTGGAGGACGTATTGTATCCATTATGGTACCCGACAAAAATGGAGTTATGCAGGATGTAGTATTGGGCTTTGACAGCATTGCCGATTACATCAACATTCCAAGTGACTTTGGTGCTTCTATCGGACGCTACGCCAACCGGATTAACCAAGGGAAAATCGTTCTTGACGGAGATACTATACAGTTACCACAGAACAATTTCGGACATTGCCTGCACGGTGGCCCCAAAGGATGGCAATACCAAGTATACAGTGCCAATCCCATTGACAGCACAACTCTGGAGCTCACCCGCATTTCACCGGATGGAGACGAGAATTTCCCAGGTAATGTTACGGCAAAAGTACTTTTCAAGTTAACGGATGACAATGCCATTGATATAAAATACAGTGCAACAACAGACCAAAAGACGGTTATCAATATGACTAACCATTCTTATTTCAATTTATCAGGTGACCCTTCAAAGGCAGCAACAGACCACATCTTATACATCAATGCAGACAACTATACTCCGGTAGACAGTACTTTCATGACAACGGGTGACATCATCTCCGTCAAAGAAACACCAATGGACTTTACCACTCCCAAGAGTGTGGCACAAGACATCAACCGGACGGACTTTGAACAAATAAAGAACGGAAACGGATATGACCACAATTGGGTACTGAATACTAAAGGTGACCTATCCCAAGTGGCAGCCAAACTGACATCGCCTATAAGCGGCATCACCCTGGAAGTTTATACCAATGAGCCAGGCATACAAGTATATACCGGGAATTTCCTGGACGGCACCGTAAAAGGTAAAAAAGGCATTACTTACAACCAGCGCGCTTCCGTATGCCTCGAGACACAACATTATCCGGATAGCCCCAACAAAGCCCAATGGCCTTCTGTCGTACTGGAACCCGGACAAATTTACAACAGTGAATGTGTTTTCAAATTTTCCGTAGAAAAATAACAATAACCTTATAAATCATTTATTATCGTGGAAACATTAGATTGGTTAGTCATTGGAATCTTTTTCCTGGCTTTAATTGGAATTATTGTCTGGGTTGTCAAACAGAAACAGAATGACTCAGCAGACTATTTTTTAGGTGGTCGTGATGCCACATGGCTCGCTATCGGTGCATCTATCTTTGCATCCAACATCGGTTCGGAACACTTAATCGGATTAGCCGGTGCCGGTGCTTCCAGCGGTATGGCGATGGCACATTGGGAAATACAAGGCTGGATGATCCTTATCTTAGGTTGGGTATTCGTACCGTTCTATTCGCGAAGTATGGTATTCACAATGCCTGAATTCCTAGAACGCCGCTATAATCCACAATCACGTACAATATTGTCTGTAATATCTTTAATCAGCTATGTACTGACAAAAGTTGCCGTGACGGTTTATGCAGGAGGATTGGTATTCCAACAAGTATTCGGTATAAAAGAACTTTGGGGAATCGACTTCTTTTGGATTGCCGCCATCGGTCTGGTTATACTGACTGCGCTCTACACAATCTTCGGAGGAATGAAGTCGGTACTTTATACCTCCATCCTGCAGACCCCCATCTTGCTGTTAGGTTCACTGATAATCCTTGTACTCGGCTTCAAAGAATTGGGAGGCTGGGATGAGATGATGAGAATCTGCGGTGCAGTCACAGTGAACGATTATGGCAACACAATGACAGAACTTATACGCAGTAATAACGACCCTAACTTCCCTTGGTTGGGTGCACTGATTGGTTCAGCCATTATCGGATTCTGGTATTGGTGTACAGACCAGTTCATCGTGCAACGCGTACTTTCCGGAAAGAATGAAAAGGAAGCACGGCGCGGTACCATCTTCGGAGCTTACCTGAAATTATTGCCCGTATTCTTATTCCTTATCCCAGGCATGATTGCTTTCGCATTACACCAAAAATATCTCGGAACCGGGGGAGAAGGTTTTCTACCTATGCTGGCAAACGGAAATGCCAATGCAGATGCTGCTTTCCCAACTCTAGTAGCAAAATTGCTTCCTGCAGGAGTCAAAGGTTTGGTTGTTTGCGGTATTCTTGCAGCATTGATGAGTTCTCTCGCATCTTTGTTCAACTCATCTGCTATGCTTTTCACCATTGACTTCTACAAACGTTTCAAGCCGAACACTTCTGAGAAAAAGCTGGTAGGAATTGGACAGATGGCAACTGTTGCGATTGTGATATTGGGTATACTCTGGATTCCCATTATGCGCAGTGTAGGCGATGTACTTTACACCTACTTACAAGATGTACAATCTGTATTAGCACCAGGCATTGCCGCAGCCTTCCTCTTGGGGATCTGCTGGAAACGCACCTCTGCACAAGGCGGTATGTGGGGACTGATTGCCGGAATGATTATCGGTTTAACCCGTCTGGGGGCAAAAGTATATTACAGCAATGTAGGAGATGTGTCAAGCAGTACCTTCAAGTATCTGTTCTATGATATGAACTGGCTGTTTTTCTGCGGATGGATGTTCTTGTTCTGCATCGTAGTGGTTATCGCAGTCAGCATGTTTACAGCTGCCCCAAGCGCTGAAAAGATTCAAGGGCTGGTATTCGGAACTTCAACTCCTGAACAAAAAGCAGCTACACGTGCGAGTTGGAATAAATGGGATATCATTCATACCCTTATCATCCTGGGTATTACTGCTGCTTTTTATTGGTATTTCTGGTAAATCGGTATGTTGCTATGATATATATCCATGCAGCATACCCCTTAAACAAAAATTAAGATATGAGTAATTACTATAGTTCAAATCCGAAACTTTATGTAGGTATCGACTGCATTATTTTCGGTTTCAATGAAGGAGAATTGAACCTGCTGTTGCTGAAGCGTAACTTCGAACCGGCAATGGGCGAATGGTCGCTGATGGGTGGATTCGTGCAGGAAGACGAAAGCGTGGATGATGCAGCCAAACGAGTCCTGAATGAACTAACCGGACTGGAAGATGTATATATGGAACAAGTCCAAGCTTTCGGAGCCATAGATCGTGACCCAGGAGAACGCGTAGTCTCCATTGTTTACTATGCGCTCATCAACATCAACGAATACGACAAAGAATCCGTACAGCAACACAATGCTTTCTGGGTAAATATCAATGAACTGCCAGCGCTAATCTTTGATCATCCGCAAATGGTGGAGAAAGCTCGGAAGTTGATGCAACAAAAAGCGTCCACCGAACCAATCGGCTTTAATCTACTACCTAAACTGTTCACGCTGTCACAACTGCAAAGCTTATACGAAGCTATATACGGCGAGAGCATTGACAAACGGAACTTCCGAAAACGCATAGCAGAAATGGACTATATAGAAAAAACTGACAAAATAGACAAAACGGGGTCCAAACGTGGAGCTGCTTTATATCAGTTTAATGAGAAGGCATACCGCAAAGCTCCGAAATTTAAGCTCTGAGAACCTAATATTCAACAACTTGTAATTAGTAATTTAAATAATATGCTGGAAGCACTGAAAGACAAAGTATTCCATGCTAACCTTGAACTGGTGAAGCACGGATTGGTTATCTTCACATGGGGCAATGTATCGGGCATTGACCGCGAATCTGGTCTGGTAGTCATCAAGCCCAGTGGGGTGAGTTACGATGAAATGAAAGCAGAGGATATGGTGGTAGTGAATCTTGACGGCAAGGTCGTGGAAGGACGGTTAAAGCCCTCTTCAGACACGCCGACCCACCTGGTTCTCTATAAAGCATTCCCCGAAATCGGCGGTGTGGTGCACACGCACTCTACTTACGCCACAGCCTGGGCACAAGCCGGATGTGACATACCGAATATCGGGACAACACATGCCGATTACTTCCACGACGCCATACCCTGCACAGCAGACATGACGAAGGAGGAAGTGGAAGGAGCGTATGAACTGGAAACGGGAAATGTCATCGTAAAACGCTTTGAGGGGCTGAACCCGGTACATACTCCCGGAGTATTGGTAAAGAACCACGGTCCTTTCTCGTGGGGAAAAGACGCACACGAGGCGGTACATAATGCCGTAGTGATGGAACAGGTGGCAAAAATGGCAAGTATAGCCTATGCCGTGAACCCCAATCTGACCATGAATCCGCTGCTGATAGAAAAACATTTCAGCCGCAAGCACGGTCCTAACGCTTATTATGGACAGAAATAACTATCATTCTTTAAATATAAACTATAAAAATAAATTGTATGAACACATTTGAACAATATGAAGTATGGTTCGTAACCGGAGCACAGCTCTTGTACGGAGGTGACGCAGTTATCGCAGTAGACGCACATAGTAATGAAATGGTGAAAGGTCTGAATGATTCCGGGAAACTGCCCGTAAAGGTAGTATATAAAGGTACGGTCAATTCATCCAAAGAAGTAACCGCTACCTTCAAAGCCGCCAACAACGACGATAAGTGTATCGGAGTCATCACCTGGATGCACACCTTCTCTCCTGCCAAAATGTGGATTCACGGTTTGCAGGAACTGAAGAAGCCATTACTACACTTCCATACACAGTTCAACAAGGAAATTCCCTGGGAGACGATGGACATGGATTTTATGAACCTAAACCAATCGGCTCACGGCGACCGCGAATTTGGACACATCGTGACACGTATGCGAAAGAACCGCAAAGTGGTAGTAGGCCACTGGCAGGACGAAAAAGCCCAAAACCAGATTGCCGCATGGATGCGCGTAGCTGCCGCATGGGCTGATGCGCAGGATATGCTCATCATCCGCTTCGGCGACCAGATGAACAACGTGGCTGTGACAGACGGTGACAAGGTCAGTGCCGAACAAGTATTGGGCTATCATGTGGACTACTATCCCATCAATGATGTGATGACACACTACAATGCTGTCAGCGACGAGGACGTGAAGGCACTCGTAGCAGAATACTTCAAGCTCTACGACCACGCTCCCGAACTGGAAGACGCACGTACGGAAGCCTACACCAAAGTATGGAACTCCGCCAAGGCCGAAATCGCCATTCGCCGCGTGCTGAAAGACACGGGTGCCAAAGGCTTCACCACCAACTTCAACGATTTGGGCGACTTTGACCAAATCCCCGGACTGGCCTCACAGCGACTGATGGCGGAAGGTTACGGCTTCGGTGCCGAAGGCGACTGGAAAACTGCGGCACTATACCGTACCACTTGGGTGATGAGTCAAGGCATGCCGAAGGGGTGCTCCTTCCTCGAAGACTATACGCTGAACTTCGACGGAGAAAAGAGCGCCATCCTGCAGGCACACATGTTGGAAGTCTGTCCACTGATTGCCGAACAGAAGCCGAAACTGGAAGTGCACCGTCTGAGCATCGGTATCGACAGCGAAACAGCCCGCCTGGTATTTACCAGCAAGCAAGGTGAAGGTGTAGCCGCTACCATCGTAGACCTGGGCAATCGCTTCCGCCTCATTGTGAACAAAGTAGAATGCATCAAGAGCAAGCCTCTGCCCAAGTTGCCCGTTGCCAGCGCACTGTGGATTCCAATGCCCAACCTCGAGGTGGGCGCTGCAGCCTGGATTCTGGCCGGAGGTACACATCATACCAGCTTCTCCTATGACCTGACGGTGGAATATTGGGAAGACTTTGCCGAAATGGCCGGCATCGAAATGGTAGTCATCGATGAAAATACCACCATCAGCGAGTTCAAAAAAGAACTGCGCATGAATGAAGTCTACTATATGCTGAACAAGGCACTTTGCTGATAATCATTACGGATTACCGATTGCGGACTACTAATTACACGTACCACAAACGTAACTAGTAGTTTGCAATTAGTAATCCGTTGTTTATAATCGTACTATAAATCCGTAAATTATCATTAATACCATGAAATTAGATGCAAAATCAACCATTGAGGCAGGCAAGGCCATCCTTGGTATAGAACTCGGTTCCACACGAATCAAGGCGGTTTTGATTGACCAGGAAAACAAACCCATCGCCCAGGGAAGCCATACTTGGGAGAATCAGTTAGTCGACGGACTGTGGACATATAGCGTCGAGGCTGTCTGGTATGGGTTGCAGGATTGCTACGCAGACCTTCGTACCAATGTAAAGAGCCTCTACGATACAGAGATAGAGACCTTGGCAGCTATCGGTGTCAGTGCCATGATGCACGGCTATATGGCATTCAATGAAAAAGAAGAAATCCTTGTACCCTTCCGTACCTGGAGAAATACTAATACCGGACAGGCTGCCGCAGCCCTATCCGAACTATTTGTCTACAACATCCCTCTGCGTTGGAGCATCTCCCACCTCTACCAAGCCATCCTGGATAATGAAGAGCACGTTCCATCCATCAATTACCTGACCACCCTTGCAGGTTTTGTCCACTGGCAAATAACCGGCCAAAAGGTACTGGGCATAGGAGATGCCTCCGGTATGCTCCCTATCGATCCCATCACCAAAAACTATTCTTCTGAAATGGTGGATAAGTTCGACAAACTTATTGCTCCGAAAGGATACGACTGGAAGCTTCGAGATATTCTGCCGAAGGTATTGTCGGCCGGTGAAAACGCAGGCTTCCTTACTCCCGAAGGAGCCAGTCGCCTCGACGTATCGGGACATCTGAAAGCAGGAATTCCCGTCTGTCCGCCCGAAGGTGACGCTGGAACCGGCATGGTTGCCACCAACGCCGTAAAGCAGCGCACTGGAAACGTATCGGCAGGCACCTCCTCTTTCTCAATGATTGTATTGGAGAAAGAATTGTCCAAGCCCTACGAAATGATTGACATGGTAACCACCCCCGACGGAAGCCTCGTAGCTATGGTGCATTGCAACAACTGCACTTCCGACCTCAATGCCTGGATCAATATTTTCAAAGAATACCAGGAACTGATGGGTATCCCCGTAGATATGGACGAAATCTACGGAAAGCTCTATAACCACGCCCTGACAGGCAATGCAGACTGCGGAGGCCTCATCTCATACAACTACATATCAGGCGAACCTATAACGGGACTGGCAGACGGACGTCCACTGTTTGTACGTTCGGCAAACGACAAGTTCAACCTTGCCAACTTCATGCGCACCCATTTGTATGCTTCAGTGGGAGTTCTCAAAATCGGCAACGACATCCTTTTCAATGAAGAGAAAATCAGAGTAGACAGAATCACCGGTCACGGAGGACTCTTCAAAACCAAAGGAGTAGGCCAGAGAATACTGGCAGCTGCCATCAATTCACCCATTTCCGTTATGGAAACAGCCGGCGAAGGTGGTGCCTGGGGTATTGCCCTCCTCGCTTCCTACCTTGCAAACAACGGAAACGACCAATCCCTTGCCGACTTCCTGGACAAGCATGTATTCACCGGAAATGCCGGTATTGAAATCTCACCGACAGCCGAAGATGTAAGCGGATTCAACACCTACATCGAAAGCTATAAAGCTGGTTTGCCCATCGAAGAAGCAGCAGTAAGATTCAAGAACTAAGTATTTAATAACACTAAAAAACTATGAACACAAAGTTATTTATCAGTAGCATATTTCTCTCCACCTCGTTGTCACTCTTCGCACAGAAAAGTGCCACTATCACTTTACACACAGACCAGAGCGAGCAAATCATTCCCAAAGAAATCTACGGCCAATTTGCAGAGCATTTGGGAACTTGTATCTATGGTGGACTTTGGGTAGGTGAAAACTCCGATATTCCCAACATCAACGGTTATCGCACCGACGTATTCAATGCACTGAAGGAGCTCCGTGTACCCGTCCTTCGCTGGCCGGGAGGCTGCTTTGCCGATGAATACCACTGGATGGACGGTATCGGCCCTAAAGAAAACCGCCCCAAAATGGTGAACAACAACTGGGGAGGCACTATCGAAGACAACAGTTTCGGAACCCATGAGTTCCTCAATCTCTGCGAAATGCTGGGATGTGAACCCTATATCAGTGGAAACGTAGGCAGTGGTACCGTAGAAGAACTTGCCAAATGGGTGGAATACATGACCTCCGAAGGAGACTCCCCCATGGCACGCCTGCGCCGCCAGAACGGTCGCGACAAAGCCTGGAAAGTAAAATACCTCGGCGTGGGTAACGAAAGCTGGGGTTGCGGTGGAAGCATGCGTCCCGAATATTATGCCGACCTCTACCGCCGCTATTCCACCTACTGCCGCAACTATGACGGCAATAGCCTTTTCAAGATAGCCAGCGGTGCCAGCGACTACGACTATAACTGGACCAAAGTGCTGATGGACCGCGTAGGCGGCCGTATGCACGGTCTTTCCTTGCACTACTATACCGTCAGCGGATGGAACGGCAGTAAAGGCGCCGCCACCCAATTCAGTAAAGACGACTATTACTGGACACTGGGCAAATGCCGCGAAATAGAAGATGTCATCAAGAAGCATTGCACCATTATGGATGAATACGACCCTCAAAAGAACGTGGCTCTTATGCTTGACGAATGGGGAACCTGGTGGGACACTGAACCGGGTACCAATCCCGGACATCTGTACCAACAGAATACATTGCGTGATGCTTTTGTCGCTTCCCTCAGCTTCGACATCTTCCATAAATATACCGACCGTCTGAAAATGGCAAACATTGCCCAAATCGTCAATGTATTGCAATCCATGATTCTGACCAGCGGAAAAAACATGGTACTCACCCCCACTTATTATGTATTCAAAATGTACAATGTACACCAGGATGCCACCTACATTCCTCTTGAGCTGAACTGCGACATGATGGATGTACGCGACAACCGCAGAATACCAATGGTCAGCGCTACCGCCTCCAAAGACCCAAACGGCAAGATACACATTTCCATGTCCAACGTAGATGCAGACAATGCACAGGAAGTGACCATCAATCTGTCTGGAACGAAAGCCAAGAAAGCAGTTGGTGAAATATTGACTTCCACCAATCTGACGGACTACAATTCATTTGAAAATCCCGACAATGTGAAACCCGTTCCGTTCAAAGAGGTAAAAATCAATAAAGATATTCTCAAGATTAAACTTCCGGCCAAATCAATCGTTACTATTGAGTTACAGTAAAACTACCGTGCACCGCACAAAATCAGCTAAATACGTTTAGTATCATTTTAGCAGCAAAAAGGCAGTAATACTGATAAAAAAGACACTCTTCGAGTGTTGTGAATTACGCATAAAGAGTTATCTTTGCCCTTGGAAAACCTACAAGGACCAAATAACCTATTGATAATATTCAAAATTAATTAGATTCAATATGAACGACAACAAACTTATGAACCGTGCGGCGGACAATATCCGTATCCTTGCTGCATCCATGGTTGAGAAAGCCAACTCCGGGCATCCGGGCGGTGCCATGGGTGGTGCTGACTTTGTAAATGTACTCTTCTCAGAGTTCCTGGTATATGACCCTGAAAATCCGGCTTGGGAAGGTCGTGACCGTTTCTTCCTCGACCCGGGACACATGTCACCGATGCTTTACTCTACATTGGCCCTGACCGGCAAGTTCACGCTGGACGAACTGAAAGAGTTCCGCCAATGGGGAAGCCCTACTCCGGGACATCCCGAACGTGACATCATGCGCGGCATCGAAAACACTTCCGGACCGCTCGGCCAGGGACACACATTTGCAGTCGGTGCAGCCATCGCAGCCAAGTTCATGAAGGCACGTTTCGAAGAAGTAATGCCACAGACCATCTACGCTTATATTTCTGACGGTGGCATCCAGGAAGAAATCTCCCAAGGCTCAGGCCGTATCGCCGGAGCATTAGGGTTGGATAATCTCATCATGTTCTATGATGCCAACGACATTCAGCTTTCTACCGAGACAAAGGATGTGACCATCGAAGATACCGGCAAGAAATACGAAGCTTGGGGCTGGAAAGTCATTAAAATCAATGGTAACGATCCCGATGCCATCCGCGGTGCACTGAACGAAGCCAAAGCTGAGAAAGAGTGTCCGACGCTGATTATCGGCCATACCGTAATGGGTAAAGGTGCCCGCAAGGCAGACGGCAGCAGCTACGAGGCTGATTGTGCCACGCACGGTGCTCCTCTGGGCGGCGACGCTTATATAAACACTATCAAGAATTTGGGTGGTGACCCGACAAATCCGTTTGTCATCTTCCCCGAAGTGGCCGAACTATATGCCAAGCGTGCAACTGAGCTGAAGAAAATCATGGCTGAAAAGTATGCAGCCAAAGCCGCATGGGCAAAAGCCAATCCGGAAAAGGCTGCCAAACTGGAAATGTTTTTCTCCGGCAAGGCTCCCGAAGTGAATTGGGCCGCCATCGAACAGAAAGCAGGCGTTGCCACCCGCGCAGCATCTGCCACTGTGCTCAGTGCTCTCGCCACTCAAGTAGAAAATATGATTGTTGCTTCTGCCGACCTTTCCAATTCCGACAAGACAGACGGATTCCTCAAGAAAACACATGCCTTCAAGAAAGGTGATTTCAGCGGTGCATTCTTCCAGGCCGGTGTTGCCGAGCTGACTATGGCATGTTGCTGTATCGGTATGGCACTGCATGGCGGTGTAATCCCCGCTTGCGGAACATTCTTCGTATTCTCCGACTACATGAAACCTGCCGTACGTATGGCAGCCTTGATGGAAGTTCCTGTGAAGTTCATCTGGACACACGATGCCTTCCGTGTAGGTGAAGACGGTCCTACCCATGAACCGGTAGAGCAGGAAGCCCAAATCCGCCTGATGGAAAAACTGAAAAACCACAAGGGACATAATTCCATGTTGGTACTCCGCCCGGCAGATGCAGAAGAAACAACTGTGGCATGGAAACTGGCAATGGAAAATACCACAACCCCAACCGGTTTGATTTTCTCCCGCCAGAACATCGCCAACCTGCCCGAAGGCAACGATTACGAACAAGCTGCCAAAGGCGCTTATATTGTAGCCGGCTCCGATGAAAATCCCAATATAATCCTCGTTGCTTCAGGCTCGGAAGTTGCCACATTGGTAGCCGGTACTGAATTGCTGCGCAAGGATGGCATCAAGGTGCGTATCGTGTCCGTTCCTTCCGAAGGTTTGTTCCGTAGCCAAGCTCCGGGATATCAAGAAGGCATTATCCCGTGTGGTGCCAAGGTATTCGGCCTGACAGCCGGTCTGCCCGTCACACTGCAAGGGCTGGTAGGTCCCCGCGGTAAAGTATGGGGATTGGAATCATTCGGATTCTCGGCACCTTATAAAGTGCTGGACGAAAAGCTCGGTTTCACCGCAGAGAACGTTTACAAGCAAGTAAAAGCAATGTTATAATCATTATCCGATGTGCTGATGTGCTGATTGCCCGCGCCCTACAAGCTGCAGGCATCAGCACATTGGCACATTAGTATATTAACTGACCATCATGAAAACAATAGGAATCTGTTCCGACCATGCAGGCTTCGAATTGAAGGAATATGTCCGCGGCTGGCTGGAAGCCAAAGGCTGGGCTTACAAGGACTTCGGGACCTACTCAACCGAGAGTTGCGACTATCCCGACTTTGCGCATCCGCTGGCTCTGGCCGTTGAAGCCGGAGAGTGCTATCCGGGTATTGCCATCTGCGGAAGCGGTGAAGGCATCAGTATAACGCTGAACAAGCATCAGGGTATCCGCGCAGCCCTCTGCTGGACAGCAGAAATAGCCCATTTGGCACGCCAGCACAATGATGCCAATGTGCTTGTCATGCCAGGGCGATTCATCAGTACCGAAGAAGCCGACATGATTATGAGGGAATTCTTCAGTACACCATTCGAAGGCGGACGCCACCAACGAAGAGTGGACAAGATACCGGTACACTTGTAAAGCAGTAGAATCACATTCTTTATGATATCCGCCCGAAGCTCTGACATTCTGATAGAATCGTGAGAAACTTCGGGCTTTTTATTTGCCCCTTTTTCTTATTTTTCACAGTGAAGATGCTCATTGTCTTCAAATAAAAACTATCTTTGTGGTTCGATAACCCGGATATTTTTTAGATATGGAACGACTGAATACCATAAAAGAGCTTATCAACCAGGGAAATGTAGAGCAAGCCATCCAGCAGCTTGACGAAATACTGCAAACAGACTTTCCCGGCAAAGACGAAGCTTACTACCTGCGGGGAAATGCCTATCGGAAACAAGGCAACTGGCAACAAGCACTGAACAACTATCAGTATGCCATCGACCTGAACCCCGAAAGCCCGGCACAACATGCCTATCAAATGGCTATGGACATCCTGAACTTCTACAACAAGGATATGTACAATCAATAAATAAAGAACGTAAATTATGGCAAAAATCAAAGGAGCAATCGTAGTAGACACCGAACGTTGCAAAGGCTGCAACTTGTGTGTGGTAGCGTGTCCGCTCAACGTAATAGCCCTCACCAAGGAGGTGAATGTGAAAGGGTATAACTATGCCCACCAAATATTGGAAGATACTTGTAACGGCTGCGCCTCGTGCGCCACAGTATGTCCGGACGGATGTATCTCAGTATATAAAATAAAAGTAGAATAAATCTGTAAATCAGTAGAATATGGCAGAAGAAGTTGTATTAATGAAAGGAAACGAAGCCATCGCCCACGCAGCCATCCGTTGCGGTGCAGACGGTTACTTCGGATATCCCATTACTCCGCAATCGGAGGTATTGGAAACTCTTGCCGAACTGAAACCCTGGGAGACGACCGGCATGGTGGTTCTTCAGGCAGAAAGTGAAGTGGCAGCTATCAATATGGTGTACGGCGGTGCCGGAAGTGGTAAAATGGTCATGACCTCCTCCTCCAGCCCCGGTGTCAGCCTAAAGCAGGAAGGTATCTCTTATCTGGCAGGTGCCGAGCTGCCTTGCTTGATTGTAAACGTTATGCGCGGCGGTCCCGGTCTGGGAACCATCCAACCGAGCCAGGCCGACTATTTCCAGACAGTAAAAGGAGGCGGCCACGGTGACTATCGTCTGATTGCCCTTGCTCCGGCTTCCGTACAAGAAATGGCAGATTTCGTAGGACTGGCATTCGAACTTGCCTTCAAATACCGTAATCCGGCAATCATCCTTGCCGACGGTGTCATCGGCCAGATGATGGAAAAAGTGGTGCTCCCGGTACAAAAGCCACGCCGCACCGATGCGGAAGTCATCGAACAATGCCCATGGGCCACTACCGGCAGAACCAATGGCCGCAAACCCAACGTCATCACCTCATTGGAACTGAAACCGGAAGAAATGGAAAAGAACAACATCCGTTTCCAGGCCAAATACAAGCAGATAGAAGAGAATGAGGTTCGCTTCGAGGAAATTCATTGCGATGATGCCGACTACCTGATTGTAGCCTTCGGCTCTATGGCACGCATCGGACAGAAAGCAATGGAGCTGGCACGCGAAGAAGGAATAAAGGTAGGTATGCTCCGCCCCATCACGTTGTGGCCGTTCCCGACCAAAGTCATTGCCGCGTATGCCGACAAGGTGAAAGGTATGCTCGTTACAGAATTGAATGCTGGACAGATGGTGGAAGATGTCCGCCTTGCCGTGAACGGTAAAGTGAAAGTGGAACATTTCGGACGCCTCGGCGGCATTGTTCCCGATCCGGATGAGATAGTAGATGCATTGAAAGAAAAACTGATTAAGAAATGAATCCTGATAAAATAAGAAACGTACTGAACATTCTCTTCATGGTACTTGCCCTGGCAGCTATCATTATATATTTTGCTGCAAAAGATGACTTCAAGCTGTTCATCTACGTCTGCGGCGCGGCGATATTCGTCAAGTTGATGGAGTTTTTCATACGGTTCACCAACAGATAGGAGAAGTGATTATGACAAAAGAAGATATTATAAAGCCCGAGAATCTGGTTGCCAAGAAACCGACTCTGATGAACGACAATCCCATGCACTACTGCCCGGGATGCAGTCACGGCGTAGTTCATAAACTCGTAGCCGAAGTTATCGAAGAAATGGGACTGGAAGACAAAGCAATAGGCATCTCCCCCGTGGGATGTGCCGTGTTCATCTATAATTATATAGACATCGACTGGCAGGAAGCCGCCCATGGACGTGCGCCCGCACTTGCCACTGCCATCAAGCGCCTTTGGCCAGACCGCCTGGTGTTCACTTACCAAGGAGACGGCGACCTGGCTTGTATCGGTACTGCCGAAACCATCCACGCCTTGAACCGCGGCGAAAACATCACCATCATCTTCATCAACAATGCCATCTATGGTATGACCGGGGGACAAATGGCTCCCACTACCCTTGTAGGCATGAAGACATCGACCAGCCCTTACGGACGTGACGTGCATCTGCACGGCTATCCGCTGAAGATGGCCGATATTGCTGCACAATTGGAAGGAACCGCTTACGTGACACGCCAAAGCGTACAGTCCGTTCCCGCCATCCGCAAAGCGAAAAAGGCTATCCGCAAAGCATTCGAGAACTCTATGGCAGGCAAAGGTTCCAACCTTGTGGAAATCGTTTCCACCTGTAACTCCGGCTGGAAGATGTCTCCTGCGAAATCCAATGAATGGATGGTAGAGAACATGTTCCCCTTCTATCCGCTGGGCGACCTGAAAGATAAATAATCATGCTAAAGACAGAAGAACAATGAAAGAAGAAATCATTATAGCAGGCTTCGGTGGACAAGGTGTATTGTCCATGGGAAAGATTTTGGCATATTCCGGATTGATGGAAGGCAAAGAGGTGACTTGGATGCCGGCTTACGGACCGGAACAACGTGGTGGTACAGCCAACGTAACAGTCATCGTAAGTGACGAGAAAATATCCTCACCCATCTTAAGCAAGTACGATGCCGCCATCATCCTGAACCAGCCGTCACTGGAGAAATTCGAAAGCAAGGTAAAACCCGGAGGCGTACTTATCTACGACGGTTACGGCATCATCAACCCGCCGACGCGTAAGGACATCCACGTTTACCGCATCAACGCCATGGATGCCGCCAATGAAATGAACAACGCCAAGGCATTCAACATGATTGTATTGGGTGGATTATTGAAAATCAAGCCGATGGTTACACTGGACAGTGTACTCAGAGGATTGAAGAAGACACTGCCCGAACGCCACCACCACTTGATACCGATGAACGAAGAAGCTATCAAGAAAGGAATGGAACTTATTCAGGAAATGAAATGAAAGGCTATGTAAAGCCACTCCCCATAAGAGGAGGAACTTTACGCCAGAATAAGAGATAAAGGAAAACGGATAAGCCCTTGTGATATTGATTTATTGCAAGGGCTTATTTCATTTCAAGCCGGAAAAAGTATGGATTCAAGGGCAGAGAACCGGAAGCAGTATAGAACAAAACAGAAAACAAGACAGTTTAAAAGAAGCAAAAAAGGCTGAATTCAGTAAGCAAATAATTTTTTATTGTATCTTTGCGCCTAATTATGAGACGAATTGTACTGACATATATATTTCTGTCCGTTATAGGGATATGGGGGGCTATGGCGCAAAACACCTTAAACCCGATGAACAATCGCGACCGGTTCGGTAACCAGATTGACCCGAATACCCAGCCGGACAATCTGGAAGACAGTACCAATACTGAGATTCAAAGTCTTCCACCCAAGCTTTACATGTGGAAACTAAGTGAGACACTGGGCAACCGTACCATCATACCTGCCGACACAGCCAGCCTCAACTTCCAGAGCACCAATCTGGTGGAAGGAATGTTCGGCCATTACAACTACTTGGGAAATTTAGGTTCTCCACGCCTCTCACGTCTGTTCTTCGAACGGGAGGAAAGCGAACCTACCATCTTCATGGCTCCCTTCTCCAGTTTTTTCACACGTCCCGACCAGGTGCTTTTCACCAACAGCAACGTGCCTTACACCAATCTTACCTACTACAAAGCCGGCAGCAAAGTGAACGGTGAAGAACGCTTCAAGTCCTACTTCTCCGTCAACGTCAACAAGCAGTTGGCATTTGGCTTTAACATCGACTATCTGTACGGACGCGGTTATTACCAGAACCAGTCCACCTCGCACTTCAATGCAGGTCTGTTCGGTAGCTATATCGGCGAGAAATACCAGGTACAAGCAGTCTACAACAACTTTTTCCTGAAGATGAACGAGAACGGCGGTATTGCAGACGACCAATACATCACCCGTCCCGAAAACATGTCCGGAGGAAAGAAAGAGTACGAGTCCACCACTATTCCGGTCAAATTGGAACAGAGTTCCAACCGTAACAAGGATTTTTATATCTATCTGACACAGCGCTATCGTCTTGGTTTTACGCGGAGAGTACGGAACACACAAGAAGGCAAACCGACGGTATCCGCACCCAAAGCCTCATCCTCCCCGTCCTCTGAAGCCGAAATATCCGCTTCGAACAACGACATAGCATTGCCAAACGACAGCATAGCATCAAAATCGGTCAGCACACTTGCAGCTGCCAATGACAGCCTGCCGTCTGTTTCTACCGCAGACAACGACTCACTTTTCGAAGAAGAGTTCGTCCCCGTCACCAGCTTTATCCATACCTTGAAAGTAGAGCGGTCGCGACACCAATTCCGTTCGGGAAGCGAGCCCGAAGGATTCTTCCCGGAAGACTACAAGCTTTACAAGAATTACAGCAACGACTCCACCACGGCATTCAGTGTAAAGAACGTGTTCGGAATAGCCTTGCTGGAAGGTTTCAACAAATACGCCAAAGCCGGACTTACGGCTTATATCTCCCACAAGTTCAGCCGGTACGACCTGATGAATACGGACACACTTACCGACATGCGCCGCATCCGCTACACCGAGCAGGAAATCTTCCTGGGTGGCGAACTCGCCAAGCGCGAAGGCAAACTGCTGCACTACAACGTAAACGGTGAAGTGGGGTTGGTAGACAAAGCCATCGGGCAGTTCCGCGTCAACGCCAATCTGGACCTGAACTTCCGTCTATGGAAAGATACGGTGAACTTCTACGCCCGCGGTTATGTGAGCAACACGCTTCCTTCCTTCTACATGCGCCATTACCACTCCAACCACTACAACTGGGACAACGACAACATGGACAAGGAATTCCGTACGCGTGTGGAAGGCGAGCTGAACATTTCCCGTTGGGGAACCAATCTCCGTGCCGGCGTAGAGAATATCAAGAACTACACCTACTTCAACCAAAGCGCCCTGCCCGAACAGAACGGAGGCAACATACAAGTGCTGTCCGCCACACTGAAACAAGACTTCCGCCTCGGTGTCTTCCACCTGGACAATGAGGTGACCTGGCAGAAGACGAGCAATGAAACAGTACTTCCATTGCCCCAACTCTCGCTCTACCATAACTTCTACATACTGGCTAAACTCGCCAAGAAGGTGCTGACCGTTCAGTTGGGTGCCGATGTCCGTTACTTCACCAAGTACAACGCACCTGCCTATGCACCCGGCGTCCAGCAGTTCCATCTGCAACCTACGGACGATTTGGTGGAAATAGGCGGTTACCCCATCGTAAACGTATATGCCAACCTGCACTTGAAGCGGACGCGTATCTTTGCCATGATGTATCACGTCAACGCGGGTATGGGAAGCGCCAATTCCTTCCTGGTGCCGCACTACCCCATCAATCCGCGCTTGTTCAAAATTGGCGTCTCATGGAATTTCTATGATTAACAGATGACTGTATGACGAAAAGCAGACTGCTCAAATACGCACTTCTGGGAATTGCAGCGGCTCTCATTGCCCACTATCTCATCGAGAAAGAAGAGAAACCGAAAGGTCATCCGCGCGATTATGCCGAGATAGCTGCCGAAGGCATCATACATGCTTCGACGGAATACAACTCCATCAGTTTCTATGTGGATGATGACACCTTGTCCGGTTTCCACTACGAGCTGATAGAAGCTTTTGCACGCGACCACGGGCTGCAAGCGGCCATATCACCGGAAATGAGCTTCAACAAGCGGCTGGAAGGCCTGGCCGACGGGCAATATGACGTGATTGCCTACGGCATCCTCGCCACCAGTGAGCTGAAAGACTCCTTGCTGCTTACCACCCCTATTGTGCTGAACAAGCAAGTGCTGGTGCAACGCAAGCTTGAGAATATTTCCGACTCGTCATTATTCATCAAAAGCCAACTGGACCTGGCTGGAAAGACACTGCACGTAGTGAAAGGCTCCCCTTCCATACTACGCATCCGCAACCTGGGAAATGAGATAGGCGACACCATCTACGTTGAGGAAATAGAGAAGTACGGTTCCGAACAACTGATTGCCTTGGTAGCCCATGGAGACATCGACTATGCCGTATGCGACGAAAGCATTGCCCGTACCGCAGCCGACAGCATTCCTCAAATAGACATCAATACCGCCATCAGCTTCACGCAATTCTATTCCTGGGGAGTAAGCAAACAGTCCCCTATCCTGCTGGACAGCCTCAACACATGGCTGGATAGTTTCAAAAAGGGAAAGGAATACAAAAAAATCTACAAACGATACTACGGGAAACGAAACTAAGCTGCACTTTTCCATACACGCAGCATATCCCTACTTTTACAACTAGTTATTAATCAACAGCTTATTACTGCAAAATGTATGCAGTGGCACTGCACACCGATATGCAGTACGACTGCAACAGTTATGCAGTGATACTGCAACACGTTTGCAGTCGCACTGCAAAATACATGCAGCAAGAATGCAAACAAGATGCAGTCATCAAATACCCATATCGATATTACGGAATACCCGAAGTAAAGAATTAGAGTCCTTCCACCTCCCTTAGCCACATCTCCGACGAAGCATCGCTCGGCATTCTCCAATCACCGCGCGGACTCAGAGAGATACTGCCCACCTTCGGACCATCCGGCAAACAGGAACGCTTGAACTGCTGGTTGAAGAAACGACGGCAGAAAGTCTGCAACCATTTTTTGATGGTTTCTTCATCATACATCCCCTTGAATGTGCGTGCTGCCAGGAAAAATATCTTGGAAGGACGGAAACCGCAGCGCAGGAAGTAATAAAGGAAGAAGTCGTGAAGCTCATACGGCCCCACCAAATCCTCGGTAATCTGCTGGATATTACCGTTCTCATCTGCCGGAATCAGTTCCGGGCTGATGGGAGTATCCACAATATCGAGCAAGGTAGCACGTGAAGCATCGTCCATATCATGCTCTGCCACCCATTTCACCAAGTGCTTCACCAGAGTCTTGGGGACGCTGGCATTCACACCGTACATCGACATGTGATCGCCGTTGTAAGTGGCCCATCCTAAAGCAAGTTCCGAAAGGTCGCCCGTACCGATAACCATTCCCCAGGTCTGGTTGGCAATATCCATCAAGATTTGGGTACGCTCCCGTGCCTGCGCATTCTCGTAAACCACGTCGTGCACATGGACATCATGGTCTATGTCTTTGAAATGCTGTATGCAGGCCTCCTTGATACTGACTTCGCGGACAGTCACACCGAGGGAGTTCATCAGGTCGATGGCATTCGTGTAAGTACGGTCGGTCGTTCCGAATCCCGGCATGGTGACACCGACAATACCCTGGCGGGACCATCCCAACTTATCGAAAGTCTTTACGCAAACCAGCAGCGCCAGCGTAGAATCCAGTCCACCCGAAATGCCGATAACGGCACTCTTCGCTTTAGTATGCACCAGACGTTGCGCCAGTCCGGACACCTGGATGGAGAATACCTCCTCACAGCGTTCGTCCAACGCTATCCCCTGCGGAACAAATGGATGCGGTTCAAAAGTACGTGTTAGGTTCAAATCCCTGCTGTTGACATACTCCGTAGAGATTCGTACCGGAAGGGCCGAAACACAATTTGCATGGCAAGCCGCGAAGGTCGTATTCACCCGGCGCTCCGTACGCAAGTGTTCCACATCAATTTCACTGATGACCACCTGCCCTTCGAAAGAGAAGCGTTCGTTTGCCGCCAGCAGAGTCCCGTTCTCATAAATCAGTCCGTTGCCGGCAAACACCACATCCGTAGTGGATTCTCCGAAACCGCATGAGCTGAATACATAACCGGCAATGCATCGTGCCGACTGCTGGCTGATGAGCGAGCGCAGATAATTGTGCTTGCCGATACCTTCATTGTCGGCCGAAAGATTGAACAAGATTTCCGCACCTTGCAGCGCCAGCGTGGAGCTGGGCGGTATGGGTGCCCACAAGTCCTCGCATATCTCCACTCCGAAAGTGGTATCCGCCGTTTCGAACAGCAGGTCTCTCCCCATCGGAATAATCTGCCCGCAAAGGCGCACACTGTTTTCTGCCACATCACATGCGGAAGTAAACCAGCGCTTCTCATAAAACTCCTTATAATTGGGAAGATAAGTCTTCGGGACAACGCCCAGCACTCTCCCCTTCTGAATGACAACCGCCGCATTCAGCAACACGCCGTTCAGTGCGACGGGCATGCCCAATATCGAGATAATATCCATCTGGCGCGTATTGTTCAGAATCTGTATCAATCCCATTTCTGCCTCTTCGAGCAGAAGTTGTTGGGCAAAGAGGTCGCCACAGGTATATCCGGTAATGCACAACTCGGGGAAAGCAATGATTTGCACACCTTTCCCGTCGGCTATAATAATCTCTTTTTCAATCTCTGAGGCATTGAACTTACAGTCAGCCACCTTGACACGGGGCACAGCCGCCGCTACTTTTACATATCCGTAATTCATAAGGATGCTATATTATTTATTCGGTGCAAAGATACGGCAAAATTCTGATTAAGAGAGATAAGAGAAAAACGTTTTCTCTATATCGGCACGAGAAACCGACTGAAGCCGGGTGCATCCTGCCTTCGCTTTTATGGCAAAAATACGGCAACCTGCCTACAAGAAGAGGAACATATATAAACAATTTTAATGACCGCAACTAAAAATTTTCCAAAAATCTTTTGGAGAATTATAGGAACTTCCTATCTTTGCAAGTGAATTAAAAATGTAATAATTACAAGTTTGAAACTTTAGATTATATGGATGTAGTAAAACGATTGCAGAATCATAATATCAAGCCTTCAGTACAGCGCATAGCCATCATGAATTACTTGATAGAGCATCGTACGCATCCCACGGTGGATGAAATCTATACGGCACTGTCTCCCTCCATACCGACACTGTCTAAAACAACGGTATACAATACCTTGAAACTACTGAGCGAGCAAGGTGCCGCACAAACCCTGACTATCGACGAGCGTAACACATGTTATGATGCCGATACCAGCCCGCACGGCCATTTCTTGTGCAAGCGTTGCGGAAAGATTTATGACTTGATGTGCAATAACAACGTCAAGAAGGTGGTCGACATGGATATGGACGGGCACGATGTGCAGGAAATCCACTACTATTATAAAGGAATCTGTAAACATTGCATAGAAGAAGAACGTTTAAGAACAACAAAGAATAACTAATTCAACTAATTAAAATCTGAGAGAAAATGAAAAAATTTAGATGTACTGTATGCGGTTACGTATACGAAGGAGATGCAGCTCCCGAAAAGTGCCCATTGTGTAAAGCTCCCGCAAGCAAGTTCGTAGAAGTTGAAGAAGCAACAGCTGACGGCCCGCTGGTATTTGCCGACGAACACGTAATCGGCGTAGCCAAAGGTTGCGACGACGAAATGATTAAAGACCTGAACAACCACTTCATGGGCGAATGTACAGAAGTTGGTATGTACTTGGCAATGAGCCGCCAGGCAGACCGTGAAGGCTATCCTGAAGTTGCAGAAGCTTTCAAGCGTTACGCTTGGGAAGAAGCAGAACACGCTGCTAAATTCGCTGAACTGCTGGGTGACTGCGTATGGGACACCAAGACAAACCTCGAAAAGAGAATGAACGCAGAATCAGGTGCATGCGAAGACAAGAAGCGTATCGCTACCCGTGCCAAAGCATTGAACCTCGACGCTATCCATGATACCGTTCACGAAATGGCTAAGGACGAAGCCCGTCACGGTAAAGGTTTCGAAGGTCTGTACAACCGCTATTTCAAGAAATAATCCTATACTTTTATAGTAATGTGAAGAAAAGGGACTGCTAATGTTAGTAAGTCCCTTTTTTTATTCCAACTTTTTTCACTTTACAATGTCACGTTTGTATTTCCCATTCGTCTTATCTGTGTAAATGGAACTCAAAGAATTCAAAATAACCGTTCTTCCACTCCGTGCCAAGCTGTTGAACTATGCACGGAAGTTGACCGACGAACCGGAGGATGCAGAAGATGCCGTCCAGGAGGTACTGCTCAAGCTATGGAACAAAAGGCTTGAACTGGAGCAATACCGGAGCATCGAAGCATTTGCCATGACGTTGACGCACAACATCTGTATAGATATGTGGCGCTGCAAACGCAACGACACCCTATCTCTCGACATAGTGCAGGCGGCATCCCCCACCGGAACACCGGAACGGCTGTTGGAAATCAAAGATGAAATCCGTCTGATGCACGAAATCATCGACTCGCTGCCCAATCTTCAACGCACCATCATGCGGATGAAGGACATCGAAGGATACGAAACGGACGAAATCGCCGAAATCACGGGATGCGGACCGGAAGCCATCCGCAGCAATCTGTCAAGAGCCCGGAAGAAAGTGAGAGACGTTTACCTGCGAACCATACAAGAAAGAAAAGAAAGGAGAAATGAGCCATGAAGATAGATGAACTGCTGGATAAATATTTCGAAGGGGAAACTTCCTGCGAAGAAGAGCGTGAACTGCGCCGTTTCTTTACCGAAGAGGAAGTGCCGGAGCACCTGCAAACGTACCGCCCGCTATTCGCTTATCTGAACCGGGAAGCAACTTCAATGGCAGAACCGACAGAGGAAAAATCCGTAACAACAGAATCGGCAAAGGAAGTACCCACACAGCGAAAGCCTTCCCGCCTCTATCGCACATTCTATGCTGTCAGCGGCATTGCCGCCGGATTGCTCCTGCTTCTCGGGGTAGCTAAGATTATATTTCCGCTTTCCGGTGTTCCCGAAAATTATGTCGTCATCGACGGCCAGCGGTATACAGACGAGAAACTGGTGGAAGCCAAAGCACTAGAAGCCCTGCAGAACGCCAGCTTCACGGATGAAGATTTAAGCAACTTACTGTTTCAACACTAATATAACAAGGTTATGAAAACATCTATACTGATTTGCATACGTAGTCTGTGCCTCTTTTCCCTGCTGATTTGCCTGCCAGCCTTTGTACATGCACAAGAGAGACTGCAAATAGCCGACCTATTCAGCAAGTATGGCGAGCAAAAGGACGTGACCAGGGTAGAACTGAACGGCAGTATCCTGAAATCTTACCGCATGACTACCTACAAGAGCCTTGTGTTCAAGAATGTATCCCCCTATCGCCGGGAAATTCAGCAGGCCATTGTACACGACAAGCAAGATAACGCAAAGAAGGCGCAGGAGGTAATGGAAAGCGGTGTGCTGCGCAGCGCTTATTACCAACTGAAAGAGGTGGAACGCAATGGAAAGAAGCTGAACCGCTACATCATTTTCAAGATAGGAAAAGACTCCATGGGCACTTTGATTTACATAGAGGGTCTGCTCAGTGAAAAGGAAATGATGGATATGCTTTACAAATCGGAATAACACTAAAAACAATATACGATATGAAAACCAGAATTATGATTTTGGCCTGCCTGCTTGCTGTGCCGGCCGGCCGCATGGCAGCACAACAACAGACTGACCCTGAACAGAAAGCTACAGTACAGACACAAGGCGACTCCATCATCATCCGGAAAGGAAAAGGAGACATGCGCATCAAGGTGTACGAAGAGCAGTTGGAAGACGGAGAAAAGAAAGAAGTACAAATTTATGAAGGAGTCTATCTCGAGAAAGTGGATGCAGACAAGCGCACTTTCCTCGACGCCCTGCCATTCATCCCCAAAAAGAGAAGATACAATGCTTACGAACCGCACTGTTCCGGTCTGTATATTGGCTACAGCCGGCTGGCTAACGACTTCCTTTCCTTCGGAGCAAGCGACAAGATGGGACTCGACTTATCCAAGTCATGGGAATTCGGCTTCAACATCCTCTCCGTATATCACAACTTCAAGAAGAACCCGCATTGGGGAATCAACCTGGGAGTCAGCTGGGGATACCGTTCTTTCAATATCGACGGTAACTATGCCTTGCTGAAGGAAAACGGAACCAGCATCTTCACCGCAGGCAACGAAGACACCAGTTACAATAAAAGCCGTCTGCGCCATTTCTTCTTCCGTGTACCCGTATTGATGGAATGGCAGCAAAGAGTGGGAAGAAACAAAGTGTTCTTCAATGCCGGTCCCGAATTTGAGATACGTCACAGCGTGAAGTCATTCTCACACATCAACGGAGGCAAGAAGAAAACCGTAGGCAAAGGTATGTATGTGCAGCCCGTCGGCATAAACCTGCTGGCACAAGCCGGTTATGGTAATATCGGCATTTACCTGCGCTACTCCACATACGGATTATTCCAGAAAGACAAGGGACCGGAAGTATCTCCCTATTCATTTGGCGTGGCATGGTATCTGTAATCCCTCCCCTATAACACAAGACTCCCCGAAATGTATTTGTACATTCCGGGGAGTTCTTTTATACCCTAAGGTATTGACAATGAAAGGTTATCTGCAATGAAAATTGTTCTTCTAAAAACGCATGCCCAATGTAAATAGCACTTTACTGCGAGTGTTGGTAACTTCCGTTGTTGGCGGTGTTACCAAGCCGTTTATATCATTATAAAACGGATAGAAATCAGATTTATAAGTATCGAATTTATAAGCCAAATCCGCATAAAACGAAGAAAAGCGATAACCGATACCTAAAGTGAAAGTATTCATCGATTTGCTATTGGCAAAATCCGTATCTGTATTTATAGAATTGGAAGGCAATGCCTTAATAGCATCCTTTTTATAGGCTGCAGTACTGTAATTGTAACCGGCACGCAGAGAGAAAGCAGGTATCGGCTTGTATTCTGCTCCTAAACGAAGCGTACTTACCCCCTTCATACAGAGGTCAGCCTCACCCGTTTCCCATGCCATCTCGTCACCTTCAGGATATTTGAACTTCATGCTTGAGTAGTCCTCATATTCATATTCAGCTCCCAAAGCCAGATTATTACCGACTGTATAGCCCAAACTTGCATTAAATACCCACGGGGTTTGCAGCTTAAAATCACGGTCCATATCTCTACCGCCTAATGCAGAATAAGTATCCACAGTGGTACGAGTAAGAGTTTCATCCCCAGCCTCATTCGGTAAAAACAAATCCGAAGTCAGCAACGCTCCCGTAGTATAAGTCAGTTTGTAATAAGTAGGAGTATGCACAGCCAAACCTATACGAAGCGGAGAATCCTCAATCGGCCGGAAGATGGCACCGAATTTGAAGTCGAAACCCGAACCGTGTATACGGTTAAAGCTCTCCAAAGAGTAGCCTTCCTCATAAATCTGCCCGTCGCCCTCCCATTTGTAGGCATACATTTCATTATAGAGAGAATATTTGTTGTAATCCACATCGTAAGCACCCAGAGTAACACCAAAGTAAAAACGGTCATTTATATTGAAGGAGATATTGAAATCATATTGGTCAATACCGCCACGCTCACGCGACAAGAAATAAGCATCCGCTTCGGAAGGAATATAAGGAAGATAAGTATTATAGTCCTCACTTTCTATATCCTCAAGAACAAGTGCACCTTGATACCCCATAGTCCCCAGCCATCCAGCATAATTATGTTGATAAATATCCTTGCGACCATAGTCCAAATAAGCTCCTTGATCCGGGTAATCATATTGAGGACGATGATAGAACGCATAAGCTGCATCCGTAGCCTGCTGCGCCATACTCCGCACTTGAGATACATATTGATTATCTATGCTTCCCATCACCCCCTGCATCGTCATATTCTTATAGAATGACTTTGATTTGTGGTAATTAAAACCAAAATTCACATACCGCAAAGGAGTATGATTGCCTATCTTCGAAGCTATCACAAAACCGGCATTATCAAAACTCCAGCGGTTCTTGTTCGTTTCAAATTTATTACCTACATAATTGCTTTCTGTGCCCGTCATTGAATAGCCAAAGGTAAGCATAGCATCATTGCTACGATAAATACCGATACCGGCAGGATTGGTTCCTATGGTAGAAATATCACCACCCAATGCTCCCATAGCTCCGCCCATTCCGACAAAACGGGCGGTTCCATTCAATTCCTTCTGTGCAATATTCGTTGCATCATATATTGTCTGTGCCCCTGCGCCTACAGCTGTAAACATAGCAAGGGCTATCATGGTTATCTTCTTCATAATTCTTAGTCTTGTTAGATTAAAACATACTTATACTTACCGTCTTCTGGAACCACCGCCGCCACTGGAACGACTGGCACCACCGCCACCACCACTGGAGTAACTGGAACGTGAGCTACTGCCTGAAGAGAAGCTGGAAGAAGAACGGGTGCTACTGGATGAACGTACTGGAGCAGAATATGAACGATTGCTGCTACGATTGTTGTCATTGGAGTAGCTGCGTGCCGGTGCGGCGCTTGAACCTCTGTTATAAGTCGATGAAGTCCTGCTACGAGTGGAAGTTCCAACAGAAGAGCGTACACCGGAAGAACGACTGCTACGAACTCCTTCTACGCTACTATTATATGAGCTACTACGCGTACTGCTTGGACGGGTGTAAGTGGAACGGCGGGTAGAAGCCGCACTCGAACGGTTTACACTTGAGCGAGTTGCAGAAGAACTTGAACGAACTGTAGACGAACTTCTTGTGCCTACCACCCGACGGGTTGACGTACCGGTACTGCTACGTCTCACTTGACCGGAAGTAGTACTGCTACGACGTACAGTCTGCCCTCCATTTACAGTAGAAGAACGGCGGGAAGTAGAGGACGATACTCTGTTTCCGGCATAAGAAGAACGGCTCGGACCATAAGAACGTCTATTGGTATATGCATTTCCCCAATGGCCGCCTCCCCAATGACCACCGCCACCGGGATAATATCCGGGATGATAGTGATGGTGATGATGATGTCCCCACCAGCCACCGCCGTACCAGCCGCCCCAGCCAAAGCTCCAGCTCGGACCGTACCAGCTGTTCCATCCCCAGCCATAGTAAGGATAGCCGCCCCAACCATAAGAGTTATAGCGCCAATCCCACCACAAGCGGTTGGTGAATGTAGGGAAAGCATATGCATATAATCCGTCGGTATACACGTTCCAATCCCAGGAATTCAAGCCATAGACCACATCCCAATATAGCGGGCTGCTGATGCTGATGGCATAACGGGGATTACGGAAACGGATGATACGGGTAGCATACTCGTAATCATCCTGCGAACCTTCAAATTCACCGTTCACCCATTCGCCGTCCAGGCCGTCATCTTCTTTTTCATTGATGTAAAGGGTATCGTTCTCCATCACGAAATCATTGTCGCGGGAGTCATAACGGCGGTTATATTCGTCCACATCGCGGGTGTTTCCCTTACGGTCTTTTACTACAACAGTAGTGCTTCCCGGCGATGAATAGACAGTGGTCGGTACATTCGACTTTACTACAATCTCTTCTACGGGAGCAGCGACTTTCTTCTCCTGCTTCACCTCTTCTTTTTTCTCTTCCTTATTCTTGGAAGGAGTGTAGTAAAGGTCGTCATCTATACTTTGTGCCACCAGTGTCCATGGGAGGCACAAGGCAAAAAGCGATAAAAAAACAATCTTTTTCATATTAGTTTGGTTTATGGATTTTACGTTTATCTATTTCTTCACGTCACAAAGATAACGCCGGATTTTATCCCATGCAGCAGATTTTCCCCAAAGATTTATAGGGAATTCCCTAAATACCCCGCCTTTTGACGAGGCAAGCGGCACTTCCGCATAAAAAATGAACAAGTTCATTTTATTCTGCCCTCGGTTTACATTACCTTTGCAGTGTGAAAACAAAGATACGCAGAAATAGATTTGTTCTTTAAAATCTTCTTCTGCATTTAACAAACAATCATATTCCGATGAAATATTTAGAATTTACATTCCGCACTGTTCCGTGCACAGAAATAGTCAACGATGTACTTTCCGGAGTCTTGGGTGAAGCTGGCTTTGAAAGTTTTGTTGAGCAGACCGACGGTATCACTGCCTATATACAGAAAGAGCTGTATAACGAATCTCTACTCAAAGAAGCACTTGCAGACTTCCCTCTGCCCGATACACAGATAGAATATAATTTCGTAGAAGCCGAAGACAAAGACTGGAACGAGGAATGGGAGAAGAACTTCTTCCAGCCCATCGTTATCGGAGACCGTTGTGTCATTCACAGCACTTTTCACAACGATGTCCCACAAGCAGAATATGACATCGTCATCAATCCGCAAATGGCATTCGGCACAGGGCACCACGAGACAACAAGCCTCATCATAGGCGAACTGCTGGATAGTGACCTGCAAGGCAAAGCATTGCTCGATATGGGTTGTGGGACTTCCATCCTTGCCATACTGGCACGCATGCGTGGAGCCTCCCCTTGTACAGCTATCGACATAGATGAATGGTGTGTGCGCAACTCCCTCGAAAATATAGAATTGAATGGAGTGGACAATATTGCCGTATCCCAAGGCGATGCCTCCTCTCTGGAAAGCAAAGGTCCTTTTGATATGGTTATCGCCAACATCAACCGCAATATCCTCCTGGCAGATATGAAGCACTACATAGCCCGCATGAATCCCGGAGCGGAATTGTTGATGAGCGGTTTCTACATAGATGACATTCCCGTCATCCGCGAAGAAGCCGAACGCAACGGGCTGCACTTTGTCCACCATCGTGAGAAGAACCGGTGGGCAGCAGTGAAATTCCAAAAATAATAAAGGTCAATACTAAAAAGCTAAAGGTCAATATCAGGAAGCTAAAGTTGACCTTTAGCGTTCTATACAAGGAGTTTTCAACGTAAGCTCCAAAAGTTCCTCCATTGTACCATTAAAGACGTTCAAATCCACCTCTTCTTCAATACCGGGCACAGTGCCTACATCCGTGTGCTGCCAAAAGTGCCACTTGCCCTCATAACGCACGGAATCTACATAATAATGGGCTATCCAATAAGGATAAGCATTGAAAATGGAATCGCTGAGATAGCGTTTCTTGAATTTATAGGAAGTATAAAGAATAGGCTTTACGCCGTAATGCGCCTCTACCCTATCCAGCCAAGTCTTGACTGCCGTTTTAAGTTCCTGCGGTGACTGCTTGCCGGTAGTCTCCACATCAAGTACGGGAGGCAGGTCTCCCTTTGCCAGCTGCACGGTACGGATAAAGAAATCGGCTTGCTTGCGGGCATCGGTCTTAGGGATAAAATAATGATAGGCACCACGGATAAAACCGTATTTACGCGCCTGGCCGAAGTTCTGCGTAAACGTATCGTCACCATGATCGCCGCCTTCGGTAGCTTTCAGAAAAATAAAGTGAATGGGAAATTGGGCTTCTCTATTATGTGTCAGGAGTTCCCAATCTATCTTTCCCTGATAGTGGGATATGTCTATGCCATGCACCTCATAGTTGCAAGGCATACATACACCGTAACCTTTCTGACCATAACAAGGCTTCCAGCGATAAGCATAAGGACGAATGAAAAACCAGTAAAAGCCGGTAGAAAAAACAAGAATGATACAGACCGCCAAAAGATTGCGCAACCATACGGGCATGGTACGTGGCTGCATTTTCTTCTTGCTCCGCGGAGAGGAAGAACGACGGGCGGCAGTAGTTTTACGCCGGATATTTGTGGAGGTCTTGGTTGCCATGAGCAAAGGAAAAGAAAGGGCGGAATGAACCGCCCCTCCGTTTTATTGTCAACTTGTTGATGCATCAACTTATTTAGCCTGCTCCAGCTGCAAAGTCTTCGTAGCCTGGTCGCAAACTTCTGTCGGACCGAAGTACTGGATAGGGCCTGGATAAACGTAGTCTGTTTCCATAGCCCAACGGTCACGCTGAGCAGCGAATGCCTTGAACGGAGCACCGTCCAGCTTCACCAGAGCCTTCTGGATAACTGGCTTCATTTCACCGTGGCGACGTTCCATGTTCATCATCATAGTGATGGGCACACCGCCTGCAATCCATTCTTCGGCAGGAGCAGTAGTGTTGCGTACAGAAGACATGTAACCGGTCTTTCCGTTAGCAATCAATGCAGATGCTGCATAACCCAAAGAGTAGCAGTAGTCAGCGTCGAAGTTAGACGGAGCAGCGCAACGTCCTTCGTAACCGAAGAAGTGGTGCTGTGCAGCAAACTTGCCTACGAACTTGCCCTCTTCTTTCCACTGAGCCAGCTTAGTGCCAACCATTTCGGACAGCAACTTTTCTGTTTCAATCAGAGATACCTGTACGTTTCCGTGCGGGTCGCGGTCCAGAGACAACTGGCGAGCCACGCCTTCGGGCAAGCTTGCGTAGATGACCGCATTCTCCGGAGAGAGTTTACGGATGATATAATCGCGTTGGTGAGATTTCTTAATTTGAGCAAACTCTTCTGCATTGGCAGCAAGGAAGTCGTTCAACTCAGCAATCAGACGCTTCATGGCCGGGATGAATTCAACCAATCCTTCGGGGATAAGAACCGTACCGAAGTTGTTACCCTGGGCTGCACGTTCAGCAACGACCTTGGCAATGCTGGTCACGATGTCGTCCAAAGACATATCCTTAGCTTCAACCTCTTCAGAGATGATACACATATTGGGTTGAACCTGCAATGCACATTCCAAAGCGATATGAGAAGCGGAACGTCCCATCAACTTGATGAAGTGCCAGTATTTACGAGCAGAGTTACAGTCACGTTGGATGTTGCCGATTACTTCAGAGTAAGTCTTGCAAGCAGTATCGAAACCGAAAGAAGTTTCAATCATATCATTCTTCAAGTCACCGTCGATGGTCTTGGGGCAACCTATTACCTGCACGCCATAATTCTTGGCAGCATAGTATTCAGCCAGTACGCAAGCATTAGTGTTGGAGTCATCGCCACCGATGATAACCAATGCCTTGATGCCGAGTTCTTTCAGGATTTCATAACCTTTCTCAAACTGTTCTTCCTTTTCCAGCTTGGTACGGCCCGAACCGATGATGTCAAAACCACCCGTATTGCGGTATTCATCAATGATGTCAGCAGTCAGTTCCATATAATTATGGTCAACCAAGCCGCCAGGACCCAGAATAAAGCCATACAATTTGCTGTCTTTGTTCAGCTTCTTGATACCGTCGAAAATACCGGAAATCACATTGTGACCGCCAGGAGCCTGTCCACCGGAAAGGATAACACCCACGTTCATTGCGGGGAAGTTAACCACCTCATCGGTAGTTTCAAACTTAATCAAAGGCATTCCGTACGTATTGGGGAACAATTTCTTGATTTCTTCCTGGTCAGCAACAGACTGAGTAGCTGCGCCTTCTGCAGCCTTAACAGTTCCTTTCAGCGCTTTCGGAAGTTTGGGCTGATAGGCAGCCCTTGCAATTTGCAATGCACTTTTAGTCATTTCTCTTAATTATTTAAAGGTGTTAGTAAAGTTCCGTTTAAAAGCGTCGCAAATTTCGCTTTTTTTCGTAAGATATGCAAACGAGAGGCCGAAATAATGTATAAAATGACATTTATCGTTTTTTATCCTAAAATAAAAAGGAGAAGAAAGCAATTAACTGATTTATTGTGTTATCTTTGCCGCAAAGTTTGAGTTACGAGTCGTTATCGCATTGTTCTTCTTTTAATATACAACTATTATTAGGCGGTCTCTTCCATAATTATTCTCCATACTCCAATTTAATAATTACAATTAATTAAAATTTCAAATGAACATTTACATTTCAGGTTTAAATTTCAGCACAACAGACGCTGACTTAAACGATTTATTTTCAGAGTACGGAGAAGTTTCTTCTGCAAGAATCATTACAGACAGAGAAACAAGAAGATCCAGAGGTTTCGGTTTCGTAGAAATGCCGGACGATGCAGCAGGCCAAAAAGCCATTGACGAATTGAACGGTGCTGAATTTGACCACAAACAAATCTCGGTAAACGTGGCACGCCCCCGCGAAGAAAGACCTTCCAATGGCGGCAATCGCGACAGAAGAGGCGGTTACAACTCTAGAAGATATTAATATTCTTAACTACTGACAAAAGCAGGAGGTGTTGTAGCAATACCCCCTGCTTTTTTTATAACTCAATAAATAAAAATACATGGCCAAATCCATCTCCGCAGACAAGCGTGAAAATGAAAAGAAAAGACTCGCCCGACGAGCTGAAAAACAAAAAAAGAAAGAAGAAAAAAAACTATCCAACAAAGCCAATAGCTTTGAAGATATGATTGCCTATGTTGACGAAAACGGCATGATAACCTCTACTCCTCCGGCAGAAAACACTCCCAAAGAAGAAATAAAGCTGGAAGAAATCGTCATATCAACTCCCAAAAAAGACAAGGAAGAACCGGTCATCCGCAGAGGACGTATCGAGTTTTTCAATGAATCGAAAGGCTTCGGCTTCATCAAGGACTTATCCGGGGTCGAAAAATACTTTTTCCACATTAATAATGTGCTGACAGATATAGCAGAAAACAATATTGTGACGTTCGACCTCGAACGTGGCCTTAAAGGCATGAATGCCGTAAACGTAGCTCTTGAAGTAGAAAAGGCAAAGGAAAAGAAAGAAAACAAGGAGACTCTAAATACAGAATCCTAGATGAAATAAGCCAATTATAGAACAAGGGCGTGTATATACCATCAAATATTTCGATACATACACGCCCTTGCTGTCTTCTTTAATCACACGTCATTCGGTTTGCCAGCCACCCCCCAATGCCTTATAGACATTTACCATGGCAATAAGTTCGTCGCGGATGGCATTGCTCACCCCTATTTGGGCATCGAAATAACCACGCTGGGCATCGAGCACATCCATATAATTGATGACGCCGTTGATGTATTGCAACTGTGCCAAATCCACATATCCCTTGGCAGAACGTTCAAGTTTGGCACGCAGTTGGTAGACCTCCTTTATCTTATTGAAATCCACAATGGCATTCTTCGCTTCCTTAAAAGCATTCAGCACTGTCTTTTCATAGCTATGCACTTCGGCTTCAAAAGAAGCCTTCTGTGCATTCAATGCAGCACGGTTCTTTCCCCAACCGAAAAGCGGTGCCAAGACCGCCCCATTCAATAAGGAATAGGGGGATTCCAGAAAATTGGACAACACATCACTTTCCAATCCAAATTGTCCGGTCAGGGCCAGACGGGGGAACATATTGGTATAAGCAACTTTCACTCTGGCATGTTCAGCCTTCAACTGCTGCTCTGCCGCACGGACATCGGGGCGACGTTCCAACAAATCCGAAGGCAGACCTACCGGTAAGGACTCCGGCACATCCAGTTCCTGCAGAAAATTGACACGCTTGATACGGGTAGGGAATTCCCCCACAAGGAAGGATATATCATTTTCTTTCAGAGAGATACGGCGTTCCAAATCCGGAACAAGAGTAGCCGTACGAGCCAACTCCACTTGAGCCTGTTGATAAGAGGTCTCCGAGGTCAGCCCTCCTTCAAAACGGATACGCGCCAAGCGCACTCCCTCTTCACGCGCCTTTTGTGTCTGGCGCACAATCTCCAGTTCCGTATCAAGGGCTACCAGCTCATAATAAGCCTGCGCCACTTCGGCAACGATGGTCATGCGCAACGCACGCTGCGCCTCCACACTTTGCAAATATTCGGCCACAGCAGCCACTTTTTTCCATCTCAAGTTTCCCCAAAGGTCCAGTTCCCAAGAGAGCAACGCCTTGGCTTCGTAAGTATTGCCTACATCACGGCTATGACCACCGTAAATCTCCACCTCGCGCTCAGCCTCCACCTTTCCGGTGAGCTGCGGCAGAAGGTTGGCAACACTGATACGTTTTTGGGCAGCCATCTCCTTGACACGGGAAGCTGCAATCAGCATGTCTTTGTTATATTCCAGAGCACGGTCTATCAAAGCACGCAGCGTGCTGTCCGTATAAACTGCCTGCCACTGTTCATCGGCTATGCTCATGCTATCCTGCTGCTGTGCCAGGCTATCCGGCAATGCCATCTCCGGACGCACATAGCTCTTGCCCACCTTGCATGAGGTAAGGGCAAACATACTCAGCAACAAAATAATATATATGTTCTTTCTTTTCATAAACGTTGTCTTTAAAATCAGTCTTTCTTAATCTTATGCTGCACTTTGGCTTTTGTCTTGTATACCAGGACAAAGAAGAACGGTACAAGCACAATACCGAATACAATGGCAAATATCATTCCGAAGAAAACACCCGTACCGATGGCCTGACGGCTCGCCGAGCCCGGTCCGCTTGCCAACACCATAGGAAGCATTCCCAATACAAAGGCGAGGGAAGTCATCAGGATAGGCCGGAAACGGAGTTGGGCAGCATGGATGGCAGACTGTATCAAGTCTCCTCCCTTGTCAACCTGCACCTTGGCAAACTCCACAATCAAAATGGCATTCTTTGCCGCAAGCCCCACCAGCATCACCAAGCCGATCTGGAAATAAATATCATTCTCCAATCCGCATATCACAACGCCCAGATAGGCACCCAAAGCGGCAACCGGCAGTGAAAGCAATACAGCGATAGGCACCGTCCAACTTTCATATTGCGCAGCCAAAAAGAGGAATACGAAAAGGAATACCAGCGTAAGCACAAGACCCGTCTGTCCTCCCGCCTTCTTTTCCTGATAGGAAAGGCCACTCCACTCCAGACCGATATTGTCCGGCAAGTGGTTACGTGCAATCTGCTCCATAATCTCCATTGCCTGGCCGGAACTGTAGCCTTGTGCCGCAGAACCGCGGATGACGGCAGTGGTAAACATATTGAAACGCTTGATACTGCCCGGACCGGTGGTATAAGAGGCATTTCCCAAGGAAGTAAGCGGCACCATCACTCCGTCTTTTGCCTTTACAAAGAACAAGTTGATATTGTCCTTATGCTCACGATAAGGAGCCTCGGCCTGGATATACACCTTATATATACGGTTGAACATATTGAAGTCATTCACATATACTGAACCGGTATAGGCCTTCATGGTAGAGAATACATCCGCCAGGGGCACACCCAGCATTTTCACCTTATCACGGTCCACATCAAAATAAAGTTGCGGTATTTCAGACTGCAAGGATGATGAAAGCCCCGTCAGCTCCTTATGCTTCTGGGCATAATACATCAGCGTATCTGCCGCCTGCACCAAGTTGTCAAACGTCGCCTCTCCACGCGCCTCAAGCTGCATTTCGAAACCTCCCGAGGTACCCAATCCCGGAATGACCGGAGGCGTGGAAAGATAGACCTTGCATTCGGGATATTCCTTCAAATCCTTCTCCACATTCTCCATTATCTTATCGATGGAAATCCCCTTACGCTCTTCCCACGGTTTCAGAATAACCGTCAGCTCACTGCGTGCCTGGTTGCTACCCACACGGGGGCTGCTACCCGTCACGTTCTGCACATAGGCCACATAGGGATTCTTCTCCAAGTATTGCACGGCACGGTCGGTCACCACACGGGTTCGCTCCAAAGTAGCACCTTCCGGCAACTCCAACTCTATCTTAAAATAGCCCTGGTCTTCTACCGGCAGGAAGCTGGTAGGCACCAACCGGTGGATAATGAAAATGGCAACCAGTACCAGGCCGAACGCACTCATCAAGCGGCGGGGATTCCTGATGACCCGGTTAATGACAGCCACGTATTTGTGATTGCCCAAGTTCAGCCATTCATTGATTTTGCGGAAAACTATGTTCTTTTTCTTTCCACTGTCGGGCTTCAATATGAGCGAACACATGACGGGACTAAGCGTCAGGGCCACTACCGTAGAAAGCAATACGGAAACGGCGATAGTAATGGTAAACTGACGGTATAACTGTCCGGTGATTCCGCTCAAGAAACTTACTGGCACAAACACGGCACAGAGCACCAACGATGTGGCAATCAAGGCACTTGCCAATCCGTTCATCGCCTTTTTGGTAGCTTCATACGGGCTCAATTTCTCCGTCTCCATAAGATGTTCTACATTCTCCACCACCACAATGGCATCATCCACCACAATACCGATGGCGAGAATCAATCCAAGCAAAGTCAGTATGTTCAGAGAGAAACCGAAAATAAGCATGAAACCGAAGGTACCAATCAGGGAAATAGGTACCGCAACAATCGGTATCACCGTCGCACGCCAACTTTGCAAGGATAGAAATACAACCAGCACCACCAGAATCAGCGCTTCGAACAACGTCTTGTACACTTCGTGAATGGATTCGGAAATATAAGTCGTCATGTCGAAGGGAATCTCATAACTCATCCCCTCAGGGAAATTTGCACTGATTTCCTCCATAGCAGCCTTTACGCTCTTTGCAACTTCCATTGCATTGGCCCCGGGAAGCATATAGATACCGAGAACGGCAGCATTCTCACCGTTGATGCCACTCTCTGTGCTATATGAAGATGCTTCCAATGAAACACGCGCCACATCGCGCAGACGGATAATGGAACCGTTGGCATTGGCACGGACCACAATGTCCTCAAACTGCTTTGCCGAACTTAAGCGTCCCTGGGTAGTGATAGGGATAGTAATGTCGAGTCCCTTCACCGGCTGTTGTCCCAAAACACCCGCAGCAGACTCACGGTTCTGGTCCTTCAGGGCATTCTGCAAATCCTGCACCGTCAGTCCGAAGTTGGCAAGTTTGTCGGGCAACGCCCATATCTGCATGGCATAGTAGCGACTGCCAATGTTGGAAACACGTCCAACACCGGGGATACGGCGCAACAAGTCGAGTACATTGATAGTAGCAAAGTTACTCAAATAAATTTCGTCGAACTTCGGGTCACTGGAAGTCAGACAGATGGTCATCAACTGGCTGGGAGCCTGCTTTTCCACAGAAATACCGTTCTGAATCACTTCGGCTGGCAAACGGCTCTCCGCCAGTTTCACACGGTTCTGTATTTCTACGGCAGCCAAATCCGGGTCGGCAGACACGTCGAAAGTGACCGTAGCTGAAAATCCTCCGGAATTAGAACTGTTGGACTCCATGTACAGCATACCGGGAGTACCGTTTATCTCTTGCTCGATAGGGGTTGCCACCGCCTGCGAAACAGTCAATGCACTGGCTCCCGGATAGGAAGCACTGATTTTCACTACGGGAGGCGTTATCTGCGGATATTGGTCTACCGGCAGCATGGTCAGGCCAATGATACCGACAATTACAATCACAATCGATATCACCGCCGAGAATACCGGGCGGTCTATAAAGAAACTTACTTTCATAACATCATTACTTTGAAGGGTTGTTGTCCTTTGATTTATTCTCAGTCGGAGTAGTCTGCTTCGTTTCGGAAACAACCTGCTTGTTCAGAGAATCACTCGTCTGTTCTTCCTCCTTTTTAGGAACGGCAACCTGGGCACGTACTTTCATACCCGGAGTCAGCTTGTGGAAACCTTCCGTCACAATTTGTTCTCCGGCAGCCAGACCACGTTCAACCACCCAATTGTTGCCAAATTCAGGTCCCAACTCAATGAAACGCTTTTCAACCGTAGAGTCCCGGCGCATCACAAAAATATATGCACCACCTTTCTCAATGGTAACTGCCTTTTGAGGAACGGCGACAGCACCCTCACGTACATCCAGCAACAGCTTCACCTTTGTAAACTGCCCCGGCAACAACACTCTGTCAGGATTCGGCATTTCTGCACGTACGGAGAATGTTCCGGTCTGAGGGTCCACCTGAGGTTCGGCAAAATCCACATAGCCCTTATAAGGATAGACGGTATTATCCGCCAAAGTAATCGTAATGTTCGGCTGCCAGGAACGTGTAGAGTCCTGACGCCCTATATCGATATTCCGTTCCTTGCTTTTCAGGTAATCCAATGCCGTCATGCTGAAATCTACCAGAACCGTATCACTTTTCACAACCGTAGCCAGCAAGGACTTGCCTCCCGGTCCGACCAATGTTCCCAAATCCACATTTCTTTCACTGATATGTCCCGATAGCGGAGAACGGACCAACGTATATCCCAATTCCAATTCAGCCTGGTCCAAATCGGCCTGGCTCATCGCTACTGAGGCTTCTGCAGTCTCGTAAGCAGCCTGGGCATTGTCCAAATCCAGCTGGCTGGCAGCGTTCTGCGCATAGAGGGGGCGGATACGCTCCAAATCGCGCTTTGCCTTCAATGCCTGCGCTTCATCCTTCTTTAACTGTGCACGAGCTTTGTCAGCCTTTGCCCTATACTGGTCCTGGTTTATCACAAAAAGTACCTGGTTCTTGGTGACATATGTTCCTTCTGCGAAAAGCATATTCTCCAAATACCCTTCCACACGCGCACGTACCTCTACAAACTGCTGAGCGCGAATACGTCCCACGTACTCGCCATATATCTCCACATCTCCTTTTTCCGCAGATTCCACAATCACGGTAGGAGCTTCCGATTCCACCTTCTTAGGCCAAGTCAGAATAACGTAACCTGCCAACAATACCGCCATGCAGGCAACCATCATCAGCAACCTCTTCTTCTTTAGTTTCAATTCTTTTTTCGTAAAAGACTGTCTCATGCTTGTTTGTATATTAAATTTAACCCTGTTTCTTTCTATTAAAGCAAATCCGATGCCAATCTATCACCATCTCATCCATTACGTCTAACAAACTATATATCAAGCAGAAAAGCAGACGGCAGTTCTTTATTCATGGTGGCATCCTCCATTTTTCCCTGTGGAATGTGTCCACAGTTTGTGGAATAATTCCACAAAACTACTAAATTAAAAACACATAAAAACCCTTTTTTGCTCTACACTAACAAAGAAAAACATTATCTTTACCGAAAATAATTCAGATTATTCATTTTAAACGTAAAGATTATGGCAAGTAGAAAAGAACTAAAGAAGAATATAAACTATATTGCAGGTGAATTGTTCACAGAGTGTCTTGTAAACAGCTTATATGTGCCTGGAACAGACAAACAAAAAGCCGATGAACTGATGGCTGAAATTCTGAAAATGCAAGATGAATTCATAAGCCGCATCAGCCACACCGAGCCAGGAAATGTAAAAGGTTTCTACAAAAAACTTCGTGCTGACTTCAATGCAAAAGTAGACGAAATTATTGACGCAATGGGCAAACTGAAATAAGATGAAGAAAGCCTTTTATAGCTTCATTTATTATCGCCTGCTGGGCTGGAAGACAAACGTGACGGTGCCCGACTACGACAAATGTGTAATTTGTGCGGCACCCCATACTTCCAATTGGGACTTATTTATCGGTAAATTGTTTTATGGTGCCATCGGCCGCAAGACCAGTTTCATGATGAAAAAGGAATGGTTCTTTTTTCCTCTGGGACTGATATTCAAAGCCGTTGGCGGCATTCCGGTGAACCGGGGACGTAAATCTTCCTTAGTGGACCAAATGACCGAAAAGTTTGCAAACAGCAAGCATTTCCACCTGGCTATTACACCGGAAGGAACCCGTAAAGCCAATCCCAACTGGAAGAAAGGTTTTTATTACATAGCACTTAAAGCACAAGTGCCCATCATGCTTATCGGGATTGATTATCCTTCCAAGACCATCTCCTCTACCAAGGCTGTCATGCCTACCGGAGACATCGAAAAGGATATGCGCGAGATAAAACTGTACTTCAAGAACTTTAAAGGAAAAAATCCCGAAAATTTTGATTTAGGAAATATCTAATCAGGTATTAAGCATTAATGCCATGCGAATAAGCATCTTGCAAACAGACATCGTCTGGGAAAATAAACAAGAAAATCTCCGTCGTCTCCGCGAGAAGTTAGAAACTCTTCGTGGAACAACGGAGATTGTTGTTTTACCGGAAACATTCTCCACCGGCTTTAGTATGGACACCGCCAGCTTGGCCGAACCCACAACGGGAGAAACCATCGCAACACTGCGCCAATGGTCCGAAGAGTACCGGCTTGCTCTTGCCGGCAGCTATATTGCCTGCGAAACAGCCTCGGAAGGCGGAAAGCCATCCTACTACAACCGCGCATTCTTCCTTACGCCCGAAGGCAATGCTTACTATTACGACAAACGCCACCTCTTCCGGATGGGGCACGAGACAGAACATTTCACCCCCGGCAACCGGCGTCCCATCATCCGATATCGCGGCTGGAATATACTGCTGCTTGTATGCTATGACCTTCGTTTCCCGGTCTGGAGCCGCAATACGAGCAATGAATACGACCTCCTGATTTACGTCGCCAACTGGCCCATTCCCCGCCGGAAAGTCTGGGACATCCTGCTGCAAGCGCGCGCGCTGGAAAACATCAGTTATGTCTGCGGTGTCAACCGTATCGGCAAGGACGGCAGAGACATTCCACACAGCGGAGGCAGTGTGGTCTACTCTCCGAAGGGGGAAGTGCTTGCCACTGTGCCCGACAACGAAGAGGCGATTGCCACCGCCTCCCTCAACCTTTCCTCCCTGCAGGAGTTCAGGCTAAAGTTTCCCGCTTGGAAAGATGCGGACGAGTTCGTTATTTCTTCAAATAATAGTTCACAGTAGTCACTACACGTACGCTTTTTATATAAGGAGTATAGGCATCGCGGTCACTTATGGAGAACTGCCCTTGCGAGGCATTGCGGATTTTCCCCAGTTCACTGTCCGAATCCTTGGCAAACTTCTCGGCTGCAGCACGAGCGTTCTTCGTGGCCTCCTCTATCATTCTGGGCTTCACTTCGTTGAGACCGGTGAATTCATAAGACACATTATATTTATAATCCCCTCCCGTGATGGCAATACCCTGCTTCAAGAGTTCAGCCTGCCCCGACATGAGCTTACGCACCCTATCCACATTCTTGGAAGTGACAGTGATGACAGACGTGGCATTATAACGATAGGCCACGTTGCGGTCAACGTAACGTTCGGCCTGCATGTCAATCACTTCGGGCGGTGCAATACTGATTTCCTCCTTCTCAATACCGTTGTTTTCAAGGAAACTCACGACGGCAGTGTTTTTCTTCTCCATATTGGCATAAAGCAGTGCAGGGTCATTACCTATGTCTTTGTAGACAAGAGGCCAGACTACCTTGTCGGCAGGCACTTCCATTTCGGCCAGCCCTTTCACACTGACCACACGGTCCTTATTCACAAAATTGTTGATACCGCCTTTTACCATGATTCCCAACAAAAGCAGCCCCACGGCTATGATGGCTGCTTCTACTTTCCAGCTTTTCATACATTGATATTTTAGAGTTTATAAACACACACAAATATAACAAACCCAAACGACAAAAAGTGCGATGAATGGTCTATTTTTATATGATTATCCTCACTTATACCCCAAACGAACGAGACATTATACAAAATGCACCAAATCCTCTTTTTTAGAGTATTTAATGAAAATACCCAAAAGAAGGAGTACATCTTCTCCAAAAAGTACCTATTTTTGTCCTTCGAAACAATGTCAAAGCGACAACATGATTAATTTAATAATTCTAACCCCTAAATCCTATGTTGACCCAACGTAAAATCCATACTCACGGTGGCGGTTGGCCGTGACTTTATGGAATGACCGAAGACACTTTCCGTACAACCGTCAAAACCCATATGAGATATGGGACGACCAGTATTTCTTAATTAATCTTCAGCAATATGCGGATGAACATTGTTTTTCGTATATTTGTTGATTGAAAGAACAGTTCAATACTTAATCATTTATTAATAATAAATTTTATGAAAACCAATCTAAGCTCTCAAATCACTCTCAACAGAGTCTCCCCCAGGTACTATAGACCTGAGAATGCATTTGAACGGTCGGTATTGACCCGACTGGAAAAAATCCCGACAGATATTTATGAGTCTGCGGAAGAAGGCGCCAACCAGATTGCCCTTGACATTGCACAGTTAATCCGTGACAAGCAAAAGGCGGGACGTTTCTGTGTCTTGGCACTGGCAGGCGGTAACTCTCCGCGCAATGTATATGCAGACTTGGTACGTATGCACCAGGAAGAGGGATTAAGTTTCCGCAACGTAGTCATATTCAACCTCTACGAATATTATCCATTAGCTCCCAATGCCATCAACAGCAACTTCAACGCATTGAAGGAAATGCTGATAGACCATGTGGACATTGACAAACAGAATGTTTTCACCCCCGACAGCACCATCGCCAAAGACGCCATCTTTGAATATTGCCGTCTTTACGAGCAGCGCATTGAAAGTTTCGGTGGCTTAGACATCGCTTTGCTGGGCATTGGCCGTGTAGGTAATATAGGTTTCAATGAACCGGGTTCACGCCTGAACTCTACCACTCGTCTGATATTGCTGGACAACGACTCCCGCAATGAAGCTTCCAAGATGTTCGGTAGCATTGAAAATACCCCCATCAGCTCCATCACCATGGGAGTAGCCACCATCCTCTCGGCAAAGAAAATATATCTGCTGGCATGGGGTGAGGAGAAAGCGCAAAAGGTGAAAGAATGCGTTGAAGGTCCGGTAACAGATACTATCCCTGCATCTTATCTGCAGACTCACAACAATGCACATGTAGCTATCGACTTGTCTGCCGCCGCCAATTTGACGCGTATCCAACGCCCCTGGCTGGTAACCTCCTGCGAATGGAACGACAAGCTCATCCGCAGTGCCATCGTCTGGTTGTGCCAACTCACCGGAAAACCCATTCTGAAACTGACCAACAAGGACTACAACGAAAACGGTCTGAGCGAACTGCTGGCATTGTTCGGCTCAGCCTATAACGTGAACATCAAGATATTCAATGACCTGCAACATACCATCACCGGATGGCCGGGCGGCAAGCCGAATGCTGACGACACCTATCGTCCTGAGCGTGCAAAGCCCTATCCAAAACGTGTGGTCGTATTTTCTCCGCATCCCGATGATGACGTTATCTCCATGGGAGGCACCATCCGTCGTCTGGTAGAGCAGAAACATGACGTGCATGTGGCTTACGAAACTTCCGGTAACATTGCCGTAGGCGATGAAGAAGTTATCCGCTTCCTGCACTTCATCAACGGGTTCAACCAAATCTTCAACAACAGCGAAGACCAGGTCATCAATGACAAATATACTGAAATCCGTAAATACTTGAAGGAGAAGAAAGACGGTGACATGGATACACGCGACATCTTGACCATCAAGGGACTGATTCGCCGTGGCGAGGCACGCACTGCATGTACATACAATAATATCCCTCTGGATCACTGTCATTTCCTTGACCTGCCATTCTACGAAACGGGCAAGATACAGAAGAATCCTATCAGCGAAGCAGACGTGGAAATTGTACGCAACCTATTGCGTGAAGTGAAACCCCATCAGATTTTCGTTGCCGGCGACCTGGCCGACCCGCACGGCACACACCGTGTTTGTACGGACGCCGTATTTGCCGCCATTGACTTGGAAAAAGAAGAAGGTGCCAAATGGTTGAAGGAATGCCGCATCTGGATGTACCGCGGTGCATGGGCCGAATGGGAAATCGAAAACATCGAGATGGCTGTGCCCATCAGCCCGGAAGAACTGCGTGCCAAGCGTAACTCTATCCTGAAGCATCAATCGCAGATGGAAAGCGCACCGTTCCTGGGCAATGACGAACGTCTGTTCTGGCAACGCAGCGAGGACCGTAACCGCGGAACAGCTGCCTTGTATGACAGCCTCGGACTTGCTTCCTATGAGGCGATGGAAGCCTTTGTGGAATACATTCCGCTATAAACGGATAAAATATTAACAATAGGATGAGATGTATTGCTCCGGCAATGCATCTCATTTTTTCATGTCTCAGCCTTCTTATATTCCCAAGGAATATTTGCAGATATAAAAACAATCAAATAATTTTGTTACTTATTTATCGAAACGACAAAACTTAAAAACAAACACCATTATGAAAAAGTATGCTATCAACATCCTTGTCATTTTATTCCTACTCACGCCATTTACATTGTTTGCAAATGGATACCATGCCAATAACGACACCATCAAAGTATTGGCAATAGGCAACAGCTTTTCACAAGATGCAGTAGAGCAATATTTGCACGAACTGGGAGAAGCTGAAGGTATCACCATGATTATCGGCAATATGTTTATCGGAGGATGTTCACTGGAACGGCACGTGCAAAACATACGCAACAACGCTCCGGCCTATGCCTATCGCAAAGTAGAGAAAGACGGGGAAAAAACAGAAACCCGGTCAATGACTATTGAGAAAGCACTGGCCGATGAGAAATGGGACTATATCAGTGTTCAGCAGGCCAGCCCTTTGTCTGGTATCTATGACAGCTACAAAGCTTCCCTACCTGAATTGGTTAACTATATCAGGGAACGAATTGGAAAGGAAACCGTATTAATGGTGCACCAGACATGGGCTTATGCTACCAATGCCAACCACACCGGATTCAAAAACTATGACCAGAACCAAATGAAAATGTACACCAGCATTGTGGATGCAGTAAAGAAAGCCGCCAACCTGGTGGGTATCAAGAAAATTATCCCTTCGGGAACCGCCATACAAAATGCACGTACCTCCTTTATCGGCGACCATATGAATAGGGACGGATACCACCTTGACTTAACCATAGGCAGATATACAGCTGCCTGCACATGGTTTGAGGCATTGACCCATCAGAATGTAACAGAAAACCCATATTCTCCCGAAGGAATGGACCCAATCCATAAGAAAGCAGCTCAAATGGCTGCGCACAACGCCATCCTCTATCCGGACAAAGTTACGGAACTGACAGAACTGAAAAAGATTGCCGATTAATGCTTTTTAATTCTTAAGACTTACTTATATGTCTGCAAAATAATAAAAAGAAAGTAACCCGCTCATCAGTGAAGCTTTCTTTTATGTACTTTTGCACGCACCACCGTCTGGTAAAAGCAGATATTGGCAACTTCAATATTTCATCAGTATGAAAAAACTTATCCTAACCGGCATATGGCTCTTGTGTGGATTCCTCCTTCCGGCACAAGAACTAGAGCAGAATGTGGAAGAACGCCTCCAGACATTCTTTAGGGAATACACCACCCATACGGCCAACATCGGTACCTGCAAGCTGGATAGTTTCCGCATTGACTTCCGGAAGAAGAAATTGCTTGTCTATACAAACGAGCGCTTTGCCTACCAGCCTCTACGGCCTGAAACCGTTGATGCCATTTACCGCCATCTGGGACAAATCCTGCCAGGACCGGTGAACTATTTCGACCTCACCGTCTTTGCTGACGGGAAGAGCATCGAAGAGCTTATCCCCAACCTCTACCGGAAAGGGAAGAAAGACAAGGCACGTCTGTTCAGCCACCTGGAATACAAAGGTACCCCCTGGGTAACCCGTACCTCGCGCCCCTACGACATCACCCGCGGACTGGAAGGACGCCACATCGCCCTTTGGCAAAGCCACGGGAAATATTATATCAATGACAAGGACAAATGGGGATGGCAACGCCCGAGGCTGTTCTGCACTACAGAAGACCAGTTCACCCAATCCTTCATCCTGCCCTACCTCCTGCCCATGCTAGAGAATGCAGGAGCCAATGTATTCACTCCCCGCGAAAGGGACACGCAGAAGCAGGAAGTCATCGTAGACAATGACGGTAGCCTGAGCGGACATGGAGGACAAGGTTCCCTTTATCTGGACGTGAAAAGCCGGAAAGCACGTTGGGAACAGACCTCCCGACCCGGATTTGCCCAACGGAAACGAGTCTATCAAGACAATGAAAACCCTTTCCTCTCCGGCACGGCACGCTTTGCCAAAACTGAAAAGAAGAAAGACAAGGCTTTTGCCGAATGGGTACCCGATATTCCGGAAACGGGAGAATATGCTGTATACGTATCTTACCAAACACTGCCGGGCAGCGTAAGCGATGCCAAATATCTTGTATTTCACAATGGAGGCGTCACGGAGTTCAAGGTGAACCAGCAAATAGGAAGCGGCACATGGGTGTACCTCGGCACATTCACTTTTGACAAAGGCCGGAACGACTACGGCATGGTGGTATTGAGCAACGAAAGCAAAGAGAAAGGCGTGGTCTGTGCCGATGCCGTCCGCTTTGGAGGGGGCATGGGCAACATTGCCCGCGGGGGACAAACCAGCGGCTTGCCCAGATACCTGGAAGGCGCACGCTACTTTGCCCAATGGGCAGGTATGCCCTATCCCGTCTATGGAGGCTATGAGGGAAAGAATGATATGAACGACGACATCAACGTACGTTCCCGTACAGTGAATTACCTTGCAGGAAAATCACTATCCAACCCAACGGAAGAAGGTTTGGGCATCCCCTTTGAAATGAGTATGGCCCTGCATAGCGATGCCGGTTTCAGTAAGGAAGATGAGATTATAGGCACTCTCGGCATTTATACCACCAACTTCAACAACGGCCGACTGCATGCCGGTACAGACCGCCATGCCTCCCGTGACCTTTCGGACATTCTGCTAACGCAGTTGCAGCGTGATATCCGCTCTACCTTCAACGTAGACTGGACACGCCGCAGCCTATGGAACCGCAACTACAGTGAAACACGCCTGCCCGCCGTCCCTTCCACCATCGTAGAACTGTTGTCGCACCAGAACTTCGCAGATATGCGCTTGGGACATGACCCTAACTTCAAGTTCACCGTCGGGCGTGCGCTCTATAAAGCCATTCTGCAATACATATGCAGCCAGCACGGCAAAGACTACGTTGTCCAACCCCTTCCCGTCAGCCACTTTGCCATCCGCTTCGGTCAAAAGAAGAATACTTTAGAGCTTTCCTGGCAAGGAGAGGAAGACCCGTTGGAGCCGACTGCCAAGCCACGTGAATACATTGTATATACACGTATCGGTCGTGGAGGATTTGACAATGGCGTACGCGTCAGCTCCCCATCCCATACCGTAAAAATAGAACCGGGCATCGTCTATTCCTTTAAAGTAACCGCTGTAAACCGGGGTGGCGAAAGCTTCCCTTCGGAAATTCTTGCCGCCTACAAGGCAAAGCGTGAAAAAGGACAGATACTTATCGTCAACGGATTCGACCGCATCAGCGGGCCTGCCGTTATAGACACCCCCGATGCGGCAGGCTTCGACCTGTCACAAGATCCCGGCGTACCCTATCTCTATGACATCTCCCTCTGCGGCGCCCAGCAGAATTTCAGCCGAAAGGAAGCAGGACGACGTCTGGGAGAGAGCAGTGACGAATACGAAGGCATGAAAATCATCGGAAACACTTTCGATTACCCCTTCGTACATGGCAAAGCCATCCAGGCAGCCGGAAATTACAGCTTCGTCTCATGCAGCGACGAGGCTGTGGAAAAGGGCATCCTCTCATTGGAGGATTATCCGATAGTGGACTATATCCTCGGACTTGAGAAAGAAGACAATTCCAGCAATCCGGCACGCAATACCTACTACAAAACATTCTCCTCGCCCATGCAGCGCATACTGACTTCCTATTGCCAGTCGGGAGGTCATCTCCTGGTCAGCGGTGCCTACGTAGGCACCGATATGGACAGCTCGCAGGGCAATAAAGAATTTATTCAGAATATCTTGAAGTACCGGCATGGCAACTCTCTGAAAACAGACGGGGACAAAATCGCTGTCCGGGGACTGGGGCATACCTTCACCCTTCCCCGCCTGCCGAATGAGCAAAGCTATCCGGTCACTTCCCCTGATTGCATCCTGCCCATGTCTCCCGCTTTTCCAGTCATGACCTATGCCATCGGCAACACACCCGCCGCCGTAGCCTATCAAGGCAGTGATTATCGCACTTTTGTCATGGGATTCCCTTTTGAAAGCATCCGGGAAGAAACATCCAGAAATGTAATTATGGCATCCATACTCCGCTTTCTCACCACAGATTACACAGATTAACACAGACAAAATAGCAATCCCTATAAATAATCTGTGAAAATCTGTGTAATCTGTAGTGAAAAAACTATCTTTGCTTCCATTAATCATTAAACATTAACCACTAAACATTAAACATCATGTACACTATACAAGCCAACCCCAGCGGAACCCGTAGTTTAGAAGTTTCTGAAGAGAATCTTGCCACCATCGAGAAATACGGCCTCTTCCGCCATCTCATCGACAGCAACGGTATTGTGGACGAAACCGTGCTCGACAAGTTGAAACTGAACATCCGCTCCCTCATCGCCTCGCAAGAGGAAGACAGCAAAGACCTGCTCGACCTCTGTATCGACGTTATCTATCACAACAACATGAAGGCCTTCGGACTACAACAGCTCATCAAGCTCTATCTGCAATGGCTTTCCCAACAAGACACCATAGAAGAAGAATAAATGAAAACCATCGACACCTGCGGACAACAGCATTACAGCCCTTTAATCCCTGCCATCAAAGCCATGTGCGAGGCCGGAAAAGGCGAGAAGCTGGAAATCATCATGGACGACGCTGCTGCCTTCAATGACATGAAAGAGTATCTTTCCGAGCAGCAGATAGGCTTCCGTGAGATTTACGACGGAGAACGGATGACATTACAGTTTTTAATGTGCAAATGAAAGAATATCGCCTTACAGACTGGCTTCCTACTACCAAGAAAGAAGTGGAACTGCGTGGTTGGGACGAATTGGATGTAATACTTTTCAGCGGTGACGCCTACGTGGATCACCCTTCTTTTGGAGCCGCCGTCATAGGCCGCATCCTCGAAGCAGAAGGATTGCGCGTAGCCATCATCCCCCAACCCAACTGGCGCGACGACTTGCGCGACTTCAAAAAACTGGGACGTCCCCGTCTGTTCTTCGGCATCAGTCCCGGCTGTATGGATTCGATGGTCAACAAATATACTGCCAACAAACGCTTGCGCAGTGATGACGCCTATACCCCGGATGCACGTCCGGATATGCGTCCGGAGTACCCTTCCATTGTATATACCCAGATATTAAAGAAGCTATTCCCCGATGTCCCCGTCGTACTGGGCGGCATCGAGGCAAGCATGCGCCGCCTGACGCACTATGACTATTGGCAGGACCGTGTACGCCCCAGCATCCTCCTCGACAGCGGAGCCGACTCACTCATCTACGGTATGGGAGAGAAACCGGTGGTGGAACTTGCGGAAAGGCTGAAACGCCAACAGACACAGATGGACGCCCCAAGCTTCAAAAAGCTCATCGCCGATATTCCCCAAATGGTTTACCTTGACAAGGAAGTAGTGGTACAAGAAGGGGATATCACCCTCTTTTCCCATGAAGAATGTCTGAAAGATAAAAAGAAAGAAGCTGCCAACTTCCGTCATATCGAGGAGGAAAGCAACAAATATACAGCATCCCGCATCTTGCAAAAGAGCGGCAAGCTGACGGTAGTAGTCAATCCTCCCTATCCCCCTTTGACGGAAGCTGAACTCGACCGTTCTTTCGACTTGCCATACACGCGCCTGCCCCATCCCAAATACAAGGGAAAACGTATTCCGGCATACGACATGATAAAGTTCTCCGTCAACCTGCATCGCGGATGTTTCGGAGGATGTGCCTTCTGCACCATCTCCGCACACCAGGGCAAATTCATCGTAAGCCGCAGCAAGGAGAGCATTCTGAAAGAGGTGAAAGCCATCACGGAGCTGCCAGACTTCAAGGGTTATTTGAGCGATTTGGGAGGCCCGTCGGCCAATATGTACCGCATGAAGGGACGGGATGAGGCCGTCTGCAGGAAATGCAAACGCCCGTCGTGCATCTACCCCAAGGTATGCCCCAACCTGAATACGGACCACCGTCCGCTGCTCGACATCTATCATGCCGTAGATGCCCTGCCCGGCATCAAGAAGTCCTTCATTGGCAGCGGTATACGCTATGACCTGCTGCTGCACCAGAGCAAGGACCCGAACACTAACAAAAGTACGCAGGAATATACCCGCGAACTCATTGCCCGCCATGTCAGCGGTCGCCTGAAGGTAGCACCGGAGCATACGTCAGACCGCGTGCTCAACATCATGCGCAAGCCTCCGTTCAGCCAGTTCGGTGAGTTTAAGAAGATATTCGACAGGATTAACCATGAAGAAGGACTACGCCAGCAGCTTATTCCTTATTTCATCAGCAGCCATCCCGGATGCAAGGAGGAAGATATGGCGGAACTTGCCGTCATCACCAAGCGACTGGACTTCCATCTGGAGCAAGTGCAAGACTTTACCCCTACTCCCATGACCGTTGCCACCGAAGCATGGTACACGGGCTTCCATCCTTATACGCTGGAACCGGTATTCAGTGCCAAAACGCAGCGCGAGAAACTGGCTCAACGCCAATTCTTCTTCTGGTACAAACCCGAAGAGCGCAGGAACATCATAAACGAACTGCGCCGGATAGGACGGACGGATTTGATAGACAAGCTATACGGGAAACGATAAAAATACGATATTTCCAAGAAACTCACAGCAACTGCATGAAACGATTCCTCCTCCTCTGCCTATCCCTACTCCCCATTGGAGCGACAGGTCTGCTGGCACAAAGCGAATGCCTGCCGCAAAATTACAGTATCATCTTCGGTGGCGGTGTATCCTTACCTCATGTAGAGGGAAACCGTAATGACTTCTTCAGCAAGAATGGCAACCGGGTGGGATATGACCTGATGACAGAAGGCCGCTACTACATCACGCCCCTATTTGCCGCAGGACTTCAATATGACTATCTACGCATGGCACGCCTGCCGGATAAGGCACATCTGCACTGCATACGCCCCAACATCACATACCGGCCCTTGTGGAGCAACGGGAATCAAGGACTGTTCCTCTCGTTCGGCATCGGGTATATGAACTATCAGGAACGGACATATAAACGCGGTGAACGGAACGGACACCTTTTCCATAAAGGATATTGTGGAATAACTTTCGCAGCAGGCTATGAGTTCCGCATCAGCCGTAAACTCTCGGGTATGATTCGCTGTGATTTCCTGACAGCAGACTGGTTTGCCAACCCCGATGCACGACTTTATAACACAGACGGGTATGATGACGGAGTAGACCATAGCTGGTTCAAAAACAACATCACTTTCTTCAATTTGGGATTCGCCTTGCAGTTCGGACGTTAGTGGCAGGAGTGGCAACAGTTACTCCTCCACCTGCATTGCCACTACCTCCTGCAACACACAGACAGCTTCTTCCACCGTCCTGACATCCTTCACCAGCATACTCCGTTTGTTGTTCTGTTCGCGCAGGTCACAACGCCGGGTGTACTTCATCATGTAGGCAATGACCTTGCCGAATGCCTGGCTCTGATAATACGGGCTATCCGGATTGGAGACGAAGAACAGGGACATGCGCCCACCTTTCAGAAAGACTTTTTCCACCCCGAGCCGAGCAGCCAGGCGGCGCAAGGGAACGATGCGCAGCAACTCTTCCGTTTCGGGAGGAATCGGACCGAAGCGGTCTTCGAGGCGGGTACGGAAAACATCCACATCCTTGTCGAGTGTCAATCCGTCCAACTCGCGATAAAGCAACATACGTTCGCTGCTGCCGGTCACGTAATCGGCAGGCAACAGAAGTTCGAGGTCACTTTCCACCTGGCATTCGTCGACAAACTGTTCTCCACTGATGACGCCTCCGTCTGCTTTCAGTTCTTCGGCATAAAGGTCGGCAAACTCGTCGGTCTTCAGTTCGTGCACAGCTTCGGAGAGAATCTTTTGATACGTCTCGTAGCCTAGGTCGGCAATGAAACCACTCTGTTCGGCACCGAGCATATTGCCTGCGCCACGGATGTCAAGGTCCTGCATGGCAATGTGGATGCCACTGCCCAGGTCGGAGAAGTTCTCGATGGCTTGCAGGCGTCGTTTTGCTTCGGGAGTAAGGGAGGACAAAGGCGGTGCCAGCAGGTAACAGAAAGCTTTTTTATTGCTCCGCCCCACACGTCCGCGCATCTGGTGCAAGTCACTGAGGCCGAAGTTCTGCGCCTGGTTGATGATAATGGTATTGGCATTGGGTATGTCGATGCCACTTTCGATGATGGTAGTGGCAAGCAGCACATCGTAATCGTAATTGACGAAATCAAAGATTATCTTCTCCAGTTCGGCAGGCTCCATCTGTCCGTGTCCGATACAGACACGGCAGTCGGGAATGTGCCGCTCTATCATGGCCTTCAACTCAACCAGATTGGAAATACGGTTATTCACGAAGAATACCTGCCCGTTACGGCTCATCTCAAAATTGACGGCGTCGGCAATGATTTCCTCGTTGAAGGTGTGCACTTCCGTCTGGATGGGATAGCGGTTAGGCGGCGGTGTCTGGATGACGCTCAAGTCGCGCGCACCCATCAGCGAAAACTGCAAGGTACGGGGAATGGGTGTAGCCGTCATGGTCAGCGTATCCACATTCACCTTCAATTGGCGGAGTTTCTCCTTGACGGAGACGCCGAACTTCTGCTCCTCATCAATAATCAACAAACCAAGGTCTTTGAACTTAACGTCTTTTCCCAGGATACGGTGGGTACCGATAAGAATATTCACTTCCCCTTCGGCAAGCCCTTTCACTACAGCCTTTGCCTGAACAGCGGTGCGGGCACGACTCAGATACTCCACCCGGCAAGGCAAGCCTTTCAAGCGCTCCTTGAAGGTCTGGAAATGCTGATAGGCAAGTACGGTAGTGGGCACCAGTACAGCCACCTGCTTATTGTCCGCCACAGCCTTGAAAGCGGCACGAACAGCCACCTCCGTCTTGCCGAAGCCCACGTCACCGCACACCAGGCGGTCCATCGGACGGGCACTCTCCATGTCGGCCTTCACGTCGGAAGTAGCCTTGCTTTGGTCGGGGGTATCCTCATAGATGAAGGAGGCTTCCAACTCCCGTTGCAGGAAGCTGTCGGAACTGTATTGGAACCCCTTCTCCTCGCGGCGTTGCGAGTAGAGTTTTATCAAGTCGCGGGCAATATCCTTTATCTTCGTCTTGGTGCGGTCTTTCAGCTTCTCCCAAGCTCCGGTGCCGAGCTTGTTGAGGCGGGGCGCTTCACCCTCCTTTCCCTTGTACTTGGAAACCTTGTGCAGAGAGTGGATGGAGACAAACACCACATCTTCGTTCTGATAGACAATCTTCATCACCTCCTGCGTGGTGTCACCGTTGGGGATACGTACCAGTCCGGCAAAACGCCCCACACCGTGGTCGGTATGCACCACATAGTCGCCGGGGGTGAATTGGTTCAGCTCCTTCAGGCTCAAGGCCACCTTGCCGCTGCGTGCCTTGTCGCTCTTCAAGTTATACTTGTGAAAGCGGTCGAACAGCTGATGGTCGGTAAAAATACAGATACGTAAAGTGTCGTCGGCAAAGCCTTCGTGCAGTGTCCGTTCCACGGCGGTAAAGGATATGTTGTCTCCACGGTCCTCAAAGATGGCACGGATGCGGTCGGTCTGTTTCAGGCTGTCGCTGCATATGTAGATGGTGTAGTGACGGGAGAGGTATTCGCGGAAACTCTCCGCCACCATGTCGAAGTTTTTATGGAAGATAGGCTGTACCGTAGTATGGAACGAGATGGTAGCATCCGGCGTTCCGGTGGGCTTGTTGCCGAACTCCATCCGGCGGAAATCGAGGGCGCGCAGGGTGAACTCGCCACCATCAATCAGCTTGCCTTCCAGCGTGATGGCTCCATTCTCCTCCGACTCACGGGCGGCGATGGCCTGTGGGGTAAGCGATTCGTCGTGCACGGTCTGGATGCGTTCGCGTAGCCAGAGAAAATCGCGCATGGCAAGCAAGCTGTCCGACGGAAGGAAATCGAGGAACGACACCATGCCGCCGCTTCCCTTTTTTTCCAGGCTATGGCTCAAGTCGGGAACTATCACGATGCTTTCTTTCTTCTCTTTCGAGAGCTGTGTTTCCACCTCGAAGGTACGGACGCTTTCCACCTCATCGCCGAAAAAGTCTATACGGAAGGGATATTCGGAAGAGAAGGAAAAGACGTCGATAATACTGCCACGAACGGCATACTGCCCCGGCTCGTAGACGTAGTCCACATATTCGAAACCGTAGCTGCGCAATACGTCCGTCACGAAGTTCATATCCACCCTCTCGCCTGCATGCAGTTTCAGTGTATTCTCTCCCAGTTCCTTACGAGAGACCACCTTTTCGGCCAGCGCATCCGGATAGGTCACCACGCAAAGCCCCTCTTCTCCTTTTTGCAGGCGACTCAGCACTTCTGTACGGAGTATTTCGTTTGCCGCATCCTTCTGCCCGTACTTGATGGCGCGGCGGAACGAAGAAGGAAAAAACAATACCTGCTCTGTCCCCAATATCTGCGTCAAATCATGATAGAAATAACCGGCTTCCTCCATATCGCCCAGAATGAAAACGAGCGGACAAGTAGCCCGCTGAACCAATACAGACGAAAACAAAGAAGCGGCAGAGGCATATAAACCTCCGCAATATAGGTGACGGACAGAGTTATCTTTCAGAAGCCTGCACACCCCCTCTACATTGGGATGGGAAGCATAAGATTGTTGCAGTTCAGTTATATTCATTGCTTTGCGCTTTTTCCCCCGGTATTGCCTCTCATAAGGTATCCTACCGAAATAAATTCGGTGCAAAAATACACAAATAATCTTTAGCTTTGACCTGTCGGCAACTATGTTCTCTGAAATAATCTTTCTGCTGTCAGCCTGCACATCCTTCACCTTTTTTCTGTATCGCCCTATTTATCGGGGAAGGCAATGAAACTTCTTTTCCTCCAATTATGAATAACACAGCCTGCACAATCCCTATTCAGGAGTTATGTTACACAAAGTTTATCCCCAGCCTGCGGACATGTATCCCAGGGGTTGGTCTGTCTATCCCAAGGCTTGGGATAGACAGACCAAGACTGAAGAGCACTTTTTCTCCCTATATCTACCCACTTTATCCTTTATACTTCGAAAGTTTTTCTTTAATAGTTTGAATGTTTTCTGTTAATGATTGAAACGGGAATAGCTAAAGATTGAGGCTAAAGTTCAAAGTCAAGCATATGGTTCTTTGATTTAACCTGCATTCCTTATAGTCAGGAGTTAGAAGGAGCTACATAAATGAAAGAGTCGTGGTGCCAGAACTTTGCAAAATCAAGATTTGTGTGAAAATGCTGCCAGATAAAAAAGAAATGTATTACATTTGTTCCCAGTTATAACCCCCATTACCTATAAGTATGCAAACATCAGACAGCATTGTCATCATCCCCACCTACAATGAACGGGAGAATATAGAAAATATCATCCGTGCCGTTTTTGCTCTGAAACATGGTTTTCACATCCTTGTCATTGAAGACGGTTCGCCCGACGGAACGGCTGCCATTGTAAAGACCTTGCAGCAGGAGTTTCCTGAACGCCTCTTCATGGTGGAGCGCAAAGGAAAGCTGGGATTGGGAACAGCCTATATAGCCGGCTTTAAGTGGGCATTGCAACGAGGTTATGAGTATATCTTCGAAATGGATGCCGACTTCAGCCACAATCCCCAAGACCTGCCGCGACTCTACCGCGCCTGCTCCGAAGAGGGTGCCGATGTAGCCATCGGTTCACGTTATGTGAGTGGTGTGAACGTAGTGAACTGGCCCATGGGACGTGTACTGATGTCTTATTTTGCCTCCAAGTATGTGCGCTTCATCACCGGGCTGCCCATCCACGACACTACAGCCGGATTTGTATGTTACCGCCGCCGGGTATTGGAGACCATCAATCTGGACGGTATCCGCTTCAAAGGATACGCCTTCCAGATAGAAATGAAATTCACCGCCTACAAATGTGGCTTCAAGGTAAAGGAAGTGCCTGTCATCTTCATTAATCGCGAACTGGGCACCTCCAAAATGAACAGCAGTATTTTTGGTGAAGCCGTATTCGGAGTGATTCGGTTGAAATGGAACAGTTGGTTCCATAAATATCCTACCGTAGATAAGGAGATGAAGTGATGGGTGATAGAGTGATAGGGGTTTACTACAAATATTAGGAAGATATGAAAAGAATATTGATACATAACGCTACGATTGTCAACGAAGGACAATCCGTGAAAGGTTCCATAGTGATAGAAGACGGGCGCATTGCAGAGGTACTGACCAACTGGAAACCGCTCTCCGCCCCTTGTGACGAGACCATAGATGCCACCGGATGCTATCTGTTGCCTGGCATCATCGACGACCATGTACATTTTCGCGATCCCGGGCTGACCCACAAAGCGGACATCCTCACCGAAAGCCGTGCGGCTGCCGCAGGTGGTGTGACCTCCATCATGGATATGCCCAATACAAATCCGGTGACCACTACGCTGGATGCCTTGAACGCCAAACTTGATTTGCTGAACGAGAAGTGTATCGTAAACCATTCTTGCTACTTCGGCGCAACAAACGACAATTACAGCGAATTCGGCAAGCTGGACAAGCACCGCGTCTGCGGTATCAAGCTATTCATGGGCTCCAGTACCGGAAACATGCTGGTAGACAAGATGAACAGCCTGCTGAACATCTTCAACGGTACAGACATGCTGATTGCCGCCCACTGCGAAGACCAGGAAACCATCAAGAACAATATTGCCAAGTATAAGGAAATGTTTGCCGGAGAGAATGATATTCCCATAGGCAAGCATCCCTACATCCGCTCCTCGGCAGCATGCTATGCATCTTCTGAGCTGGCAGTACGGCTGGCAAGGATTGCCGGTGCACGGCTGCATATTCTGCATGTGTCCACAGCCAAGGAACTGCAACTGTTCAATGACTATTCACTTTCCGAGAAGCATATCACCGCCGAAGCATGCGTTGCCCATCTCCTCTTCACGCTCAGTGACTATCGCACGTTGGGCACACGTATCAAGTGCAATCCTGCCATTAAGAAGCAAGCCGACCGCGATGCCCTGCGTGCAGCCGTCAACTCCGGCCTGATAGACGTTATAGCCACCGACCATGCGCCCCATCTGCTCTCCGAAAAAGAAGGAGGTGCCTTGAAGGCCATGTCCGGCATGCCGATGATACAGTTCTCACTTGTCAGCATGCTGCAACTGGTGGATGAGGGAGTATTCACACTCGAAACCATCGTTGAAAAAATGTGCCATGCTCCCGCACAAATTTACCGCATCAACGAGCGCGGCTATATCCGTGAAGGTTACCGGGCAGACCTTGTGCTGGTACGCCCCGATACCCCGTGGGAAGTGACAGCCGACAAAGTTTTGAGCAAATGCGGCTGGAGCCCATTGGAAGGACATACCTTCAACTGGAAAGTGGAAAGGACTTTTGCCAACGGACATCCCGTTTATAGCGACGGCATGGTGGACGATGCTTATCGTGGCGAGGAACTGAGATTTGGGGAGTGAAGGCTAGGAATTAAGGATTAGGGATTAAGGATTAAATGGGATGAAAAGGACAATACTGGCACCGGGGCATGAATTGCTTTCGTATCGGATTCATGAAGTAACCCCTTACATCAACTGGATTTATTTCTTCCATGCCTGGGGCTTCCAGCCTCGCTTTGCGGCTATTGCCAACATCCATGGCTGCGATTCCTGCCGTGCACTTTGGCTGACGACCTTTCCCGAGGAGGAACGTACCAAAGCTTCCGAAGCCATGCAGCTCTTCAAGGAAGCCAATAGAATGCTCGACCGACTGGACGAAACAATCTCCATCCATTGCATCTTCAGGCTTTGCCAGGCAAATGCAGACGGAGATAACCTCTTGATAGAAGGAACAACCTTCCCTCTGCTCCGACAGCAGACACCACAACCCGATGGCGGTCCATTTCTCTGTCTGAGTGATTTTGTACGTCCCCTCTCTTCAGGCACGCCCGACATCGTAGGGCTTTTCGCCTCTACCATCAGTGAAGAGGCCGAAGAGACTTACAAGAACGACCCTTACAAACATCTCCTTGTACAAACCTTGAACGACCGCCTCGCCGAAGCCGCCACAGAAAAGATGCACGAATATGTCCGCAAGGAGGCTTGGGGCTATGCCCCCGACGAATCCTTGTCCATTCCGGATTTGTTGGTCGAGAAGTACCAAGGCATCCGCCCCGCTGTGGGATACCCCTCCCTACCCGACCAATCCGTGAATTTCCTGCTGGACGAACTGCTCGGCATGAAACAGATAGGCATCACGCTGACTGAACATGGAGCCATGCATCCTCACTCCTCCGTCTGCGGCATGATGCTGGCACATCCCGCATCCCGATACTTTGCAGTGGGCAAGATTGGAGAAGACCAGCTGGACGACTACGCCCGCCGCCGGGGAATGCCAATAGGGGATATGCGGAAGTTTTTAGCCACTACAATATGAATAATGTGCTAATGTGCCTATATGCTAATGTGCCAATTGGCTGCGCTATATGTATATTGTGCTACCATGCCGCAGGTCATTGGCACATTAGCATATAGGCACATTAACACATTAAAATAATCCTTTTTGAACTGTGATTTATCGCCACACAATGCGACTAACAGTGCAAAAGCAATTCGAAAGAAGCTAAAAGATGGAAAATGCAGAACAAGAGTTTGTATCCGTGGTACGGGAGTATGAGCGCGTGATATATAAGGTGTGCTATCTGTACACCACGCCCAATGCTACCCTCAACGACCTGTATCAGGAAGTGGTGCTCAACTTATGGAAAGCATTTCCCAAGTTCCGGCGGGAGTGTAAGATTTCCACATGGATTTACCGCATCGCACTGAACACGTGTATCAGCTTTATCCGCAAAGAAAAGAACATCCCCGAAATCGTCACCCTCACCCAGGAAGCCGACCGGACTGAAGAAACCGACGAGACACAAGCCATGCTACGGCAACTCTACCGGATGATAAACCGGCTGGGACAATTGGAAAAATCCATCATCCTGCTCTATCTGGAAGAGAAAAGCTACGAAGAGATTGCCGAAATCACCGGGCTGACCCTGACTAATGTTGCCACCAAGCTCAGCCGCATCAAGGACAAATTGAAAAAAATGAATAAGGAGGAATAAATATATGGAACTGGATGAACTGAAGAAATCATGGAACGCACTGAATGAACAGTTGCAGAAAGAACCGATTGCTGACGAACAGCAGATTACCGAACTGATTGCCGGCTACAAGGCCAATACCCGCAAAAGTCTGGGACGACTCGTAGTCATACAGCGTTTCTCTATCGGAATGGGAGCGGTAGGTCTGGCAGCCCTTCTGCTTATATGGCTGTTGCTGCCCACCTTCGGCTTCAATGAGCAGCTGCAAGGCAAGATTGTCGCTTTACTGGGATTCATCGCTATAAGCATCCTCATAGGCATGTGGTGGGACTGGAAAACATACCGCTGGAACAAGGACACGCGTATTGATGAAATGGGGGTTGCCGAAGTCAGTCGCCGTATGACCACCTTCCGCCAATGGACCAGATATGAAGTGATGGGCATCTCCATTTGGATTATCCTTTTCAATATCCTCAACTATTGGGTGATGGAATATCATCTGGCACCAGCCAGCGTACAAGCCCTACTGATTACCCTTTTCGTAGTATTTGACGCGCTAATTATCTATATTCTCTACAAAAAAGTGATTTACAAACATCTGGACAATATTAAAAAGAACATTGAAGAATTGAAAGATATATGCACCGAGTAACTCTTGTTTTCATCCTTTTCCTTCTCATCCCCGACCTTTACATTTACTTGGTTTATGTAGTAAGAAAAACCAGAAAGGCAGTCCTTCACTGCCTTTATTGGCTTCCCACCTTGCTATTAGCGGCAGGCTATGTTTACTTCATGTTCCTTACGGGCGACAATGCGATGTCAAACCATACGCAGGCCATAGGCAGACTGGCAATTACCATCATGCTGTTTGTCTTTCCAAAAACCATATTCATGCTTTGCTCGCTGGTGGGAGTACTGGCGCACTTCATCATCCGTCGTTGTCCCCGCAGCCCGTTCACCGCTATAGGACTGGTTTTGGCTGTCGTCAGCTTCTTCAATATCCTTTACGGTACCCTGGCAGGCATCACCCGTTTCGATACAAAAGAAGTGGAATACCGTTCTGCAAATATTCCGGAAGGTTTCGACGGCTACCGCATCGTGCAAATATCGGACATACACATCGGCAGTTGGCAAGGCAATCCGGACCCCATCAAACAGCTGGTCGATTTAGTCAACGGACAAAAGCCGGACCTGATTGTCTTCACCGGTGACCTCGTGAACCAGCAGAGCCACGAACTGGATGGTTTCCAAGAAATACTCTCCCAACTATACGCACCGGACGGAGTATACTCCATCCTCGGCAACCATGACTATGGCTCATACTATCACTGGCAAAGCCCGAAAGCAGAAATCGCCAATCTGGACTATTTAATCCGGCAGCAGAAAGCAATGGGATGGAAACTGCTGAACAATGAGCATGACATCCTTCATCACAAAGGTGACAGCATAGCCCTCATCGGTGTGGAAAACGACGGGGAGCCTCCTTTCTCCCAATTTGCAGACTTGCCACAAGCCATGCAGGGCACGGAGGGAATGTTCCAAATATTGCTCAGCCATAACCCTACCCACTGGAGGCGCGAGGTACTGCCCCAATCGGATATTTCACTGATGCTTGCAGGACATACCCACGCCATGCAAGGCATCTTGTTCGGACACTCCCTTGCCGAACTTATCTATCCGGAATGGAGAGGAATGTACTACGAAGGCAAAAGGGCTTTGTACGTAAATATTGGCATCGGCTATGTGGGACTGCCGTTCCGGTTCGGGGCATGGCCGGAAATTACAGTACTAAAATTAGTAAGAGAGAAAGAGTGACGAAATAAGAAAAAGGTATATCTTTGTAGCAATAAAAAATCCGACACCTATGAAGATACTTTATATCACTTATCAGGTTTGCTTTGCGTTGCCTATTTTATTGGTACTGACTATCCTTACAGCATTGGTCACCATTATCGGTTCGCTGATAGGGGGGGCGCATACCTGGGGGTACTATCCCGGTAAAATCTGGTCACAGCTCATCTGCTATATACTGCTTATTCCGGTGGAGGTACATGGAAGGGAGAAAATACACAAACGTACTTCCTACGTGTTTGTGCCCAATCACCAAGGTGCCTTCGACATATTCCTGATATACGGATTCCTGGGACGGAACTTCAAATGGATGATGAAGAAGAGCCTGCGCAAAATCCCGTTTGTCGGCAAGGCATGCGAGAGCGCAGGACATATCTTCGTCGACCGTTCCAGCCCCAAGAAGGTGCTTGCCACCATGCGGCAGGCAGAATCATCTTTGAAAGACGGCGTGTCACTGGTAGTATTTCCCGAAGGGGCACGTACCTTCACGGGACACATGGGGTACTTCAAGAGAGGTGCTTTCCAGTTGGCAGATGAACTGCAACTGGAAGTGGTGCCCGTCACTATAGACGGCTCGTTCGAGATTCTTCCACGCACCGGAAAGTGGATACACCGTCACCGGATGATACTGACCATCCATGAACCTATTCCTCCCAAAGGGAAAGGGGCAGAAAACATCAAGGCAAGCATGAACGAGGCTTATGCGGCGGTGGAGAGTGCATTGCCGGAAAAGTATAAAGGGATGGTGAAGAACGAAGACCAGGACAGATAAAGACATAATGACAAACGGGAATGCCTGAATATCTTGATAGGATATTCAGGCATTCCCGTTTGTCATTATCAACTCATTCCTGTTTATTTCTGTCCTCCTACAGAAGCATTTTGCTTCATGCGCTTCTGCTCTTCAATCAGCTGCATGTTCTCCTTCGCCTTTGTAAGGAAATCCTTCACCAAAGTATTCTCTTTAAAAGACAAGGGAGCAGTCCTCATGATGTCCTCAATCTGCGGAGTCATCACCGGATAGGGCAGTGTGCTGCACATCATCATGAATACACTGGGGCCCAGCACATTCTCAAAGTTATCTACAATGAACTGCCGGACGTAGTCGTTCATCTCCTTCACAAGTGTTTCGCCTTCCTTTGCCAACTGCCCATGCACATCATCCAGATTGGCACCGTCCAGCACCATACGCGCCTCTTTCCGTTCCAGCTCCTCTATCTTCACTTCCAGGGAATTGCGCTTGTCTATGAACTCGTACAGTTTGTCATTCAAAGGAGTCCCTTTGGCAATCAACTGGGTATTGGAGATGGAAACCACGATTTTGCCGTCTTCCAGCACCAAAGGCATAATGCCCTCGTGGTCCATATAAAGAGTCACCATCATCACGGAATCGGCCCGGCCTTTCATCTTGAAATGCCCATGGATAACCTCTGCCGAGTCAACGTTCACCCATTGCCCGTCCCGAAGCGTCTTGAGGAACAACATCTTTCCGTCAAGGCTGGTTACCGAGGAACTGCCCTCTATCTTATACTTGCGGTTGCAAGAAGTAAAGAGCACAAGCAGGAGCAAAAAGGGTAAAATGCGGTTCACACTCATTCTAATCATGCAAGAAACGATTTTTGAATTACACCCAGCAAAGGTATTAATATTCCTTATAAACCGAATAGAAAGAAAGGATTTTTCATTCGGTTTACGTATTTTTGCACAATTATAAATCATAAAAATAGAGAAAATATACATGTCAACCTATGCACCTTTTGCCAAACCGCTCTATGTAATGCTGAAACCGGTAGGTGCGGTATGCAATCTGGCATGCGATTATTGCTATTATCTGGAGAAATCCAAACTATATAGAGACAACCCCAAGCATGTGATGAGCGAGGAACTGCTGGAAAAGTTCATCGAGGAGTACATCAACTCGCAGACCATGCCCCAGGTTCTGTTCACCTGGCATGGCGGAGAGACGCTGATGCGTCCGCTCTCTTTCTACAAACGTGCCATGGAGCTGCAAAAGAAATATGCCAACGGACGCACCATAGACAACTGCATACAGACCAACGGCACGTTGCTGACCGATGAATGGTGCCGGTTTTTCAAAGAAAACAACTGGCTGGTGGGTGTCTCCATAGACGGGCCTCAGGAGTTCCATGACGAATACCGGAAGAACAAGCAGGGCAAGCCCTCTTTCGTCAAGGTGATGCAGGGCATCAACCTGCTGAAAAAGCACGGTGTGGAATGGAACGGAATGGCAGTGGTCAATGACTACAACGCCGACTATCCGCTGGACTTCTATAATTTCTTCAAGGAGATAGGATGCCATTACATCCAGTTTGCCCCCATCGTGGAGCGCATTGCCCCTCATGGGGACGGACGCCATCTTGCCTCCCTGGCAGACAAGGAAAAGAGCACGCAGCTGGCAGACTTTTCCGTCACGCCGGAACAATGGGGAGACTTCCTATGCGCCTTGTTCGACGAATGGGTAAAGCAGGACGTGGGTACTTACTACATACAGTTATTCGACTCTACCCTTGCCAACTGGATAGGCGAACAACCGGGTGTATGTTCCATGGCAAAGACTTGCGGCCATGCAGGCGTCATGGAGTTCAACGGAGACGTATATGCGTGCGACCATTTTGTTTTCCCCGAATATAAACTGGGCAACATCCATCAGAATACACTGGTGGAGATGATGTACGGAGAACGGCAACAAGCCTTCGGACTGATGAAGCAACAATCTCTCCCCACCCAATGCAGGGAGTGCGAATGGCTGTTTGCCTGCAACGGCGAATGTCCAAAGAACCGTTTTGCACGTACAGCCGACGGAGAGCCGGGACTGAATTACCTTTGTGCAGGATATCATAAGTTCTTCAGTCACGCAGCCCCATACATGGACTTTATGAAGAACGAACTGATGAACCGGCGTCCGCCTGCAAACATTATGGAAGCAATAAGAAACAATGCCATAAAGCCATAAGCCCACAAGCGATGACAATGAAATTCAAAGACATTACTTAATAATTGATTATATGAAGATTACATTTAAGAAAGGTTTGCTTGCGGCCATTGCCGCACTGACAGTCTGCTCTGCGCGTGCAGACGAAGGAATGTGGTTGTTGCAACTGATGAAGCAGCAGAACTCCATCGACATGATGAAAAAGCAAGGACTGAAGCTGGAGGCTGACGACCTTTATAATCCCAACGGCGTGTCACTGAAAGATGCTGTAGGTATCTTTGGCGGTGGCTGTACCGGCGAAATCATCTCTCCGGAAGGACTGATTCTGACCAATCACCATTGCGGATACGGTGCCATACAGCAGCACAGCAGCGTGGAACACGATTATCTGACAGATGGTTTCTGGGCCATGAACCGCAGTGAAGAACTGCCCACCCCGGGATTGAAATTCCGTTTCGTGCACCGCATTGTAGACATCACCGACCTTGTCAACGCTAAAATAAAGGCAGGCGAAGTGACGGAAATCGATGCACTGACTTCCCCGTTCCTCAACAAACTGGCAAAAGAGGAACTGGAGAAGAGCGATTTGAAGGGTAAACCGGGCATTGAAGTGCGCGCACTCCCCTTCTATGCAGGAAACAAATTCTATATGTTCTATTATAAGGTATACAGCGACGTGCGTATGGTTGCCGCTCCTCCCTCCTCGGTAGGTAAGTTTGGTGGTGAGACCGACAACTGGATGTGGCCGCGCCACACGGGCGACTTCTCCATGTTCCGTATCTATGCCGATGCCAACGGAGAGCCGGCTGAATACAGTGAAAGCAACGTACCCCTGAAAACCCCGAAGTTCCTGCCCATCTCCATCAAAGGTCTGAACGAAGGTGACTACGCCATGATTATGGGCTTCCCCGGCAGCACAGAACGTTACCTCACCCAGAGCGAAGTGAAACAACGCATGAACGCCGTGAATCAGGCAATGATTGATATGCGCGGCGTACGCCTCGAAGTGCTGCGCAAGTATATGGATGCCAGTGACAAGACCCGCATCCAGTATGCCAGCAAGTTTGCCGGAAGCAGTAACTACTGGAAGAACTCCATCGGTATGAACAAGGCAATCATCGACAATGACGTGTTGGGCGCCAAAGCCGAAATCGAGAAAAAGTATGCCGCCTTTGCCCAAGGAAAACCCGAATACGAGGGTGTGGTAGAGAAAATTGATGCCATCATCGAGAAAAGCACCCCCACGCTGCGCCAGCTCTACTATACCAACGAAGCATTGCGCGGTGCTATCGAATTCGGCAGTACCTACCTTATCATGGATAACATAAAGAAAGCGCTCGAAGAGAAGAACGACTCATTGCTGCAAGCTTCGAAGAAGCAGTTGGAAAATGCATACGATGGTATCCACAATAAAGACTACGACCACGAAGTGGACCGCGCCGTAGCCAAAGCCATCCTGCCCGCCCTTGCCAAGGCACTGAACGCCGACGAGCTGCCCTCCTTCTACCAAACCATCAACGGAGAGTTCAAGGGCGACTACAACACATACGTAGACAACATTTACGACAACTCCATCCTCTCCAACCGCAAGAACCTGGATAAATTCCTGGCAAAGCCCACCGTGAAAGCCATCGAGAAAGACCCTGCTACGGCTTACTCGCGCTCCAAGAACGAAAAGCTGCAGGAACTCGGAAAGCAATACATGGAACTGGAAAGCGGAATGGAACTGCTCCACAAGGCCTACATCCGTGGCTTGGGTGAAATGAAACAGCCCGTCCCCTCCTATCCGGATGCCAACTTCACCATGCGTCTGACCTATGGTAATGTAAAATCATACAGCCCACGCGATGCCGTACACTACGACTACTATACCACTACCGACGGTATCCTTGAAAAAGAGAATCCCGAAGACCGTGAATTCGTGGTACCCGCCAAGCTGAAAGAACTGATTCAAAAGAAAGACTTCGGACGCTACGCCATGGCAGACGGCACCATGCCGGTTTGCTTCCTCACGACGAACGACATCACCGGCGGTAACTCCGGCAGCCCCGTCATCAATGGCGAAGGACAGCTCATCGGTACTGCTTTCGACGGCAACTGGGAATCTCTGAGCGGTGACATCAACTTCAACAATGACCTGCAGCGTTGCATTGCACTGGATATACGCTACGTGCTCTTCATCCTCGACAAACTGGGCAATTGCAGTCATCTGATAAAAGAAATGAACATTATAGAATAAATTAAAGCCTCTGAGAGATTACCTCCCATACTGAATGGCATTCAGTCGTATAGTGAATGCCATTCAGTCGTATACTTAACCCTATTCAGTCGTATACTGAATAGCCCCCCTCTCAGATGCTCTTCTAACGCACATCACCATGAAAAGAATCCTATTATCATTATTCATTACATCTTCTGTCCTTGCCGCACACGCCGACGAAGGTATGTGGATGCTCACCGACCTGCAAAAGCAGAACGAAGTAGCCATGACGGAACTCGGACTGCTCATCCCCACCAACCAAATCTACAATCCCGACGGCATTGCCCTGAAGGATGCCGTGGTGCATTTCGGCGGTGGCTGTACCGGCGAAGTCATCTCTGCCGAAGGCCTGGTACTGACCAACCACCACTGCGGCTATGGCGCCATACAGCAACACAGCTCGGTGGAACACGACTACCTGACCGACGGTTTCTGGGCTATGTCCCGCGAAGAGGAGCTTCCCTGCAAGGGACTCACCGTCACCTACATCGACCGGATACTGGACGTGACAGAGTACGTAAACGAACAACTGAAAACCGACGACGACCCGAACGGCACCAATTATCTGTCTCCCAAATACCTGAAGACAGTAGCCGACCGCTTCGCCAAGTCCGAAGGCATCGCCCTGACACCTGGCCGCAAACTGGAACTGAAAGCCTTCTACGGTGGAAACAGATACTATCTGTTCGTAAAGACCACCTATAGCGACATCCGCATGGTAGGCGCTCCCCCCTCCTCCATCGGCAAGTTCGGCGCAGACACCGACAACTGGATGTGGCCCCGCCACACGGGAGATTTCTCCATGTTCCGCATCTATGCCGACAAAGACGGGAAACCCGCCGCTTACAGCAAAGACAACGTTCCCCTGAAAGTGAAGAAACATCTCACCATCAGCCTTGACGGCTATCGCGAGGGCGACTTTACCTTCGTCATGGGATTCCCCGGACGCAACTGGCGCTACATGATTTCCGACGAGGTGGAAGAGCGTATGCAAACCACCAACTTCATGCGCCACCACGTGCGCGATGTCCGCCAGAAAGCTCTGATGAAACAAATGTTGCAAGACGATGCCGTACGCATCCACTATGCCAGCAAGTATGCATCTTCTGCCAACTACTGGAAAAATGCCATCGGTATGAACGAAGGTCTCGTCCGTCTGAAAGTATTGGACACTAAACGTGCACAGCAAGAGGCACTTCTGGCACGCGGACGCTCGCTGAACGACAATAGCTATCAGCAAGCATTCGACCAGATACGCGCCATCGTAAAGCAACGCCGTCCAGCCCTCTACCACCAGCAAGCCATTCAAGAAGCACTGGTGACGGGACTCGATTTCATGCGTATCCCCAGCACCGCAGGACTGGTATCTGCCTTGAAGAACAAGGACAAGAAACAGATTGCAGCAGCTAAAGACAGCCTTCAGAAGGCAGCCGACCGCTACTTTGCCTCTGTCCCCTTCCCCGAAGTGGAACGTATTGTTGGCAAGGAAATGCTGAAAATCTACATGAAGTATATCCCTGCCGAACAACGCATCGGTATTTTCCAAATCATAGACAAGCGTTTCAAGGGCAACAGCGACGCTTTCATCGACGCCTGCTTTGAACATTCCATCTTCGGCAACAAGGAGAACTTTGCCAAGTTCATCCGCAAGCCCAGCCTCTACAAGATTAATACAGACTGGATGGTCTTGCTGAAATATTCCATCACGGACGGCCTGCTTCAGACCTCCATTGCCATGATGGATGCCAATAAAAACTACAATGCCGCCCACAAGGTATGGGTAAAGGGCATGATGGACATGAAACTTGCCAATGGTCAGCCCATCTATCCGGATGCCAACTCCACCTTGCGCCTGACCTACGGTCAAGTGCTCCCCTACGCTCCGGCAGACGGTGTGAAATATGATTACTACACCACTCTGAAAGGAGCTATGGAGAAGGAAGATCCCGACAATTGGGAGTTTGTAGTCCCCGCCAAACTGAAACAGCTGTATCAGGCAAAGGATTTCGGACGTTATGCCATGCCGAACGGCGAAATGCCCATCTGCTTCATTGTCAACACAGACAATACCGGTGGAAACTCCGGCAGCCCAGTGTTCAATGCCAAAGGAGAACTGATAGGTACCGGCTTTGACCGCAATTACGAAGGTTTGACTGGCGACATTGCCTTCCGTCCGTCCTCCCAACGAGCAGCATGTGTAGACATCCGCTACACCTTGTTCATCATCGACAAATACGCGGGAGCTTCGCATCTCATTGAAGAGATGACGATTAAATAATGATTTAGCGAACAAATCCTCCTCCTATTTTGTTATCATTACAAATAAATAAAAACAGAAAGGAAAAAATTATGGAAAAGTTTGAAGAATTGATACAATCAGAAAAGCCCGTTTTAGTTGATTTCTTTGCAACCTGGTGTGGCCCGTGCAAGGCGATGCATCCGGTACTGGAAGAACTCAAAAACGAAATAGGAGATGCTGCCCGTATCGCCAAAATAGATGTAGACCAGCACGAAGAACTTGCTGCCCGCTACCGTATACAAGCAGTACCGACATTTATCGTATTTAAGAAAGGCGAAGCCGTATGGCGCCACTCGGGTGTCATCAGCGGTAAGGATTTGAAAGCCGTTATAGAACAAAACTCTTAACAAGAAGAAATGAAGAAGATTATAGCAATGGTTGCCCTCGTGTTTTCTTGCATGCTGGCCTATGCTCAAACAAACGGAGAAGTTATCGTCATGAACAAAGCCATGTTCATCAAGGATGTGTTCGACTATGAGAAATCCCAGGACTGGAAATACAAGGGAAACAAGCCTGCCATCATAGACTTATATGCCGACTGGTGCGGACCTTGCCGCATGGTGGCTCCCATTATGAAGGAACTGGCCAAAGAGTATGCCGATAAAATCGTTGTCTACAAAGTCAATGTGGATAAGGAAAAGGAACTGGCAGCGTTGTTCAATGCAACAAGCATCCCTCTTTTTGTATTCATCCCTATGAATGGAGAGCCTCAGCTCTTCCGCGGAGCAGCCGATAAGGCTACCTACAAAAAGGCGATTGACGACTTTTTACTGAAAACAGAATAGTTCATAATAGAAAGAAAAAACTCCTGACTACCTTTACAAAAAGGCAAGTCAGGAGTTTTTGTATCCTATTCACTCAAAACACGATAGGCATCTCTTTCCATTCTCCTCCGTGTAGTTCCATCACCGATTCATACCCAGCCTTCCTCAAGGCACGCAAGGCTTCGGGACGTCCGTTGCTTATCCGTTCCGGATAGTGTGAATCACTGTTTACCTGCACACGTACACCCAAATCATGCAGGTAGGAGAAGTACCGCTCATTGGGGTAAAAAGTACCCAGGTCATGATAGGCTTTGGTATTGACCTCTACCTGATAGCCACGACGGGCAATATCTGCGAAATACGCCCTAACCAGCTCATCATACCAAGGCTCGTCCAGCAATCCCGGGCGATAGCATGCCGCATTGTAGTGCATCTTATCGGCATGGCCCACAATATCGAAACCACCCAGCTCGAGCATCCTCGTCAACCTACCATAATAGAGACGGACCACATGCTCCAAATCACTGCAGAAATGTCCGTCTACAATGGTCTTAAAGGTATCCGCAGATACATCTACATCCACCACTTCCCCTTTGTCATTGTAGAGAAGATGTACAGAACCAATACGGTAGTCCAACGGCAACTCCCTGAAACGGGCGATGGACGGATTACTCGCTTCATTCAGATAATCAATCTCCAGACCGATATACAGTTCGATACGTCCGGCATACTTCTCCTTCAGACGATGGAATTCAGATAGATAGTCGTCCATGATATCCCACTCCATAGTCCATGCCGTAGAAAAAGGCAATGGAGCATGCGATGAAAAGCCATAAGATGTAAAACCTTCACTCAATGCAAAACGCACAAAGTCCTCCATGCCGGCACGCCCGTCACAATAAAGGCTATGGCTATGATAATTCGTCAGATTTCCCACTTTCTCAGTTCTAATTTTTAATTCTTAATTTTCAATTTCGAACTTCAGTTCGATTCTATCTCACTCAGCTCCAGCCAGCGCAATGTTTTTTCGTCAATCAAGTCCGACAATTCCGGCAAACGTTTCGACTTCTCCGTCAGTTCGTCCACAGACAAAGTACCGCTGCACAAAGCCTCTTCAATTGCATTCTTTTCGGTTTCCAGGTCAGCTATCTCCTGCTCCAATTGTTCAAACTCGCGTTTTTCCTTAAAAGACATGCGCCGCTTTTCGTTCAGACGCACCTTCGCCGTCTTGTCCTCCTGAGCCTTGGCGGCTTCTTTCTCTTTCTCCTTTTCTTGATGGACTTTCGCATCTTTCCAGTCGCGATATTGTGTATAGTTGCCGGGAAAGTCGCGGATGTCCCCTTGTCCGTTGAACACTAACAGATGGTCTACCACTTTGTCCATGAAATAACGGTCGTGGCTCACCACAATCACGCATCCTTTGAAATTCTGCAAATACTCTTCCAGCACATTCAGCGTCACAATATCGAGGTCATTGGTCGGCTCATCCAGCACCAGGAAGTTGGGATTGCGCATCAGGACCGTACACAGATAGAGGCGGCGGCGTTCTCCCCCACTCAGCTTGTAGACATAGCTGTGCTGTGTCTCGGGAGTAAACAGGAAATGTTGCAGGAATTGCGATGCCGTCAGCTTCTTGCCGTTGCCCAGTTCTATGACTTCGGCAATGTCCTGCACTACATCAATCACTTTCATCTGCTCGTCAAACTGCAAGCCGTCCTGCGAGTAGTAACCGAAGCGGACCGTCTCGCCAATGTCCAGCGTACCGCTGTCTGCCTGCTCCAACCCCATCAGTATCTTGATGAAGGTCGACTTGCCCGTACCGTTATTCCCTACGATACCCATCTTTTCGTAACGGGAGAAGATGTAGGAGAAATCATCCAGAATCTTCAAGTCACCAAAGGATTTGTACAGATGGTCTGCCTCGAATATCTTACTGCCTATATAAGAAGCCTTAACGTCCAGCTTTACATTGTCGTTGTTGAAACGCTGCTTAGCCACCTTCTCCAACTCGTAAAAGGCATCCTCCCGATAGCGTGCCTTGTGCCCGCGGGCTTGCGGCATGCGGCGCATCCATTCCAGCTCTGTGCGGTAGAGGTTATTGGCACGTTCTATCTCCACAGTCTTGGCCTCGATACGCTCTTGGCGCTTCTCCAGATAATAACTGTAATTGCCTTTATACTGATAAATCTGCCGGTTGTCTATCTCTACGATTTCGGAGCATACCCGGTCGAGGAAATAACGGTCGTGCGTCACCATCAGCAAGCTGAGGTTGTTCCGGCGGAGATATTCCTCCAGCCACTCCGTCATATCGAGGTCGAGGTGGTTGGTAGGCTCGTCCAGTATCAGCAAATCGGGTTCAGTGATAAGGGTATTGGCAAGTGCCACACGCTTCAACTGCCCGCCGGACAGATGTTTTACGTGCTGACTGAAATCACGTATTTTAAGTTGAGACAGAATCTGTTTCGCCTTCTGCTCGTACTCCCAAGCTTTTTCATGGTCCATACGCACCAGAATTTCGTCCAAGCCGGGATGCCCCTCCGTTTCCATGCAACGTTCATATTCCTTGATTAACTCGACAGTACTGTTGCCATGATGGAAGCACGCTTCGAGCACGGTCAGCTCTTCGGGATATTGCGGGTCTTGTTCCAGATAACCCACACGCAAATCACGACGGAAGGAAATGGTGCCATTGTCATACCCTTCCTTGCCGGAAAGGATATTGAGCAATGTCGTCTTGCCACTGCCGTTCTTGGCTATCAACCCGACACGCTGTCCCTCGGACAAGCCCAAAGAAATATTTTCGAATAGTACCAAGTCACCGAACGACTTGGTCAAGTTTTCCACCTGAAGAATTGAATTTACTGCTGCCAATGCTTTAATAGTTGAAAAATGAAAATTGAAAGTTGAAAATCACAGTACCGAGATGACCGGACCTTAGAACAAGGAGCTGTATATCTCCAGCAGATTCACTTTACCTCCTGCCTTTACTTTGCTCCAAACCAGCTTCATGGGGTCTATCCATTCACCGGTAGACGTGTTCAGCAATATGGGCGCTTCCCGGTTTCCGTCCACCAAGGTACGCCATTCCATACCGTCCACTTCATTGGCGAAAATAACACAAAGCACAATGCCAAAAGCCAGCCACGCATCTTTCTTTTTAGGGCTGATGTTGCTTTCTTCCATCATCTGCTGCATCTTGGCAATGTCTTCCTCGGCTCCCTGGAAATCCTTCTTCAACAATTCCTTTATAGTAGTATCCACCCACTCGTATGCTTCATTAATCTGGTAGATTTCCGAAAGGCGCACCGGAATTATCTCCGCTGGATACTTCACTCCATCCTTCCGCGTTTCCAGCGAAGCGATAATCTTCTCCGCTTCTGCAACTGGCTCTCCTTTCTTCACCGTAAACGAACATTCAAAGGCAACTTCATCCGCGCCCGTTATCCATAAATGGGAAGTATAGTACGCACCTTCTTCCTCGAACATTTCCTTACTATATGCACATTCCATCCGGCCTATCCTAACCGGAATGGCAGAGGAGTTTTCCCGTAACTCTTGCTTCACGGAGTCCTTGCCATATGTAGCATTCCCTTTGAAAGCCGAAATGCGAAAATTACCGGTCCACTCATTGGGGTTATAAAAAAGGAAAGAGCCTTCCCCGTCCTCGAATTCATTCCAGTCTGCCGGATAAGTCATGGAGAACCATGCCCCCGGAGAGATAAATTTCTTGCTTTGTTCCATATATAGACTAATCTTTGCAAAGACAGTTCCTACCATCTCAGCTATTTCTCGCAAAGATAGTACAAACCGAATGCAAAATAAAATGAACTTGTCCATTTTTTATGCTGAGGTGCAGCCTATCTTCGGTTTTAGGGCAAAAGTAACATATTACCGCCGTTGATATGCAAACAAACGAAACAAAAAAACAGCCGATTCTCACGAACCGGCTGTTCCAATCATCATCTATGAATGAAGACCATTAGAGCCTTCAATATCTTAACTATATCTTAAAATCCACATTTTGGGCGTAAAGATAATGAATTTGTATCACAAAATAAAATGCAATGAAAAATTAGTTTTGGGCACTGTCCCACCATACGGGTAAAGTCCATACGTCCTCGGCAGCATTCCAAAGTGCAATTGAAGTATCAGCTCCCGGAACAGTGGCACCGATAGCTTGCAGATTGGCCGTATTGTAGTTGAGCTCATGACTGCATTGCTGCCAACGACGGAACTGTTTACCCTGCGGAATATTCTTTTGGGCAGTAGCATCAACGCCATAGCGTGCAGGAATACCCCAGCCTAAGAAAAGCTCCGGATTAAAATCGTAGCGACGCATATCGTTCCAAATTTCCATGGAAAAATGCAATGCCAAACGCTTTTGAGTAAGAATCTTGCCCAAAGTAATATTCTCTTCAGTGCCGATACCATTGTTCAAATAGTTGTCAATGTCGGTTTGCGTCATAGGAGAGAATGAAGGACATGCTTCCAAATTGGCATCTTCACGGCACCACACTTTCAATTTATCGTTCATACCGTCGATACTGGCTGCAATACCTTTCTTATAAGCATTAAAAGCCGCTCCTTTATTACCTTGGTTAAAGAGTACTTCAGCACGTATGAAACAAGCTTCGGCATAGGTTCCAATATAGGTGGGAGAAGACACGCGAGTATAGAAAGTTCCCGATTCGCGAGAGGCATCAGTACCATCGCGACGATAAAGTAAATCAGGACGTCCTTGATAAGCTTTACACTGACTGGTACACTCTACATAAATAGTGTCCCCCTTACGGGTAGAAGATTCACTGTCAATCCACCAACCTTTGGCTGCCGAGAAGTTCGAGCGCAACGGTCCGCCGGTAAGGCTGGGACTATCATTGCCAATCATGTCTACACCCATAGAACGACGCCAACCGTTTTTGAACTTCACCTCTGCGGGTGAATTACTTGATTGCTTCGAATATGCCCAAGGTAAAATCTTATCGGCACGCGGATCTTCTATTCCACTTCCGGCAAAATTTGTCAGATTATCGTAAAGCATCTTGGTAGGCATATAGCCGGCATTCATGCCACATACAGAAAAGAGCGGTGAATAATCAACCGGTTCGTCCCATCCCAATACATCATGCGAATTATTGGCATCAATATGATTGAATACGGTATTGTCGGCATTGCTTTGCTGAGCCTTGTCAAGACAAGCCAAGATTTCTGCGGCATCGTATTTCCCTTCAAGATAACTGCCTTCACCCTTTTTAATAAGCTTGTTAATGTAACGTGCTTTAAGTAAATATGCCAATTTAAGCCACTTGTCTACACTACCACCATTCCAAATATCGCCTACAGCCAACGAAGCTGTCGCAGACCCTTGCTCTTTTTGGAACATCTCGATAGCGGTGTCAAGATCGGCCAAACAGCCCAAATAGATTGTTTTTCCGTCATTATAGGTAGGAGTAACACCGGCTTCAGCCTCACTCGACTTGTAAGGCATTTCTCCATAAAGGTCTGTCATAAGCATAAAACCATAGGCACGAATTACGCGAGCTGCACCCACATAATGCCAAGCCTCGGCTGCCGTAGCCTTGTCAATCAAAAATGGAATATTTACAGCAGCTCCACAGAACCACCATTGGTAGGGAGTGGTAACGGCACCGGTCTGAGGACTCCAATAAGACATATTCCAATAAGTGCCGCCGTCATAATAGCGTGTCCAATCGCCCATAGACATACTGGAACGCCAAGCAGCAAACTGAGTGGCACTGTTGGTATAAAATTCAATATGTGCCAATCGTGAATCATAGGTCGCATTTCCGGCTGTGGGATTTTCGGGATCGACATTTACATCGAGCCAGTCACTACACCCCGAGAACAAAGTCATAAGGGCACCCACACTACATAATATCATAGATTTGAATAATTTCATATTGCTTCTGTTTTTTAAGAGTTAGAAAGTAAGATTCAAGCCAAACGACATGGTAGAAGTGGCAGGTACACCGCAGTAGTCAAATCCTACTGATGATGAGCCACCTACACCTGCACCGGCGGCAGCCACTTCAGGGTCACCGTCGTAATTGGTGATGAGCAATAGATTGGTAGCAGCTACCGATACCGAAGCACGCTTTACAAATCCAATCTTGGAAAGCCACGTTTTAGGAAACTCATAGCTCAATGAAACAGAACGCAAACGCAAAGAGTTGACATCGGTAATATAGTTGGCTGACTCCTTGGAGTAATAGTTCTGATAGTAATCCTTAATGATGTTGTAGCCACTCATTTGTACTCCATTAAAAGTATAGGTTTTATCGGCTTCCCAAGTATTGGTCACTGGGTCACCATTGGCATTGACACCCGTTACAGTGAGAGAACGATTGCGTACATCGGCAGAGAACTGGCTCACACCGCTGTTATCCATAGCATATTGAGTACCGTTGACCACATCGCCACCTACACGGAATTCCCATAGCATATTGAAAGTAAAATTCTTCCAAGTAAGGGTATTGTTCAATCCACCGGTAAACGATGACTCACGATTACCTACTGCTACAAGGGTTTTGTCATAAGTAGGCATACCGTTTTTGTCGAGTATCACCTCACCGGCGTCATTACGTTTCCATTTGGTACCGGCAATACCCATAAAATCTCCACCGCTGAACGAGGCTGCCTGCATACCGGCATATTGCACATCGGTAACATACATCACGCCCATACCTTCGGGAAGCCCGTCCAAAGTACCACGATTACCTGCCATGTTCAAGCCAATGTCCCATGTCCAGTCCTTAGTCTGTATGGGAGTTCCCGAAATAGAGAGTTCCATACCTTTGTTATACACATTGCCCGCATTGATACTCCAAAAGATGTAACCGGTAGATTGCGGACCGCGAGGAGCAAGAATCTGATTATATGAATCGTTGGTATAGTAAGCATAGTCTATGTGCAGGCGGTTTTTGAAGAAACTCAATTCCACGCCTATTTCGGTAGACTTGGTCATTTCCGGTTTCAGTTTGTCATTACCGCGTGTCCAAGTATTTCCCACACCTACCGTACCGTCAAGATAGGTACCCGTAGGCCATAAGGCAGTTTCCAATTCGTACACACCGGTATCTTTACCTACCTTGGCCCACGATGCACGCAATTTACCAAAGTTGAGCACACTGTCATCCAGCCAACCGAGTCGCTGCAAGGCTTCAGTAAATACGAATGAACCGCTTACCGAAGGATAGAAGTACGAACGGTTTTCAAGAGGAAGAGTAGAAGTCCAGTCATTACGACCGCTCACAGTGAGATAGAGCATATTTTTCCATGATGCACGGAATTCTCCAAAAGCTCCTACCAAACGTTTCTTAGTAGCTGCATGTGTGAATTGCTTATTGTCTTTACTGGCATTGGCGTATGAGAAGAAATCAGGAACGGAAAAGTTCCAAGCCATCATCGAGCTACGGTCTGTCTTGGTTTCGTCCATTGTGGCACCCAACAAAAGATTCAAATCGAAATCACCGAACTTATGGCTCATGTTCGACATAAAGTCATGGCTCATATAGCGGAACTGCTGGGTGTTGTCACTCATCATACCTTTTTGCCACACTTGTTTAAGCACGCCATTGGCAGCCAAACGGTTGGAAGCAGTTTGGGTATAACGGTCAATACCTATTTTATAAGAAACAAACCACCATTTGGCAATATCGGCTTTTATACTGAGCATCCCATTGAAACGGTCGATGTCGTCATACATGTGGTTACGATTGACAATCCAATAGGGGTTGTCGCGTTCGTCCCATGGATCAAGACGATCGCCAAACAAACGATAACGGGTACCATCCTCGTTCTGATAGTGGGTCATTCGGTCGAAAGGAGACCAGTTGTACACACCATAAAGAGCACCATTACCACTCGAATTATAAAGTCCGGCACCCGTCAAAGTACGGTCCGTATGAGCATCGCTATATGCGGCACTGGCGTTAAAGGTAAAAATCCCCACCTTCTGCTCACCATTGAAACGGAAAGCATATTTCTTGTATCCGGTCTCGGGCACAACACCTACCTGATCATAGTAAGACCCTGAAAGATAGAATTTACTATTCTTGGTACCCCCGGCTACGCTGGCACTTTCATCGAAAATGTTTCCGCCTTGAAAGAAATCACCTATGTTATCATAAGTAGCTGCGTTCGACTTCTCTCCCCACGAAGTATAAGCAAAGTCATTAAACACAGTACCAGTATAGTTCTTCTTTGAATCATATTGGTCTTCCATATATCCACGGGCATATTGGCGTTGCGTTTGCGGCAGGCTCTTTACCCATGAAGCAGTAAACTTAGAATTGATATTCACTTCAACCACGCCCTCTTTACCTTTCTTGGTAGTGATAAGAATAACTCCGTTGGCTGCACGTGAACCGTATAAAGCGGCAGCTGCAGGGCCTTTGAGCACCGACATACTTTCTATATCTTCGGGATTTATATCCATCAAACGATTGGAAGTAGTAGAGGCAGAACGCATGGAACCATCGAAAGCCGAATTGCCCACCACTGATGAAGAGTTATCAAAAATAACACCATCCACCACAAAGAGCGGCTGATTGTCTTTGCCTTCAGCACCCGACGTTCCTCCACGCAATATAATCTGAGCGCCCGCACCAGCGGCACCGGATGACTGAGTAACATTCACACCGGCCACTTTCCCCGAAAGGGATGAAATAGGATTGGCAGTTTTCATCTTCATCAATTCATCCGACTTCACATCCTCCATTGAATATCCCAAAGCCTTGCGCTCTTTCTTGATACCCATTGCCGTCACAACCACTTCGTCCAGCGCTTGCGAGTCATCTTGCAAACTCACAGTATAAGTAGTGGCGTTCGTCACCTTCAATGTCACTGTTTTGTAGCCAATGAAAGATACCTCCAATGTGCTACCCACCGGCGCCTCTACAGAAAAATTTCCATCAATATCCGTCACAGCGCCGGTACCAGAACCTTTTACTAACACGCTGGCGCCGATGATGGGTTCGCCTGCCGCATCTAAAACTTTACCTGTGATTTTCTTGGCTTGCTGAGTACTTTGGGAACTTAGCACACTTTCAACAGCTGCATTAGCAGCAAAAGGTGCAGACACCCCAAACAATGCAAGCAACACTAATGATAAGCAATAATTTCTTTTCATAAGCTCTATTATTTGGATTTGTTTGCAAACATATGAATTAATTTAGAAATTCTATCATCAATCGAATTAAAAATTACTAAATAAATATTAAAACATTTGCATTTATATTTTTGCAAAGTTTTAAATATCTATTTAGTAATTATTCAAAGCATTAACTCTTAATCATATTAATGCCGTACTTGTATATAATATATCTCAATGATGCGAAAAAACGAAAAACACATCACATTTATCATTTATATATAGCAATGTTTTGAACTATTTGATTTACGCATTAAAGCATATTCATAAATCTTTTTATATAAAAAGAACTTGATTACGTGGGGATATTGGTATGGATAAGGATTCTAAAAAGCAAATTAGTTAAAATGATTCATAAGTTCATCAAAAAATAGTGTTAGACTATTAACAATAATAAATTCCACATATAATCTACATTAACATTTTATTTTTCAGCATAATACTAATATATACAAGTTTCACTTATAAAAACTGGTCTCTTTCCATGTTGTGGAATTTCCATATCAGTGGTGACATATATAATGGTACAGATTATTTCATGACAGCACGTAGCATGAGTGTGAGAAATGCAAACCGTGAAAATCCAACAATCAAAAGGGCAATTGTTAACGAAACAGACACTGAGGGTAAAGAGACATATACACCTGCTACATATACTTTCAGCGCTGATAAATTTTATAATAGAAATCACTAGTGTTCAGTTTTAATTCATTGAAGCCTCTCAACGGTCTTCATTCATAGATGATGATTGGAACGGCCGGTTCGTGAAAATCGGCTGTTTGCATTCTACGCCTCATTTCCCTATCGGCTGTATTCTCCTTCTCACCTCTTTGGATATTTCCAGAAACATATAGTTCAGTTTGCCGGAATGAATACCTTCCTTATTCTGGGCATACTTCTTATTGGCATACTCCTTGGACTTGTCAAAGGTGATGCGCGACATCTGGTTCTGCGACTTTCCCACCATCGTCGAATCCAACTGTTCGTCCGGAAAGAAATCATCCAAATCCACATCACCAATCATGGTCGTTTCAAGGAAATTCATGTCTTTATGACTGGAATCCGTGTAGTATCCTACAAACATATGCCCCGGGGTGCGCACCAATATAGGTTCTATGTTGATGGCACGGAGCAGAGAAGCAAAAAGCACACTTCCATCCACACAGTTGATTTGCGAGGACTCCAAGGCGTCATCGAACGTGCGCACACGCTGTGAAAAGACCACATTGCTGGAAAGGCTCGTATTGGAGACCGAGCTATAACGGAACTTACGCTTCTGCAGTACATTCCACAAGGCATAAACCTGCCTGTCCACCACTTCGGCACCTCCCTGATAGCCTAAAAAACGGTTGACGATACGCGTATCCAGCGCTTCACGCAACAGCTTGTCAATCATAGGATTCTCCTCATTTACATATGCTGCAAAAAAGATGCCGGTATCATGGAATTTTGTACCATTCGTGACATACCCCAACAGACATTCATTAATGCTGCGAACGGAAAAAGTACGCACCCTCTGCCCCAAATCCTTACCGTTCATCTCTACCATAACGGCCACACTAATGGGTTCCGCCTGGTTGTTATTCTTCAGAGCCTCATAATTCCATATGATATCAGGATAGATAATATACTCCGTACGCGGTTTTGCCAACACAAACTCCGACACTGAACGGGAAAAGAACGGAGTCTCCGCAACTTCTACCCGCACCCGGCTATAAGCATTCCTCGAACGGACACGGACAGCGATGCACGACTTCGGATTACCTACATACATGGAGTCTACCGGCACTATGACCTGAGCATCGGTGGTAGCCACTGAAAGGATACTGGAAGGGAATATATTACCGCCCAGCTCATCCGCGATATCAAAGCCCGAACGGAAAGGAGCCGTATTCAGCCAGACAGAGCCGATTATCACTAAAAGCAGAGTTCCCACAATAACCGGCAAACGCCTTTTAGAGAAACTCCTGATATACATAAGTTCTTTCATACAATTCAATATTTACGAAGCAAAGATAATATTTTATATGTGACAGGGCTTTTAGATAAACGAGAATTTAATGTAACCCAAATGTAACACTTGTTTCATCATTCCGTAACAAATTAGCCTCACTTTTGTACCCAGAAAGTAGAAATGGCCTGCATCTCAGCACAAGTTTTCATGCAAACATGAAAATTCTGCATTCGGTTTGCACTATTTTTGCCGATAAAAAGAAATAAAGTTTAACTTTGTGACAAGAGAATTGTTTTATCCTTGTCATACATAAACAACAAAGCAATGAACGATTACCGGATTTTAGTAGTGGACGATGAAGAAGACTTATGTGAAATTCTGAAGTTCAACCTCGAAAACGAAGGCTACGAAGTGGATACGGCAAACTCCGCTGAAGAAGCTCTGAGAATGGACATTGGCAGCTACAGCCTGCTACTGCTGGACGTGATGATGGGAGAAATTTCCGGCTTCAAAATGGCGAGCATGCTGAAGAAGGACAAGAAGACAGCCCAGATACCCATCATCTTCATTACCGCCAAAGATACGGAAAATGACACCGTGACCGGTTTCAACCTGGGAGCGGACGACTACATATCCAAACCCTTCTCGCTGCGCGAAGTGGCGGCACGTGTCAAAGCCGTACTTAGACGCACCCGACAAGGAGAAACGGAACATGCACCGGAACAGATTGTCTACAAGACGCTGGTACTGGACATCATCAAGAAGAAAGTCTGCATTGACGGCGAAGAGGCACCGCTCACCAAAAAAGAATTTGAAATCTTATTGCTGCTTTTGCAGAATAAAGGACGCGTATTCTCGCGCGAGGATATACTAAACCGCATCTGGAGCGACGAAGTATATGTGCTGGACCGCACCATCGACGTGAACATCACACGCCTGCGCAAGAAAATCGGAGTTTATGGCAAATGTATCGTAACACGCTTGGGATATGGTTATTGTTTCGAAGCCGAATAACGACAGACACTTTCTGTCCTTCAGCCGGAAACTTTTCCTTTCGGTCATCTCGCTGTTCCTCGTATTCGCCGCCTGCTTCATCGCCTACCAGTATCAGCGGGAAAAGGAATACAAAGTGGAGCTGCTGGACATGCAGCTGCAAGATTATAACGACAGACTGCACCAGGAGCTTCGCTACCTCCCCGACAGCCTATGGACTTCCATGCTGGACAGCTACATCTCCAAGCATGTGAACAAGGAATTGCGCGTCACTGTGGTAGACCTTCATGGCAACGTATTGTTCGACAGCTCCCAGAACGACAGCCATGAACTGGACAACCACATCAAACGCCCCGAAGTGCAGAAAGCGCTGAAAGACGGCAAGGGCTACGACCTACGGCGCATCTCCGAAACCACCGGCAAGACCTATTTCTATTCTGCCACCGCCTACGAAGGCTGCATCATCCGCTCAGCCCTCCCCTACAACGTCAACCTGATGAACAATCTGGCTGCCGACCCACACTACATCTGGTTCACGGTCATTGTATCACTGCTGCTGATATCCGTCTTCTACAAATTCACCTCCAAACTGGGCAGCGCCATCAACCACCTGCGCGAGTTTGCCAAAAGAGCCGACAAGAACGAACCTATAGACATGGACATACAAGCCGCCTTTCCGCACAATGAGCTTGGAGAGATTTCGCAGCATATCATACAGATATACAAGCGCCTGCGCGAAACCAAAGAGGCGCTTTACATTGAGCGCGAAAAGCTTATCACCCATTTGCAAACCTCCCGCGAAGGACTGGGCGTATTCAACAGAGACAAAAAGGAGATATTGGTAAACAATCTGTTCACCCAATACGGCAATCTGATTTCAGACTCCAACCTGCAGGCTACCGAAGAGATATTCTCCATCTGCGAATTCCAGAAGATAACGGATTTCATCAACAAGGCGCAGAAGCGCCCCTCCTACAACGAAGAACGAAGGATGTCCGTACACATCAACAAGAACGGACGCACCTTCATCGTGGAGTGCATCATCTTCCAAGACCTCAGCTTTGAAATTTCCATCAACGACATCACCCAGGAAGAAGAGCAAGTACGGCTGAAACGTCAGTTGACCCAGAACATCGCCCACGAGCTGAAAACCCCCGTAAGCAGCATACAAGGTTATCTGGAAACCATCGTGAACAACGAAAACATTGCACCCGAAAAGATGCAGGTCTTCCTGGAACGCTGCTACGCGCAAAGCAACCGCCTGAGCCGCCTGCTGCGCGACATATCCGTACTGACCCGCATGGACGAAGCCGCCAACATGATTGATATGGAAAAGGTGGACATCAGCATGCTGGTTTCAAACATCGTCAACGAAGTGTCCCTGGAACTGGAACAGAAGCAAATCACCGTTGTCAATTCCCTAAAACCGAAGATACAGTTGCGGGGCAACTACTCTCTACTCTACTCCATCTTCCGCAATCTCATGGACAACGCCATCGCTTATGCCGGCACCAACATACACATCAACATCAGTTGTTTCCGCGAAGACGAGAATTACTACTATTTCAGTTTTGCCGATACCGGCATCGGCGTTTCTCCCGAACATCTGAACCGTTTGTTCGAACGCTTCTACCGTGTAGACAAAGGACGCTCGCGCAAGTTGGGCGGCACCGGCTTGGGGCTCGCCATAGTGAAGAATGCAGTCCTTATTCACGGAGGCACCATCTCTGCCAAAAACAACCAAGGCGGAGGACTGGAGTTTGTATTCACACTGGCAAAAGAGAGATAACAGCCCGTTTTACCACACCAAACAAAATGCTTTGCATACCTCTGGAGAAGGTTCTTGTGGCAAGTGTGGCTTGTATTGGTATCTTTTCACCTTACCGACATGACGGATTGCTTAAATCGCCTTAAGCCACTATCAATCAGAGAGTAATTTTGCCAACCTATTGCCATGCTTTTGGCAAACTTTTGCCATACCTATGGCAAAGTTTTGCCAACGCGGTGACAAAGTCTTGCCAAGAGGGTGGCAAAACCTTGCCAATTTGTCGGCAAAAAGAAAGAGAGAGGGGAAGAAAATTTATCACTCATAGAATTGTTTTCTCAAAAAGAATCCGTATCTTTGTCATGCATTGGTTCGCTCCCCCTCTTCTGGGAAAGCGATTAAAAGGGAATCAGGTGTAAATCCTGGACAGTCCCGCTGCTGTAAGTTTCGTGCAACGTTGCAGACAATTACTCTATGCCACTGGAATATTCTTCCGGGAAGGCGCCTGCAACAGAAACAAGTCAGAAGACCTGCCATGCATACTTTATCATTGCTTTCGAGGAAAAAGCGTTGAGTCTAATGAGCCGGACAAACCGTCCATCATTTCATTCATCAAACCTAATTCAGAGAAAGTAAAGAAGGTAATAAACTCTGCCAAGTTTATTTGATGATGTCCGGCCGAAGTGATTTCGTCCGGACATTTACATTACAAAAAGTCATATTTAAATTGGTTATTACATAGATTTTGTCTAAATTCGGCACATTAAACCGCAATAATCGGTTTATCCGTTAACCTATTGTCAAATTATTAAAGATACAGAGTCTATGGAATTACCATTTGCCGAAGCATGGAAAATCAAAATGGTGGAACCTATCCGCAAAAGTACCCGCCAGGAACGCGAACAATGGCTGAAAGAGGCCCACTACAACGTATTCCAACTCAAATCGGAACAAGTTTATATCGACCTCATCACCGACTCGGGCACCGGAGCCATGAGCGACCGCCAATGGGCAGGCATGATGCTGGGTGACGAAAGCTATGCCGGAGCCACCTCATTCTTCAAACTGAAGGAAGTCATCACCCGCCTCACCGGATTTGAATACATCATTCCCACCCACCAGGGACGCGCTGCCGAAAATGTACTCTTCTCCTACTTGGTGCACGAGGGCGACATTGTGCCGGGAAACTCCCATTTCGACACCACCAAAGGACATATCGAGGGACGCCGGGCATTGGCTCTGGACTGCACCATAGACGAAGCCAAACAGACACAGCTGGAAATTCCCTTCAAAGGCAATGTAGACCCTAAAAAACTGGAAAAAGCATTACAGGAACATAGCGAACGGATACCGTTCGTCATCGTCACCATAACCAACAACACTGCAGGCGGCCAGCCGGTTTCCATGCAGAACCTGCGCGAAGTCCGCGCCATTGCCGACAAGTACGGCAAGCCCGTTCTCTTTGACTCGGCACGCTTTGCGGAAAATGCCTACTTCATCAAAATGAGAGAAGAAGGTTACCGCAACAAGAGCATAAAGGAAATTACCCGCGAGATGTTTGACCTTGCCGACGGTATGACGATGAGTGCCAAAAAAGACGGTATTGTCAACATGGGCGGATTCATAGCCACCCGCCGGAAAGACTGGTATGAAGGTGCCAAAGGCTTCTGCGTGCAGTTCGAAGGCTACCTTACTTACGGAGGCATGAACGGTCGTGACATGAACGCCCTTGCCATCGGCCTGGATGAAAATACTGAATTTGACAATCTGGAAACCCGCATTCACCAGGTGGGCTATCTAGCCATGAAACTGGATGAGTACGGGATACCCTACCAACGTCCCGCAGGCGGCCATGCCATATTTGTGGATGCCCCCAAAGTGCTGACACATGTGCCCAAAGAAGAATTCCCGGCACAAACACTGACCGCTGAGCTCTATCTGGAAGCAGGCATACGCGGCTGCGAAATCGGGTATCTGCTGGCAGACCGCGACCCGGTGACCCGCGAAAACCGCTTCAACGGCCTGGACTTGCTTCGGCTTGCCATCCCCCGCCGCGTGTATACCAACAACCACATGGATGTGGTGGCAGCCGCTTTGAAAAATGTATATGACAAACGGGAAAGTATTACCCGCGGAGTGCGCATCACCTGGGAAGCTCCGTTGATGAGACACTTCACGGTACAACTGGAAAGGCTGTAAGAGATTTACAGACTCAATGTCAAGACAAAATCCGGAAACAAATAATAATGAATAGTGAACCGGCGTTTCTCCACCGTACGATATTCTTCGGCGGAGAATACGCCGCTTTCATTTACAGCAAAAGGCAGAATGCGCATGTGCCCGCGAAAATCAACCTCGGAAGCATTCAGGCATTTGAACATGGTCTCCTTAGCCGACCAGTGCAGCAACAGTGACCAAGTGTCGGTTCCGCGAAACACGGATGGCTGTTCATCTTCGCGCATGAATTTATGTGCCACCTTCCTTACCCGCTCACCATACTGCTCGATGTCAACACCCACTTCCCGACCCGGCAATCCCAAGACAACAGCCACATAACCTTTCGTATGCGAAATACTGAGAGAGGCGGAGTCATCCGCCAGATAAGGTTTCCCACTGGGATGATAGGCAATCTCTTTCTCTTCTCCCGACAGCGTGTAAAGCAATACACGGACAGCCAGCCACTCCAAACGGCGGTGTGCTGCGGTGAAACGCCGCATACCTTCCCGGTATACTTCCTGATGAGGAAGCATGGCCAGCAATTCCTCCGGAGATTCCTCCGTTTTCCAAATTCCCCATCGGCAGGGAAGAGCGGTATGTTGCAAGAAGAGGGGCACGGAACAATTTAAAAATTAATAATTAAAAATTAAAGGGAAGAAGAGTTGGGTTCTGCCGGGGCATTTACTGTGAACTTCACTTTCAGGATACGGCGGTTGTCCATCTCCAACACCTCAAACTCATAACGGCCGTAGGTCACCTTTTCATGGAGAGCAGGAAATTCCCCCTTCAGTTCCAGCAGAAGTCCGGCAAGCGTATCGGCATCCCCTGCCACCTCATCGAACGTTTCCTCGTCTATCTTCGTTATTTTATAGAAATCAGTCAGCTGGGTCTTGGCTTCAAATACCCAAGTGTGGTCATTCAGTACGGCATATGTACGTTCTTCATCATCGTATTCGTCATGAATTTCGCCCACAATCTCCTCAATAATGTCCTCCATGGTGACAATGCCCGACGTACCACCGAACTCATCGACCACAATGGCTATATGAATCTTGTTTGCCTGGAAATCGCGCAGCAAATCATCAATCATCTTGGTTTCGGGCACAAAATAGGCGGGCCGGATAAGCGACTGCCAGCGGAAATTATCCCCTTTGTTCAGATGGGGAAGCAAGTCCTTGATATAAAGCACCCCCTTGATATTGTCACGGCTATCCGCATAGATGGGAATACGGGAGTAGACATTCTCTACGATGCACTTCACCACATCTTTGAAAGGGGTACGGATATCCAGGTCCACCACATCAAGGCGAGAGGTCATGACCTCCTTGGCCGTTTCCCCGCCAAAGCGGATGATACCTTCCAAAATATTATTCTCCTCCGAAAGCTCAGCCTTGTCGGTCAGCTCCAACGCATGCGAGAGTTCATCGACCGATATGTTATGGTTCTTGCGGACCATATGTTTGTTCAGGAAAGAGGTGGAACGTACCAGCATAGATGCCATCGGATAGAATACGGAACGGCAAAACGTGATGCCGGGAGCGGCAAAACGGCAGAAAGCCAGCGTCTTCTGAGCCGAATATATCTTAGGCATGATTTCACCGAAAAGCAACAGCAAAAATGTAAGGACTACTGTCAGAATGAGGAACTCTGCAATGGGAGAATGAAATTGGAACACATTCATAAAGAAGAAGTTGCAGAGCATGATTATGGTTACATTCACGAAGTTGTTCGTAATCAGAATCGTTGCCAACAAACGTTCGCTGTTGTCCAGCAGATTACTGATTTTCTCATCCGAAGGATGCTTTCTCTCCGCTATTGCATTCAGGTCTGACGGAGAAAGAGAGAAAAAGGCTATTTCGGAAGCTGATGCAAAACCGGAAACAAGCAAAAGCAAACCTGCCAACACAATGGCTACAACGGCCGAAATAGAAGGAGTCTGTACGGATATACCGTTAAAAACATCTGCCAACTGGCATAAATAAGCGTCTGGGTCCAAAGATTTTGGTTTTAGTTAAACAATTAGAACGGCAAGTCGTCCGTCGGGTTATCTTGTGCAGGGGCAGCCTGCGGTTGTACTGGTTGTTGTGGCTGGGGGGCGGCTCCCGCCTGCGGCGCATAAGGACCAGCACCGGGAGTTGCCGTTCTCGGAGTCAGCATCTCCATATTGTCGACAAATATCTCAGTCACATAACGCTTGATGCCTCCCTGGTCATCGTAAGAACGGGTACGTATCTTACCTTCCACGTAAAGCTTATCGCCTTTATGCACATATTTCTCAACGATTTCGCCTAAACGGCCACGGAATATCAGGTTATGCCATTCGGTACGGTCCGGAATCTGCGTACCATTCTGCAAAGTGTATCCTTTCTCCGTAGTGGCCAAAGAAAGCTGGGCAACACAGTTTCCACCTTCATAATAGGTTATTTTAGGGTCTTGTCCCACATTTCCTATCAATATCACTTTATTTACTGACATAAGCTTCTATTTTATTAATTTGCTGCCAAAATTAACGAGAATATTCACACCATGCAAGAATACAAACAACTTTTATACATATTTCTCCAAGAAAGCATGTATCAGCCGGGGTACCGCATAACGGTCCAAATCTTCGACTGCAACCCGTTGGTAACTTGAGAAGGAGCTCGAATTATCGGGCAGAGTAACCTCGTAGAAGTTGGTGTAAATCACTCTGTGGGACAATACGTGCTTCACCCCCCGAAGCAGTATACGGACCATCCGTACCTCTCCCTCTGCAAACAGCGCATGAAACTGCGGACATGCCAGAAATTCCTCTTCGGATAAATCTTTTTCCGTTTCAACCAGAGGCAATTCAAAGAGATTTTTCCAGATATCGTCCTCCGTCCTCTTATGTATCAAGGTATGCGCGCCCATGCGTACATATATATAATTAAAATAGCGGTTGGTGGTCTTGGTTCTGTGCTGCTTCACGGGCAGTTGCTGCACTTTTCCTTCAGACAATGCCCGGCAGCTGCCGGACAAAGGACAAAACAGACAGTTGGGCGACTGCGGCGTACACTGCACGGCTCCGAAGTCCATAATTGCCTGGTTATAATCTGCCGGCCTGGATTTATCGAGCACCTCACCCGCCAAAGCGGTAAAAGTCTTTTTCCCTTCAGTAGAATCAATGGGAACATCAATGCCGAAATAGCGGGAAAGCACCCGATACACATTCCCGTCGACCGCCGCATAAGGCATGTCATAGGCAAAGGAGCAGATGGCCGCTGCCGTATAATCCCCCACTCCCTTCAAAGCACGTACCTCTGCATAGGTTTTCGGAAATGTCCCCTTCATGCTTTTGGCTGCGGCATGCAGGTTGCGGGCACGCGAATAGTACCCCAGGCCCTGCCAATATTTCATCACTTCGTCCTCGGACGCAGCAGCCAGCGACACCACATCCGGGAAGCGTTTTATGAAACGCAGAAAATACTCATACCCCTGCGCCACTCTTGTCTGTTGTAAGATGATTTCAGAAATCCATATCAGATAAGGGTCCGTGGTATTTCGCCACGGAAGGTCGCGTTTGTTCTCCGCATACCAGTCCAACAATGTTCCGCTAAAAATATTCATGCTGCAAAAATACTTCATTTTCAGCCTAACAAAGCTTAATGCCAAGACTTTTTTAGAAAATTGTCCGAAATATATTTTTTAGAGCCACGGAAAAGCTATATATTTGCAGTCCAAAAAATTAGGAAAACTATAGTAATAATATTTTTTTTAAAGAAAAATGACTAAAGCTGATATTGTAAACGAAATTACAAAGAACACCGGAATTGATAAGACAACCGTACTTACAACCGTTGAAGCATTCATGGACGCAGTAAAGGCATCTTTATCCAAAGATGAAAATGTTTACCTCCGCGGGTTTGGTAGTTTTGTAGTGAAGAAAAGAGCTCAGAAAACTGCTCGCAACATCTCCAAGAACACTACAATAATCATTCCGGAACATAACATTCCGGCATTTAAGCCTGCAAAAACGTTCACCCTCTCAGTGAAGAAATAATAAACAATAGTATTAACCCATAAAAATTTTGAAGCTATGCCAAGCGGAAAGAAGAAAAAAAGACATAAAATGTCTACGCACAAGCGTAAAAAAAGACTAAGAAAGAACAGACATAAAAGCAAAAAGTAATTTTTAGTCTGAAGGACAAAATAAAGAACAAACTTGTGAAGCAAAATGTCTCGCGGGTTTGTTCTTTGTTTAAGTAGTAAATTGAATCATTTAAAAGCCAATTATTGTGACAAGCGAACTCGTTGTAGACGTACAGCCCAAAGAGGTATCCATTGCACTGCTTGAAGACAAGCAGCTGGTGGAACTCCAGAGCGAAGGAAGAAACATCTCCTTTTCGGTGGGCAACATGTATTTGGGACGCGTCAAGAAATTGATGCCCGGCCTGAATGCCTGCTTCGTGGACGTGGGTTACGAGAAAGACGCTTTTCTTCATTATCTGGACCTAGGTCCTCAATTTAACTCGTTAGAGAAGTACGTAAAGCAAACTTTAAGCGACAAGAAGAAGCTGAATCCCATTACCAAAGCAACCATACTTCCCGACCTTGAAAAGGACGGAACGGTTTCCAACACACTCAAGGTGGGACAAGAAGTAGTGGTGCAAATTGTCAAGGAACCTATCTCTACCAAAGGGCCGCGACTGACTTCCGAACTTTCCTTTGCCGGAAGATACCTCGTGCTGATTCCCTTCAATGACAAGGTTTCCGTATCACAAAAAATTAAATCGAGCGAAGAGCGCGCACGCCTCAAGCAACTGTTGATGAGTATCAAGCCGAAAAACTTCGGCGTCATCGTCCGCACCGTGGCCGAAGGAAAACGTGTTGCCGAGCTCGACGGAGAGCTTAAAGTATTACTGAAACATTGGGAAGATGCCATTACAAAAGTACAGAAGGCCACCAAATTTCCGACACTGATTTACGAAGAAACCAGCCGTGCCGTAGGACTGTTGCGCGACTTGTTCAATCCTTCCTTCGAAAACATCCACGTGAACAACGAGGCTGTGTACCACGAAATCAAGGATTACGTAACCCTCATCGCCCCTGAACGGGCAGGAATTGTGAAGCTGTACAAAGGTCAACTCCCCATTTACGACAATTTTGGTATCACCAAACAAATCAAGTCGTCATTCGGCAAGACCATTTCATACAAAAGTGGTGCCTACCTGATTATTGAGCATACTGAGGCGCTTCACGTAGTAGACGTGAACAGCGGTAACCGCACCAAGAATGCCAACGGGCAGGAGGCCAACGCACTGGAAGTGAATCTGGGTGCAGCCGACGAACTGGCACGCCAGCTCAGACTAAGGGATATGGGTGGTATCATCGTGGTGGACTTCATCGACATGAATGAAGCCGAAAACCGACAGAAGCTTTACGAACGTATGTGTGCCAACATGCAGAAAGACAGAGCACGTCACAACATCCTGCCGCTCAGTAAATTCGGACTGATGCAGATTACACGCCAGCGTGTACGCCCGGCTATGGATGTAAATACGACGGAAACCTGCCCCACCTGCTTCGGTAAAGGCACCATCAAATCGTCCATCCTCTTTACGGACACCTTAGAGAGTAAGATTGACTACCTGGTCAACAAATTGAAGATAAAGAAATTCTCGTTACACATCCACCCGTACATCGCAGCCTACGTCAATCAGGGACTCGTCTCCTTGAAACGGAAGTGGCAGATGAAGTACGGATTCGGTATCAAGATTATTCCAAACCAGAAATTAGCATTCCTGGAATATGTATTCTACGACCTGCAAGGGGAAGAGATAGACATGAAGGAAGAAATCGAAATCAAATAAAAAAGACGGCGAAGGGTATTTATCTTCGCCGTCTTTTTTAGCTCTTGCTTTGGGGGAGCTCTCCCCAAACATGCCTTTCGTTATAAAGCCAAACGATAGATTTCCCTGCAATCAGTCATGGTCAGCTTCACGTAGTTGCCAAGCAGTTCGCCTTTATTGCGCCGCAGACTGACGAGCATACGGTCTATATCGGGATGCTCGATACCCAACTCCTTAAAGCTAACCGGCAAGCCCATGTAACGGAAAAAGTGTTTCAGTCGGGCAGTACCTGCCAAAGCCATCTCTTCCAAATCTTCGGACTTGGGTATATCAAAAACACGATGGGCAAACTGGGCTATCTTTGCCGGATTATGTTCTGCCATAAAAGCCATCCAGGCAGGGAAGATTACAGCCAAGCCGGCACCGTGGGCTACATTATAGATAGCACTGATTTCATGTTCCAGTGCATGGGATGCCCAGTCTTCCTCACGCCCTACCCCACAAGTTCCGTTATGCGCCACAGTGCCGCACCACATAATGTTGGCACGCGCGGCATAGTTGTCCGGTTGCTGTTTCACCCGGTAAGCTTCTTTAATGATAGCTGTCAAGGTGCCTTCACAAAGCCGGTCGCTGATTTCCACATCCGGTGTATTCGTGAAGTAACGCTCCATGATGTGGGCCATCATGTCGGCAATGCCACAAGCCGTCTGATAAGCCGGGAGGGTGTAGGTCAGTTCAGGATTCATGATGGAAAATACGGGACGCAAATGCTCGGGGGCACAGAGACCCAGTTTTTGGAGTGTCTCTGTCTTGGTAATTACCGTATTGCCCGAACCCTCGCTTCCGGCAGCCGGGATAGTCAGCACCACGGCTACTTTCAACGCTTTCTCCACCTTGGCACGACCGATAAAGAAATCCCAGAAGTCCCCATCATAGAGGGCTCCGGCAGCAATGGCCTTTGCCGTATCTATGACCGAACCACCTCCCACAGGAAGCATCATATCCACCTGCTCACGACGGCAAAGCTGAATACCTTCGTACACCTTACCGTCAATGGGATTGGGCTGGACACCTCCCATTTCGCAATAAGCCACACCGGCTTCCTGCAAGTATTGCTTCACTCTATCCAGCAGACCACTCCGTACAACAGAACCGCCTCCATATACTATCATCACTTTTTGTGCACCATACTTACGCGCCAATGCACCGACTTGCACTTCAGTATTCTTGCCAAAGACAAACTCTGTAGGACTATAAAAAACAAAATTATTCATTGTATACCTTATTTAATGTATCGACTGTATCTTTCAAAGAAGCGTCCGAACGCTCCCCACTTCATCAGTCCTTTCTCAAAAACAAAAATACCCAGCAATGCACAAGAGATGCCCAGCATCACATCAATCAGATAATGGTGTCCCGAATAGACAGCCGTCCACCAGATACCGACCATAATCACCGCAAACAACGCTATCAACCACTTTTTGCTGCGGTCCATAACCGCGTAAGCCAAAGCCACCACCATATAGGCGGCATGGAGCGAGGGCACTGCCGCAAATACATTGGCATTCCTTCCGTAAATGGAGTTGAAGATGGAGCATCCCAGCAATTCGTCAAAGCGCCCTAAGCCTGCCACATTGCCCGGAGTGTCGAGTATCGGCTCGAAACCATAATTCATGGCATACCAGGGCGGAGCAGCGGGATGGATGTAATAGCCGGCAAAACCGATGAGATTAACCAGCAGGAACACCATCGCAAAACGAAGATATACCTTACGGTCACCCTTCAGATAGAGCCACAACCCGAATGCAATGGGAACCGGTACCCAACAGAGATAGAATATCCCGGCAAAGAAATCGGCAACAGGACAATGGTTCAAAGCAAAATACTCACAAGGGATAAGGACAGCACCGTCTACAGACAAGCCAAAAAGGGATTTTTCTGCCTCATAAAGTCCTTTTACATCAATGGGATTCACCTGGTAATTGGGATATACGCGCATCCAGTCATACGAAATGCCGAATATGAAAAACGGCAACAGCGCCACTGCCAACTTACGGGTTGTCTGTCCGGCAAAGAACAATACCAAAAATACACCCGCCATCAGGAAATGTTCCGGACGAAGCCCGATACAGACCGCTGTCAGAATCAGGAAAAACGCTGTGATGACAATCACCAGCACCGCCTCTCTCACAGAGGGAAACAAACTATTTTTCATTCCTTGTCTTTCAGTAGTTTATAGCAATGCGCCAAGCGGGCAAATGCCGTCAAATTCGCCAATATGGCAATCACCGCCATAGGCACAATCAGTATCAGCATCGGGTCGAACAAGGTACAATCACCAAAGATACCGCAGAACATGGCACCGAGGGCAGTCAGCACAACGCGTTCGGGACGCTGCATGAAACCGACTTTACACTCCAGCCCCAAACCTTCGGCACGGGCACGCACGTAACTCACCATCAGCGAACCTATCAGCGCAATGAATGTAATGATGGAGCCCCACAAATAGCCTTGCAGCATCAGGTAATAGAAGATGCCGAACAATGTCACGAGCTCGCTGTAACGGTCGAGTACGGAGTCGTAGAGCGCACCGAAAGTAGAACTCATTTTACCCACGCGTGCCACACGTCCGTCCATCATGTCAAACAACCCGGCAAAGAGCACAATACCGCCTCCCCAGCCTACATAGGCCAGTTCACCACTCTTGTACACCCCGGCATACACAAACAAGGCAGCCGCCACGATATTCAGCACCAGCCCCGTAGTCGTAATAAAGTTAGGCGTAATGCCAATTCTAATCATACCATGCACCACAGGATTGATAATCTTGTATATCACCTGCTGCAACCAATCTCTATAATTCATATTCGTCTTTTTTGTTCTCTAAATAATGTTTCAGAAAGCCTTTTATATTGTGATTACGATAAACGAAAAAACGTTGCAGATGGTAGTTCCAAAAAAAAGCTACCAGCACTGCTACTATTATCTTTGACAGAATAAATACATTGTCTATATAATATCCCAACAGCCCATTGACCCATGTCATGCCCGTAAGCCACTCGGTCAGTGCAAAAGTGCCCCAGGTATTCAGTATAATGCTGCCTCCCCAGACAAAGAGATATTTCACGGCAACATGCGTTTTCTTACAGTCTTCGGCATGGAACACCCATCCGTAATTAATGGCACAGTTTACAATGCCTCCTACCACGGAACCCGTGAATGTGGCATAAAGATAAAAAACAGCAAAAGCCTTTACCAGAAGGATAGTCACCAGAAAATCGACAAAGCTTGCGAATTGCGCAGAAATCTGGGCCTTGAAGAAGATCCAGACAGAATGGCGCCACGACACACCTTTGCCATTTGATTTCAACTGATTATCCATCTTGCCACAATCAAAATTATAAATCCGTAGACTCCGGACAGAATATCGTCCATCATTACCCCGATTCCACCCGGCAGACTTTCCATACGGCGAATGCCCAAGGGCTTGAATATATCAAACAAGCGGAACAAGACAAACGCTCCCAACGCATACCATACGTGTCCGGCAGGCGCTGCAAGCAAAGCAATCCACACACCGACCATTTCATCGACCACCACGCGCGAAGGGTCTTCGCCCCAAGATACCTCCAGGCGGTTGGCAGCCCAGATACCGGCAAGTGTAAATACCAAAATCAATGCTACTGTCAGCCACAAAAGGCAGACACTTGAAACCAGATAAGACAACCCGAACCAGATAAGCGTAGCCAGCAAAGCTCCCGCAGTGCCGGGTGCAAAAGGAGAAAAGCCCGAGCCAAAGCCCGTACCGATAATGACTGGGAGGAGGGAGGGTTTCTTCATCAAAAAAGTAATGAGGTGATAAATGCGATAAAAACGGTAAAGTGATAAATGCAATAAAGTAATAAAAGTGATAAAGTGGTAAAGTGCTATCACTCTATCACCTTACCACCTTATTTCTATCACCTTATCACTGTTTTTTTAATCCAGATAACTTGGTGCAGTTTCACCCACCATGTTGCGGAGAGTCTCTTTCACCATGCGCCATTGCTGGAACAAATCGTGTACCGGCTCATGCTCGAAATCGTGCATCGGGCTCTTGCAGAAGAAGGACAGCCACGTCTGGATGCCGCACATGCCTGCACGCAATGCCAAATCACTGAAAATAACCAAGTCGAGCGCGATGGGAGCAGCAAGAATGGAGTCGCGACACAGGAAGTTAACCTTGATTTCCATCGGATAGCCCATCCAGCCGAAAATATCGATGTTGTCCCATGCTTCCTTGTTATCCTTACGAGGAGGATAGTAGTTGATGCGTACCTTATGATAAACATCACCGTACAAGTCAGGATATTTCTCCGGTTCGAAGATATTGTCGATAACAGACAGCTTGCTGACCTCTTTTGTCTTGAAGTTCTCCGGTTGGTCGAGTACCTCGCCGTCACGGTTACCCAGAATATTCGTAGAGAACCAGCCGCTTACACCCAACATACGGGTCTTGAACATCGGAGCAAGCACCGTCTTCATCAAAGTCTGGCCACTCTTGAAGTCCTTACCGGAAATGGGCACATTCATTTTCTTGGAGAATTCCCACATGGCTGGAGTATCCACACACAGATTAGGAGCACCCATAATAAACGGAGCGCCTTCTGCAATGGCAGCGTATGCATAGCACATACTCGGAGAGATGACTTCAGTATTGTTTTCCTTCATTGCCTGTTCCAAAGCAGCGAGAGATTCGTGCTCCTTGGACAGAGGAATATATATTTCGGTACTTGCAGCCCACAGCACAGCAATACGCTCGCAGTTATTGGCTGCCTTGAAGTTACGGATATCCTCACGCAACTGCTCTGTCATTTCCCAGCGAGTAGCAGCCTTCTTAATATGCGTACCGTTCAAACGTTTTGCAAAATTGTGGTCGAATGCAGCAGGCATCGGCTTGATGGCTTGCAGTTCGTCTTTTACCAAATTCAAGTCTTTCTCTTTCAAAACCTCGGCATACATAGCAGCTTCGTAGGCGTTGTCCGGGAAAATGTCCCAACCGCCGAAAACGATATCATTCAAATCAGCCAAAGGCACTATGTCTTTGATAAGTTTTTCCTTGCCATCCTGCATGCGCATAGCAGCCATTTGTGTGATTGAGCCTATAGCTTTTGCCAAGCCCTTGCGAGCAGCTAATGTACCGGTAATCATGGTGGTTGCAACCGCACCACCTACTCCGACTACCAGCACGCCCAGGCGTCCGGTTGCCGGCTTAATGTTTTCTTTCATTGCCATTGTATTATTTAGAGTTTAAAAAATTGCTCAAATTTAGGGTATTTTACTCAATTGGGATTAGTCATTTTATCCGATTTAATGTCCTATTAGTAAGATTTAAGTTAAAATGTCATGTGTAGACTGATTCTGAGCCCGGATTTGTCGATATTTGGTAAATTTCGGTAAGTCAAACGCCATACATAATCGACACGCAATACTTTGAAAATATTTTCAACACCTACACCTGCCTCTACGTATGGCGTATGCCCCATTGTAGTGCTGCCGGCAGGAAAACGGAACAAATCCTGCTGAAAAGCCGGATTATTCTTATCACTCAAATTCCCATACAAGCCGCGACAGGAAAGCACTTCACGCCATTTCAACTTTTTCAACAAAGGAATACGGTTGAAGAGCCAGCCGTTCAAGTAATAGGTCACATCCCAGGAAGCGTATTCATCGTTCATGAATTCCATGGCATTCATCAGTGAATAGGACTCGGGCTGTATGGTATAGGACAAGTTCGCGTTGGGAATGACGAGCAAAGGGAAAGGAACCTTATTCCAGACTTTTCCGGCTTTCAGGATAACGTCCGTATAACCGAATGCCGAGAACCAGAAACGCTTTTGAAAACCCGCTTCCGTATAGTGATAGGTATAGTCTCCTCCCAGTACCCCTTTGGCAGCCATGGTATGTGTAAGCGAAAAGACCGGAGCATCCAGCGAAACGGGGAAACGGTTCCATTGGGTCTGGAAGAATTTCTCGTTGGGAGCATAGCGCAGCTTCAATTCCAGCTCACTGGTCGAAATACTTTTTACATACGTATTACGGTCATCCTGCTTGACGAAAGGAATCAGATGGGATGATTCATCTTTACGCAGGCGCGCCGTCATCTGTACGGAAAAGCCGGAATGGAACTCATTGGTATAGGTCAGTTCCGCCTTCCGCTGATAACCGATACGGTCATCCTTCTGACGTTTCAAAGCAAGAAAAACATTGTCCTGACTGGTATAAAGATAGTGTTGTCCATATTGATTGACATCTGACAAGTAACGGAGCTTCAACGAATGTATAGGAAATTCATTGGCATATTCCTTCTTCTTATGAAAAGAATATTCCAGTTCGGCAAGTCCTTTTACACGATGGTCGCGAAAACCGTATGCCATATACCCCCTACCGAACAGATGCGGATTGAGCCATGCCGTCGTCATACCGCCGGCACGCAAGCGCACCCCTTCCAGTGTATTTCCGCTGATAGTGGTATTCATCATACCGATATAGAACAAAGGTTCTTTTTCCTTCGGAGCGGGAATATACCCCGTGAACAGCACCTTCAACACTTTCTCCGTCCAGAAATAAACGGGATAGCTGCGCAACTGGGCCATCATCTTGTCCACCGAAGTCTCTTTCTTGCTGACCTCCACCTGGCGGTTGGCATCCCAATATGCTTCCGAATAGCCGGAAGCCGATGTCTCTTCAATCACCTTTTCCGCTTTTCGGAAAGCCTGCAGAGCCTTGTCATCCGGTTCATACTGATAATTTCTGTAATACACATCCCGCTTGGCATAAATACCGTCACTATTGTCCACCAACTTGAACTCCGTAGTGATACTCTCATTGAGCAACTGCCTCGTACCGTCCTCCGCGCGGTCAAAATTCTGTTCAATCTTCATGTAGTCCACAAAGTTCAGATTTATTTTCTGAGGAAAGTTCATGACGGCACGCTTTACAAAATAGGTACTGTCCAGCATGACGTATAAATGTCCCGTAAAACCGAACGACTCGGAGTTGAAAGGGACAAATGTCAAGTCAACACAAGGCTTTCCGGCAACGGTAAGCGTATCCATCAGATAATATTTGTAGAAAGACGGCCCAAGGGAGGAAAGCGGACTGACAAACTTATTGGTGAACAAGGTGATGTTGTTCTCATAAAGGTCTACATCGGTCATGGTGACACTGATAGCCTGCTCCATACCCTGCTGGGAAAGCATTTCGTCCACTCCTGCCTGCCTGCGGGCGGTGACCCACTGTTTCCGGCTATGCGGAGACTTGCGGTAATAGTCTGTGGCAAGTAACTCACGGTTGGAGATGGCCAGTACCGGCCTGCCGGTAACGGCAGAGGTATCGACATAATCCGTCAGGAACTTGAACTTACGGTAAAGCCACTTCTGTTGCTTCAAGCTGTCGAAGTTATTGATGGCAAAAGTCATTTTTTCGTAGCGATCACGTTTCCAAAAGTCGCGTTCGTCGGGCGAGTAGTCATCCCGATGCTCTATCATCTTGCGTACAAACTCCACTGTGGGATTATCCTTTTTCTTATACCGTTCACGTTTCGGCTTCACCACCACCTCATCCAGTGCATAAGTGGCTGGCGAAAGGGCAATATTGAACTTAGAAGACTTTGCAGGATGAATCAGCCGGACATATTCATTATATCCCACGGCCGAAATGACCAGCGTGGCCTCCGGGCGATAGGTCTTGAAGGAAAAACGGCCGTTATTGTCCGTCATCCCTCCCTCCGTAGTTCCTTTCAGATAAACTGACGTATAAGGCAATGGCTCCTTCGTCAACGAATCGGTGACAACGCCTTGCACCATATATTGTGCTCTCAATGGAAGAGTAACCAGCTGGATAAGCAGAAATACCCTAAAAAACAACTTCATACCTTGTTTTACCTAATTTGGATGGCAAAGGTACGGAAGAAAACTTTTTCTTAAAGTTCGGTTTTACGGAATAAATGTTCTAAAAAACTCCTTTTGTACAAAACACTTCCCGTTAAAAGCCGTTGTATAGCGAAACGACGCTCCAGAAAGCATCGGAACAACCAATATATAACCTAAACAACTTGATTATGGAATGGATTTTCAACCAGCTCAGGGAACGCCCCGAACTTGCCATTTTCCTCACTATATTCCTGGGATTCTGGCTGGGGAAACTGCGTATCGGTAAGTTTACGCTGGGCACAGTGACCAGTGTACTGCTTGTAGGCGTACTGGTAGGGCAACTGAATATAGCCGTACCGGGTCCGATAAAGTCGGTATTTTTTCTACTTTTCCTTTTTGCCGTGGGCTATAAAGTGGGTCCCCAGTTCTTCCGCGGACTGAAAAAGGACGGATTACCCCAAGTAGGCTTTGCCGTACTGATGTGTGTATCCGTACTGTTAGTGACCTGGCTGCTGGCCCTGATGATGGGCTACAATGCCGGTGAAGCTGCCGGACTGCTGGCCGGTTCGCAAACCATCTCCGCCGTCATCGGAGTGGCAGAAGACACCATGGCCAATATGGGACTGGACGAGGCCCAACGACAAAGTTACGTCAACATCATTCCCGTATCCTACGCCGTCACCTACATTTTCGGTACGGCAGGCTCGGCATGGGTCCTATCATCCATTGGTCCCAAGATGCTAGGCGGGCTGGAAAAGGTGAAAGCCGCCTGCAAGGAACTGGAGGCGAAGATGGGCAGCTCTCTGGCTGACGAACCGGGATTCATGCCGGCGGCACGCCCCGTCACTTTCCGTGCCTACCGGGTCGAAAACGAATGGTTCAAGAATGGAAAGCGGGTGATTGACCTGGAAGTCTACTTCCGGCAGCACGACAAACGTCTATTTGTGGAACGCCTCCGCAAATCCGGAGTTGTGGTGGAAGTCAGCATGAACATACAGATAGAGCCGGGAGACGAAGTAGTGCTAAGCGGACGCCGCGAATACATCATAGGCGAAGAAAGCTGGATAGGGCCGGAAGTACAAGATGCCCAGCTCCTGGATTTTCCTGCCGAAAAGTTACCGGTTACAATCACACGCAAGACGGTTGCCGGCAAGACGGTTGCAGCTATCCGAAGGGAAAAGTTCATGCACGGTGTCAGTATCCGGAGTATCAAGCGCGCCGGAATATCCATTCCCGTGCTGGCACAAACGGTAGTAGATGCCGGCGACGTCATCGAAGTGGTAGGTACCAGGCAGGAAGTGGAAGCAGCAGCCAAACGTCTGGGGTATATAGACCGCCCTACCAACCAGACGGATATGATATTCGTAGGCCTTGGTATCCTTGTCGGAGGTTTGTTCGGAGCACTTTCCGTCCATATCGGCGGCATCCCCATCAGCTTGAGCACAAGCGGCGGCGCATTGATTGCGGGCTTGTTCTTCGGCTGGCTCCGCAGTAAGCACCCCACCTTCGGGCGCATTCCCGAACCTTCGCAATGGGTGTTGAACAATGTCGGTCTGAACATGTTCATTGCGGTAGTGGGCATTTCGGCAGGTCCCAGTTTCGTGCAGGGCTTCCACGACGTAGGTATCAGTCTGTTTCTGGTGGGAGCAGCCGCCACCGCCCTGCCGCTGATTATCGGCTTGCTGCTGGCAAGGTATGTTTTCAAGTTCCATCCGGCACTGGCTTTGGGCGTCTGCGCGGGGGCACGTACCACTACGGCCGCTTTAGGCGCGGTGCAGGATGCCGTTGAGAGTGAGACACCTGCTCTGGGATACACCGTGACCTATGCCGTGGGCAATACCTTATTAATAATATGGGGTGTAGTCATCGTTTTGCTAATATAAGACGATTCTGTACCAATGCTTACTAATCCGGAGCATTCAAAGAATTATTGCCGGAAATGCAAGCGACTATATACCCATTCACTAATAGCTATTCGTCCGACAGCTGTCGGACGATAATTCAACAGTTGTCGGACGATGATTCAACAACTGTCGGACGAAAAGGAAACATATATCGGACGATTAATTTCAAGCAAGGAAAGAAATAGTATACCGCATGAACAGAGATTATTCGCCGAATGACTGAAAACAATAAATAACGAACCTAAACTTGAGCTTATGGATACAAAACTTTTAGAAAAGAAAATGGAATCTATCAGTCCTTTCGAACTGAAGAACCGCCTGATAGACATGGCAGACGAGAGTCTGAAGAAAACCGCCCGTACCATGCTGAACGCAGGGCGCGGCAACCCCAACTGGATTGCAACCGCTCCACGCGAAGCCTTCTTCCTGTTGGGAAGCTTCGGCCTGGAAGAGTGCCGCCGCATCATGGATTTGCCCGAGGGAATTGCAGGCATCCCCGAAAAAAAAGGCATTGCCTCTCGCTTCGAAGCCTTCCTGAAAAAGAACAATAACGTACCGGGCGCCAAATTGCTGGAACAAACCTACAACTACCTGCTGATGCAGCATGCCGCCGACCCCGACAGCCTTGTACACGAATGGGCCGAAAGCATTGTAGGCGACCAGTATCCCGTGCCCGACCGCATCCTTCATTTTACGGAAATCCTTGTGCAAGATTACCTTTCGCAAGAGATGTGCGACAACCGTCCTCCCCGGGGTGCCTATGACCTGTTTGCCACCGAAGGTGGAACAGCCGCCATGTGCTACATCTTCGACTCCCTGCAGGAAAACTTCCTGCTGAACAAAGGGGACGGCATCGTCCTCATGGTTCCTGCCTTTACCCCCTATATTGAAATCCCACAACTCAGCCGCTACCAGTTTCGAGTGACCAAAATACATGCCAACCGCATGAATAACGAAGGGATGCACCTCTGGCAGTACAGCGACGAAGACATAGACCGCTTGAAAAGCCCTAAAATCAAGGCCCTCTTTGTCACCAATCCCAGTAATCCGCCCAGCTACACACTCAGTCCGGATACAATGGCGCGCATCGTGAGTATCGTCAGAAATGACAACCCTAATCTGATGATTATTACAGACGACGTATACGGTACATTCAGTCCGCACTTCCGTTCGTTCATGGCAGAAATTCCCTACAATACGCTTTGCGTCTATTCATTCTCCAAATACTTCGGTGCCACCGGATGGCGCAATGCGGTCATCGCCCTGCACGAATTCAATCTGTTCGACAAGCTGATAGCCAAACTGCCGAAAGAGAAACGGGAGATTCTGCACCACCGCTACTCCACCCTCACTCTGGAACCTGAAAAACTGAAGTTTATCGACCGTATGGTTGCCGACAGCCGTCAGGTGGCACTGAACCATACCGCCGGACTGTCATTGCCACAACAGATGCAGATGGGCCTTTTCGCCGCCTTTGCCCTGCTGGACAAGGAAAACAAATACAAGCAAAAGATGCAGGAGATTATCCGCCGCCGATTGCATGCCCTTTGGGAAAATACCGGTTTCACGCTGACGGAAGACCCGTTGCGCGTAGGTTATTATACAGAAATCGACATGCTGGTTTGGGCAAAGAAGTTCTATGGGGACGACTTTGTAGAATATCTGAAACGTACCTACAGCCCGCTGAACGTAGTCTTCCGCCTTGCCAAAGAAACCTCTCTGGTGCTGCTGAACGGCGGTGGTTTTGACGGCCCCGAATGGAGCGTACGCGCCTCACTCGCCAATCTGGACGAGAAAGACTATGCAACCATCGGCCAAGGCATTAAAAAGATACTGGAGGAGTATGCAAAAGAATTCTTTAAAAATGGAAAGGCGAAAGGTAAAAATTGAAAATTGAAAGGTGAAAGGTAAAACTTTCAAATTTCAATTAAATAGTATACGGAAGCGGGTCAATCCATCGTTGTAGGTACGTAAGGAGAACGTGCAACCATGACGGCTCAAAACTTCCCGGATAAACACCAGGCCAATTCCCTGCCCGTTCGGCTTGGTGGAAAAGAAGGGGCTGAAGAGTTTAGCTTCGGTCTCTTTACTTATCCCCGGACCATTGTCAACGACTTCGACAGAAGCGGGGGCAGTGGTCCTTACTATTATCTCACCTTGCTGTCCGTTTTCTCCGGCGTCCCCCTCTATACTTTCGGCGGCATTCTTGATGATATTCACAAGCACCTGCTCAAAAAGAGAAGCATCCATACGCACCATTCCCACCTCCGGGTCGCATTCCAGACGTAGCTCTATATTGCGGTCATTGCACATTCCTTCCATGAAACGCTTGCACATGGACACCAACTCATTCAGCTGGACGGGCACCAGGGTAGGTTCAGGTATCTTTACCACATCTGCAAAACGGGTAATGAAACGGCTCATCGAGAAACAACGCTCCGTACAGACGCGCATCACGTCGCAGATGTCCTCCATATCATCTTCTGTAGAAAGTGCCTGCTCCACTGTATCGAGTGTGGAAGTGATGCCCGCAGTGGTATTGTTCACTTCATGAGCTATCATGCGGATTACCTTTTCATAGGCACGTTTCTCGGCACGCATCACTTCTTCCGTCATACGCTCTATCAAGAAAAAAGGATGTTTGAACCCTCTGTCAATAAAAGAAGAATGGGTGCATTTATAAATATTCGCATCATTGAGACGGACCACTGCCGTCTCGTCTTTGGGAATAGACGAAAGTTCGGCAGCCAACGGGGAGTCCATCTGGTCCAGCCGCTTTGCCATCGCCTCCTCCATACGGACACCGAGCATCTTTACCGCCATCGGATTCAGTTGCGACACTTCATCGTCCATTGTCAGGATAATAACCCCCATTGGAGATGCCTGAATCAGCAAATCCAAGAAGTGATTCTGCTCGCGCATGCGCAACCGTTCATTCTTGAGCTGCTCCATCATTCGGTTAAAGATATTCACAATGCGGTCTGCCTCGTACTGCCCTACCCGACTGAGACGGCTACTGAAATCCTGCTCGCGCAGCAACTCCATACCGCTGCCGATGGTATTCATCGGCTTCACTATCTTATTATAGAATACTATCAGATAGATAAGGATAAACCCGATGAGCCCCTCCAACACGTACAGATACAAAGAAGGCTTTCCACTCAGCAGATATACCAGCATTCCACCCAGACCGAGCAGAAAAAGGACAAGTATGAAGAAAAAGAATTTTATGCGCACGGGACTTGAATATTATATTTTTCCAAACGTCTGTAAAGCGCAGCGCGGCTGATGCCTAATGACACTGCCACTTGACTGAGATTCCCTTTATGCTGTTCCAACGCCTGCAAGATAGTCTGCCGCTCTATTTCATCCAAGGTCATACCTGCAAAAGAAGTACCTTCGGCAGCTTTGGCCGGTTCGTCGTGACGCAGATATTGGGCATCAAAATCCGTGGCATCCAGCACCGGCTTGCCGCTGACCAGAATGGTACGCTCCACCAGATTCTTCAACTCACGAATGTTGCCCGGATAAGGCAGGCGGGAAAGGAAATTCAGAGCGTCGGCCGAGAAATCCGTACGCGGCAAGCCGTTCACCTCTGCCTGACGGTCGGCAAAGTGACGTGCCAGCAAAGGAATATCTTCACGGCGCTCCCGCAAGGAGGGCAGTTTTACGGTAATCAGGTTGATACGGTAAAAAAGGTCTTCACGGAAAGTACGTTCGGACACCATCTTGCGGAGGTCTGCATTAGTGGCGGACACAACGCGTACATCGACTTTGCGGGGACGGCTATCGCCCAGCACTTCGAATGTCTGGTCCTGAAGCACGCGCAGCAGTTTCACCTGGCAGGAAGGGTCGAGGTCACCAATCTCGTCGAGGAAGATGGTACCTTTGTTTGCCATTTCAAAACGCCCTATACGGTCGGCACTGGCATCGGTAAACGCCCCTTTCTTATGGCCGAACATCTCGCTCTCGAACAAGCTCTGCGAGATGCCACCAAGGTTCACCTTGACAAAGGGCTGCTTCACGCGTTGGCTGTTGATATGGATGGCTTCGGCAATCAGCTCCTTGCCCGTTCCGCTTTCGCCCGTAATCAGCACCGAAGCATTGGTACGGGCTATGCGAGCCACTGTGTTCAGCACTTCCATCAGCCCTTTGGACTTACCTATAATATGGCTGCGATTCAATGCGGTAGTCTGCTCTTCCGGCACCTCTTTCGGGGCGGCCGTAAGTTCAAGGGCCGTCTCGATGCGCTGCAAAAGAGCAGCATTGTTCCAAGGCTTGGTTATGAAATCGAATGCGCCGGCCTGCATACCCTGCACGGCAAGCTGGATACTTCCCCATGCCGTCATCAAAATAACGGGCACATCGGGACGGAACACCTTTACCTGCTTCAATAAGGTAAGTCCCTCTTCTCCGGTAGTGGAAAGAGTGAAGTTCATATCCATCAAAATCAAAGCGGGAGCTTCGGCCCTAACTATATCCATAGCTTCGCGAGGACCCGGAGCCGTTTTCACCTCATATCCGGCACGCTTCAGCATAAAGCTGAGGGAAGAGCGCACAGCACTATCGTCGTCTATTATCAGTATCATAAAAATTGTAGTTTGTTTCCCGCAAAAATAAGTAAAAAAGCAGAGTTATGAATGATAAGTTATAAGTTATTTACCTATAATATCGCATATACGGTACTTTTACCGGCAAATAATTCATAACTTATCACTTGCAACCCGTCGACTTATCCTCTTACCACCTCTTCAAAATCAGCTTCCAATTCCGTATCGCGTTCAAAATCCCAAAGGGTCAAGCTGCGGAGCTGATAGAAGTAATACCAATAGTAGTACAGCTCTGAAATATGCTTTTGACGGGCTTCGTCTTTAGAGTTCTGTGCATCGTTCAGGTCCAGGGTGCTGATTTTACCTATCATAAAGGTCTCTACACTGGTCTTGTAACGCTTCTCAGCAATGACATCCGCCTCTTCGGCTATGTCCAGCTGTTGCGCCTGGTTGTTGAAGTTAGCCACCAGCAAAAAGATGTCCTGGTTAAAGTCCATCTGTTCCTGACGGATTCTGGACAAGACCACTTCACGGTTGCTCTTTGCCACCCTTACCTTGCCGCGGCGCTTGCCCCAGTCAAGGATAGGAATCTTGACGCCTACCTGCACAATCTGATTATCAAGCAAGTCCCGGTAGGCTGAAGAGAATTCATGGTTCTGCCCCGTATAGCCCACACTGGCAAAGAGGTCGATGCTGCGCAAGTTTCCGCGTGCCGTTGCCACTTCATAATCAGCTTCGAGCTGGCGGCGGCGAATGTTCTGTGCAAAGGAGTTGCGTTCCAGTGCCTTGTTCAGCACACGGTCATACTCCATCTTTATATCGGGAACAGTGGCGGGCAACACCGGATTCAGGCTTTCCTGCTCGGACACCCCGAGGAAAGAACGGAGCTGGAACATTTTTGCATTCAGGTTGCTCTCTGCCTCAGTCACGTCGGCCTTGCCCTGCAATGAATTCAGTTTAAGCTGCAACAAATCATTCTCGGATATCTGTCCCATTTTACGTTTGGCTATGGCCACTTCATAAAGGCGGTCGGCATTCGTCTTGTTCTGCATGGCGGTAGCGAGCGATTCTTTGGCCAGCAGCAACTCAAAGAAATAAGTGATGGTTTTCATCGTCACCTCTTCCGTAGCTGAAATGAACTCGGCCTTTGCCTCGGCATAGCGTACGGGCTCTATACGGCGGTTCCACTTCAAGGTATTCACTCCGAAGACCGGTTGCGTCAACTCCAGACTCACGGGGACTGACATGAACTGCTTCGCTCCTCCGGAACCCAGTTGTTTGAGATAATCCAGCGAAGAAGTCAGTGACAGCTTACCCCCCGTAAACCAAATGTTCTGGTCTACCGAAAGCTGTCCGGACAGCCCCAGTGTATTGTTGCGAACAAAGCTATAGGAGCCGTCGGAATTCTGGTAGGTACTGTAGGACTTGTTATAGTTGGGTAGTGTACCGGTGAAATTCACTTCCGGCAACAAGTCCGCACGGAATGTACGGTATTCCCAATACGCGGTTTTCAATTCATTCAATGCCACAGCAGCATCCACAGACTGCGTACGGGCCAGTACAATGGCCTCCGACAGCGTAATATTGCGTTCATGTCCCAAAGTATCATTCTGCGCCATGGTTGCCAACGGCATCAAAAAACAAACTGCAAGTAAAATATTCTTTTTCATGTTCAATCTTTAAAATTGTCGCAAACAGAAAAGCAAAGAGTGTGCCAAGTGGCCGGAAAGGTTTCATAGAGGGGTAAGTGTTCATTTTCGGACAGTGGGGATGTCCGTTAGCGGACGATATCAAGAAAACAACCGGTCTCTATCTAAAGTCTGAAAAAATCCTTCTAAAGTTCAATTAACCATTAATTAATTGATGAAAAATTTCTTTATTAAGGAAGAATTCTCTTTCTTTGTGCTGCTTTATACCTTTATTAAAAAGGATACAATACTAACATTAATTTATATAGTTATGAAGATTTCACACATTGAGCATCTGGGCATTGCCGTTAAGAGCATTGAAGAAGCCCTTCCGTACTACGAAAACGTTTTAGGTTTGAAATGCTACAACATCGAAACCGTGGAAGATCAGAAAGTTAGAACCGCTTTCCTGAAAGTGGGCGATGTAAAGATCGAATTGTTGGAACCTACTTCTCCCGAAAGCACAATTGCCAAGTTCATCGAAAAGAACAACGGTAACGGTGGCATGCATCATCTCGCATTCGCCGTTGAAGACGGAGTGGCCGGTGCGCTTGCCGAAGTCGAAGAAAAAGGTATCCGCCTTATAGACAAAGCTCCCCGCAAAGGTGCAGAAGGTCTGAACATTGCATTCCTGCATCCGAAGTCAACTCTCGGTGTCCTGACCGAGCTTTGCGAGAAACCGGAATAAGCAAGACTGTAAAATCATCAAATCATAAATTGTATAAACACTTAAAGAATATAAATTCATGAGTAATCAACTTGAAAAGATTAAAGAGCTTATAGACCGCCGCGCTGCAGCACGTCTCGGTGGTGGTGAAAAAGCGATTGCAAAGCAACACGAGAAGGGTAAATATACAGCTCGCGAGCGCATAGCCATGCTTCTCGACGAAGGCAGTTTCGAAGAAATGGACATGTTCGTAGAACATAGATGCACCAACTTCGGCATGGAAAAGAAACACTACCCCGGTGACGGTGTAGTAACCGGTTGCGGTACAATCGAAGGCCGTCTGGTTTATATCTTCGCACAGGACTTCACAGTTTCTGCCGGTTCACTGTCCGAAACCATGTCTCTGAAAATCTGTAAGATTATGGACCAAGCCATGAAAATGGGTGCTCCGTGTATCGGTATCAACGACTCGGGCGGTGCACGTATTCAGGAAGGTATTAATGCCTTGGCTGGCTACGCTGAAATCTTCCAACGTAACATACTTGCTTCGGGTGTCATTCCGCAGATTTCCGGTATTTTCGGTCCTTGTGCCGGTGGCGCCGTTTACTCTCCTGCCTTGACAGACTTTACTTTGATGATGGAAGGTACATCCTACATGTTCCTTACCGGTCCGAAGGTAGTAAAGACTGTAACCGGAGAAGACGTAAGCCAGGAAAACCTGGGTGGTGCGAGCGTTCACTCCACCAAATCTGGTGTTACTCATTTTACTGCACAGACAGAAGAAGAAGGTTTGGCTCTTATCCGCAAACTGTTGAGCTACATTCCCCAGAACAACCTGGAAGAAGCTCCCTATGTAGACTGTACAGACCCTATCGACCGTCTGGAAGATTCCCTGAACGACATCATTCCTGATAACCCGAACAAGCCGTACGATATGTACGAGGTAATTGGTGCTATCATAGATAATGGTGAGTTCCTCGAAATCCAAAAAGATTATTCAAAGAATATCATTATTGGTTTCGCACGTTTCAACGGACAGTCCGTAGGTATTGTTGCCAACCAGCCGAAGTATCTGGCAGGTGTGCTCGACAGCAACGCATCCCGCAAGGGCGCACGCTTCGTCCGTTTCTGCGACGCCTTCAATATTCCTATCGTATCATTGGTAGACGTACCGGGATTCCTTCCGGGAACCGGCCAGGAGTACAACGGCGTCATCCTGCACGGTGCCAAACTGCTGTATGCATACGGTGAAGCTACTGTACCCAAGGTTACCATCACACTGCGTAAATCCTACGGTGGTTCGCACATCGTGATGAGCTGTAAGCAGCTGCGTGGCGACATGAATTATGCTTGGCCTACTGCTGAAATCGCTGTAATGGGTGGTGCAGGTGCTGTAGAAGTATTATATGCCCGCGAAGCCAAAGAGCAGGAAAATCCGGCTCAATTCCTGGCTGAAAAAGAGGCTGAATACACCAAGTTGTTTGCCAATCCTTATAATGCAGCTAAATATGGCTACATTGATGATGTTATCGAACCGCGTAACACACGTTTCCGCATCATTCGTGCCCTGCAACAGTTGCAAACCAAGAAATTGACTAACCCGGCTAAGAAGCATGGTAATATTCCCTTGTAATCAAGCTTTTCACACTAAAACAAGAACGATTATGAATAAAACAAAAATCGGAATATTCCTTTCATTGATGCTGGTGTTAGGCTTTTGCTCTTCTTGCAAAGAACAGAAATCGAACAACAAACTGCTGCTGAATGAAGTGCTGGTCAACAACGAAAGCAACTATCAGGATGACTACGGTGTGCACAGCGCATGGATTGAAATATTCAACAGATCATACGGCAGCGCCGACCTTGCAGGTTGCTATCTGAAATTCAGCAGCCAGCCGGGTGATACTGCCAGTTATTTCATTCCCAAAGGTGACGTTCTGACACTCATAAAACCACGTCAGCATGCACTTTTCTGGGCTGATGGAGAACCAAGACGCGGTACATTTCATACGAACTTCAAACTGGATGCCACAAATGCCAACTGGATTGGGTTGTATGATTCCGGCAAGAAATTGCTTGATCAAGTCATAGTGCCTGCCGGTACTTTAAAAGCCAACCAATCCTATGCCCGTGTCAGTGATGCAGCCGACCAATGGGAAGTAAAGGGTGGAAGCGAAGATAAATATGTCACTCCGAGTACCAACAACAAGACTATCGACAGCAATGCCAAAATGGAAAAATTCGAAGAGCATGACAGCGTAGGTATCGGTATGGCTATTTCTGCCATGAGCGTTGTATTCTGCGGGCTGATATTACTCTACATCTCCTTCAAGATTATAGGTAAAATATCAGTTAACCTCAGCAAACGCAATGCCATGAAAGCTAAAGGTATTACTGATAAACAAGAAGCAAAAGAGAAACAACTGGGGCAGGCTCCGGGAGAAGTTTTTGCTGCCATTTCAATGGCCATGCACGAATTCCAAAGCGATGTACACGATGTGGAAGACACGATACTTACCATTACCCGTGTAAAACGCAGTTACTCACCGTGGAGTTCAAAGATTTATACGTTGCGTGAGACTCCTCACAAAAAGTAAGTCACCCATAATAAAATAAAACGATGAAAGAATATAAATATAAAATTAACGGTAACGTATATAAAGTTGCCATTGGAGATATTGAAGACAACATCGCTCATGTAGAAGTGAACGGTACTCCCTACAAAGTTGAAATGGAAAAAGCACCGAAGGTAGTCGTTAAACCGGTAGCACGTCCGGCAGCCACATCCGCTCCTGCTGCTCCTGCTACTCCGGTAGTAAAACCGGCCGCTGCTTCTACCGGCAAGTCAGGTGTAAAATCTCCGCTTCCCGGTGTAATCCTCGATATCAAAGTAAATGTCGGCGATACAGTAAAGAAGGGACAAGTTATCATCATTTTGGAAGCCATGAAGATGGAAAACAATATCAATGCTGATAAAGACGGTAAGATTACAGCCATCAATGTAAACAAAGGGGACTCTGTTCTCGAAGGTACTGACCTCGTAATTATTGAATAATATGGGAGAATTTATCACATTTTTAGGAAACAACCTTGCCGACTTCTGGACTTATACAGGTTTTGCCAATGCAACGGTAGGACATGTGGTAATGCTTCTGGTAGGTTTGTTTTTCATATACTTGGCTGTAGCCAAGGAATTTGAGCCGATGCTATTAATTCCTATCGGTTTCGGTATGCTGATTGGTAATATACCTTTCAATATGGAAGCCGGATTGAAAGTTGGTATCTATGAAGAAGGTTCCGTACTTAATATTCTGTACCAGGGAGTAACCTCCGGTTGGTACCCGCCACTCATATTCCTGGGTATCGGTGCCATGACGGATTTCTCTGCTTTGATATCGAACCCCAAATTAATGTTGGTTGGTGCAGCAGCCCAATTCGGTATATTCGGTGCTTATATGATTGCCCTTGCCATAGGATTTGACCCGATGCAGGCTGGTGCAATCGGTATCATTGGTGGTGCCGATGGTCCGACTGCCATCTTCCTCTCTTCTAAACTGGCTCCTAACTTAATGGGTGCCATTGCGGTATCAGCCTATTCATATATGGCATTAGTACCGGTGATACAGCCGCCTATTATGCGTTGGCTGACCAGTAAAAATGAACGTCTTATCCGTATGAAACCTCCCCGTGTGGTTTCACATACGGAAAAAGTAATGTTCCCGATTATCGGTTTGTTACTGACCACATTCCTTGTACCATCCGGTCTGCCTTTGCTGGGTATGCTGTTCTTCGGTAATTTACTGAAAGAAAGTGGAGTCACACGTCGTCTGGCAAACACAGCCAGTGGTCCGCTGATTGATACCATTACTATTCTGCTTGGTTTGACAGTAGGTGCTTCTACGCAAGCATCCGAGTTCTTAACCCTTGATTCAATCAAGATATTCGGTCTGGGCGCCTTATCATTTGTCATTGCCACAGCATCCGGTGTCATCTTCGTGAAGATTTTCAACCTCTTCCTGAAGAAAGGCAACAAGATTAATCCGTTGATCGGTAATGCCGGTGTATCTGCCGTACCCGACTCTGCACGTATCTCCCAAGTAGTAGGTCTGGAATACGATCCTACCAACTATCTGCTGATGCATGCCATGGGCCCGAACGTTGCCGGTGTAATCGGTTCCGCTGTAGCAGCAGGTATCCTGCTGGGATTCTTAATGTAATACATTTATTCATTCCGTTATCCGGCTTGAATTCTGAACTATTTTAGAGCCCCTTCATTTTTGGAGGGGCTTTTTCGTTAATCTATCTAAAACAGATTACGATTATTTCGTAAATACATTCTTTTTAGTAACTTGCAGTCAGTTTAACCTCATATAAATGATATACTGTATGCGAAAGCTTTTTATCTCCTTATGTTTCAGTGCATGCTGTTCGCTTCTGGCGGCACAGACCACAAATCCCATTCAAGAGGCGATGGCCAACTACGATTATGAAACAGCCTTGATGCTGATCGATCAAGAAACCCCGACCGTCCCCCTACTCTACCAAAAAGGGAAAGCGCTGAAAGGGCTGGGCAATAACCTTGAAGCTCTGAGCGTATTTCAGGAAGTCGTAGCTCGGGATTCTCTCAATCCCCGGGCATACATTGAAGCTGCCGAATGCTGCAAATCACTTGCCAAATATAGCGAGGCACTGGATTACTACCAAAATGCGCTCCACATAAATCCGGACAATAAATACGCACGCATCCAGTATATCAGTCTGCTGATGAACATGAAGAGATACCGTGAGTCTCTAAAGGAAAGTAACCTGCTGGCAGAAAGGGACAGTTCCGCCTATGTACTACACCTTAGAGCCGAAAGTATGGGGCAAGTCTATGACAACACAGAAATCATGCATGTGATAGATGCCTATCTGGACATACAGAAAAGATATCCCAATGATTACCTGTCTGCTGCCAAACTCGGCAACATCTATGTAGCAGGCCACCAGTATGAAGACGCCATAAGCATAACGGAGAAATACCGTTCCATAGACTCCACCAACGTCCTTGTGAACCGCATCAATGCCCAAGCCTATTGCCTGAACAAAGATTACCCCAAAGCAATAGAAAGATATGAACAACTGTTACAGGAAAAAGACAGTTCTTTCCAAACCTGCTTCTACGCCGGAATCAGCTATTATGCCCTCGAAGACTTCTACCCAGCACACGACCTGCTGGAAAGGGCTCTTAAAGATGACAATACCAACATCAACGTTCTCTATTATCTGGGACGCGCCTGCTCCAAGACATCATGGAAAGAGGATGGAGTGACTTATCTGGAAACTGCCGTAAGCCTCGCCATGCCCAGCGACAGTGTCATGTCCCGCCTATATGTGGGGCTTGCGGACTGCTACAAGATGGCATTTCAATACACCGACCAGGCGAATACCCTTCTGACGCAATACGAAAAATACGACCGGCAGAAACACAAACTGCTCTACGACGCAGCCTTTATCTATTATTACTATCTGAAAGATGTGTCCAAAGCAGAGAGATATCTGACGGCATACCTGAAAACCCGTCCGAAAAACAGCAAGGACAAAGTGCAGGAAGTAGATGCGGACGGAGTTCCCATCATCGGAGAAGACAACCGATACAATGCCGCCGAAAACTGGCTGAAGGACATCAGGGAAAAGCGCAAGAAAGAGGACTTCTTCAAGGGAAAGGTCGATACCGCCAGCGTAACCCCCATCAAATAGCCCAATGAAAACGTTTGCATAATATAATAAGGTACAGTAACGGAGAAAGATTAACTTTCTCCGTTATTTGTTTTAAATTAGCGCAAAAATTAACCGTAAAGTTACTATCATGAAAAAAGTATTCTTAATCTTGGGAACACTCTTACTCTCCCTCAGTACGTATGCAGCTATGAATGTGAACAAAATCGACCCTCCGTTTTGGTACACCGGCATGCAGAACCCGGAACTCCAGCTGATGGTCTATGGCGAAGGCATCGGCAACGCGGCAGTATCCGTCAATTATCCTGGCGTCTCATTGAGCAGCACCGTCAAGCTGGAAAGCAACAACTACCTCCTGGTCTATCTGAAACTGGACAAGGATGTAAAACCCGGCAAATTCAACCTCACCTTCACTGAAGGAAAAAAGAAACTCGTAAAGGAATATGAACTGAAGGCACGCAACAAGAAAGGTTGCGAACATAAAGGTTTCGACGCCTCCGACGCACTGTACCTGCTGATGCCCGACCGCTTTGCCAATGGCAACCCGGACAATGACCAGATTGCGGGCATGGCCGATTACAAGGTAGACCGCAATGACCCCAATGCACGCCACGGCGGTGACCTTGCCGGCATCGAACAACATCTGGACTACTTCTCCGACCTCGGCGTCACAGCCCTCTGGTTTACTCCAGTCCTGGAAAACAACATGACCGGTGGTTCCTATCACGGCTATGCCACCACAGACTACTACAAGGTGGACCCGCGCTTCGGTACCAACGAAGAATACAAGCAGCTGATTGAAAAAGCCCATGCACGCGGCATCAAAATCGTAATGGACATGATTTTCAACCACTGCGGTGTAGAGCATGTATGGATTAAGGACATGCCCTCCAAAGACTGGTTCAACAACCCCGACCACGAAAACAACTTCGTGCAGACTTCCTTCAAACTGACCCCGCACGTAGACCCTTATACTTCCCAGTACGATGCCGACCAGATGAACAACGGCTGGTTCGTACCTTCCATGCCCGACCTCAACCAGAAGAACCCTCACGTTTACCGCTACCTGGTACAGAACAGTTTCTGGTGGATTGAATTCGCCAACATCGACGGCATCCGCATGGACACTTACCCGTATGCCGACTATGATGCCATGAGCAACTGGATGAAAGAGCTCAACGAAGAATATCCCAACTACAACACCGTGGGCGAGACCTGGGTTACCGAACCCGCCTACACCGCCTGGTGGCAGAAGGATTCCAAGCTATCAGCCCCCAAGAACAGTAACCTCAAGACCGTTATGGACTTCAGCTTCTTCGACAAGATAAATACCGCCAAGAATGAACAGACCGAAACTTGGTTCAAGGGACTGGACCGCATATACAATAACTTCGTATACGACTTCCTCTACCCCAACCCCGCTTCCGTACTGGCATTCATCGAAAACCACGACACCGACCGCTTCCTGGGCGAAGGCGACAACCTTCCGATGCTGAAGCAAGCCTCTACCCTGCTGCTTACCACCCGCCGCATTCCGCAACTCTACTACGGAACGGAAGTTATGATGAATGGCGTGAAGAGCAAGAGCGACGGCTATGTCCGCAAGGACTTCCCCGGTGGATGGACCGGTGACGCAACAAACGCACTGACCCCAGCCGGACGTACCAAAATACAGAACGAGTGCTACGACTTCTACAAGACCATCCTGAACTGGCGCAAAGGAAACGATGTGATTGCCAAAGGCAGCATGGTGCAGTTCATGGTACAGAATGGTGTTTATGCCTACGCACGCCAGTACGAAGGCAAGACGATATTCGTGATGCTGAACGGTACAGATGCAGAGACCACCGTTCCTTTGAAATTCTACAAGGAAATCCTGAAAAACAGCAAGCAGGGAAAAGATATTCTTAGCGGCAAGGCCATCACCTTCGGTGAAGAGCTGAAGATGGGCCCCAGAGAATCATTAGTGATAGAATTATAACGCGTACTCCACACAGAGAGCTCATTCTTGCAAATCTCCCTTGCAGATAGCTGGCAGACACTTCTCCTGCCAGCCATCTGCAAGGGATTTTTAGTATGGAATAGGTGTCACGGGGATATGCTTTTCACCGGTCTCAAATATAGCTAATCTGTTAGTTCATAACGGTGAACACTTTGTTCCAGTATAGAGAAACAAAGTGTTCGGATATGTAGAAACAAAGTGTTCTTACGTATTGGAACGAAGTGTTTTTGCATATTGGAACGAAGTGTTCTCTTTATTGAAACAAACTGTTCAGTTAAGGGAAACAGACTGTTTTGTTAAAGGAAACAGACTGTTGTACACGTTGAAACATCCGCTTCTGAAATAAGCGGCGAACTTAACCATCCCACAACACCGGCCTATATACAACAAGTCAGCCCTTGCAATATTGATGTTGCAAGGGCTGACGCTATATTCGGATTATCTTTCGATTAGTCCAGTTGAGCCAATTTGTTCTCTGAACCAAGCACGTTGATGATTTTATGCTTGTACAGTTTTTCCATATTGTCACGAGCCGGACCCAGATACTTACGCGGGTCGAATTCTGCCGGTTTTTCAGCAAATGTCTTGCGGATAGCAGCTGTCATAGCCAGACGTGAGTCAGAGTCGATGTTGATTTTGCAAACAGCAGACTTGGCAGCCTTACGCAACTGCTCTTCGGGGATACCGATAGCAGCTTCCAGCTTACCACCATACTTGTTGATAGTATCAACTTCTTCCTGAGGAACTGAAGAAGAACCGTGAAGAACGATGGGGAATCCCGGAAGTTTCTCCATTACAGCATCCAGAACGGCAAATTCCAAAGGAGGAGGAACCAGACGACCGGTAGCAGGGTCAACGTGGCATTGTTCGGGTTTGAACTTGTATGCACCGTGAGAAGTACCGATTGAGATAGCCAGTGAATCGCAACCTGTACGGGTAGCGAAGTCAATAACTTCTTCAGGATTAGTATATGTATGGTGTTCTGCAGAAACTTCATCTTCTACACCGGCCAATACACCGAGTTCGCCTTCTACAGTTACGTCGAACTGATGGGCATAGTCAACTACCTTCTTAGTCAGTGCAACGTTTTCTTCGTACGGAAGGTGTGAACCGTCAATCATTACTGAAGAGAAACCGGAGTCGATACAGCTCTTGCAAGTTTCGAATGTATCTCCGTGGTCAAGGTGAAGAACAATTTCAGGATGTTTGCAACCCAATTCCTTAGCGTACTCAACAGCACCCTGAGCCATGTAACGCAACAGCGTAGCGTTGGCATACTGACGGGCACCCTTAGATACCTGAAGAATAACCGGAGACTTTGTTTCAACTGCAGCCTTGATGATAGCCTGCATCTGTTCCATATTGTTGAAGTTGAATGCCGGAATAGCATATCCACCTTTGATAGCCTTAGCAAACATCTCTCTTGTGTTTACCAGTCCTAAATCTTTGTAATTAACCATTTTGTTTAAATTTTATTGTTAGTGAATTAAAATTCTACGCAAAAGTAATCATTATCCTTTAAAGTAAAGAACTTGAGAGGAATAAAATATCCGGCTCATCCTACCAAATCCATTCTATTTTAAAGCTATTGGCTTCATTTAACAGATTATTGTAATCTCTATATTACAAACTCTTTGCATTTATCTCTGCCAACCATACTTTTGCCATCTATACTTCTATCAACAAAAAAGCCGGAGAACATGTTTGCTCTCCGGCATCTGTTTACACATTATTATGTAATACTAATTTTTCAGATAGATGATGGTCGGCAAATGGTCACTGTAACCGTTCAGCCAAGTCCTGCCCCCATGCGTACGCAAGGGGGAACCTTTGTATTTGCCATCCTGCTGAATCAGATAATCGCGGATGAAAACTTCATTGTGATCATAGCGCAACCCTTTCTTAGCCTTCAGCAACGGTTTCGAAATGACAATCTGGTCAAACAAGTTCCACTTGCCCCGATAGAGCAATGTCCCCACTCCCTTGTCTTCCAGTGTCTCCCACCAGGGATTGTAGAATTCGCCTTTCTTCACCTGCTTCGGATATTTGCGTGCACCCAGCACCTCCATGCTTTCATCCATCGGGTCGTCATTCATATCCCCCATCACGATGAGTTTCAGCTTCTTGTCGCTACGCATCAGAGAGTCCTTCAAGGCCTTTACCTGCCTGGCTGCATGCACACGCACCGGTGACTTTGCCCCACGGGAGGGCCAGTGGTTCACTATCACGCAGACACGCTCTCCCGCCAGTTGTCCGTCCACAATCAGGAAGCCGCGCGTCAAGTGCACCGTATCCCCCTCAAAAGGAGTAGAAAGCACCAACTTTGAGTGGGTAACGCTGAACTGCTTCGGGTCGTACAGCAAGGCACAGTCGATGCCCCGTCTGTCCGGTCCTTCATAATGCACGAACTCATAATTGGAAATGGCCGGCTGCTTCACGAGGTCTTCCAGCACCCGGCTGTTCTCCGCCTCTGCCACACCGATGAATGCCGGACCTTCCGGCACTAAATCACGCGAAAGGGAACCCAACACTTTGGAAAGGTTCTGCAGCTTGGACTCATACTTCTTTGCCGTCCATTGGTAACTGCCGTCGGGCAGGAACTCATAGTCATTCTTACCTGCATCATGAATCGTATCAAACAAGTTCTCAAGATTGTAGAACGCAACACTATACAGTTTCCGTTCCGCATTTTGTGCCCCCAGCGTTGCCACGCACAGCCAGAAAGAGCATAAGACAAGTAGTTTCCTCATAAATTCACAAGATTAAGTCCTGCAAAAATCAGAAATAAAATGCGATAAACCTACTAAATAAAAATAAATCTGAATTTATTTTGTAGAGTCTCCAACTTGCACTATCTTTGCGCTCTGAAAAGAAGACCATTACACTATTTATTACCAAAATAGTAACAGAATATAAATTTTTAAAAGAAAATATCAAAATGAAAAAAGGTATTCATCCTGAAAATTACCGTCCGGTAGTATTTAAAGATATGTCAAATGGTGATGTATTCTTGTCTCGTTCCACTTGCAACACGAAAGAGACTATCGAATTCGAAGGTGAAACTTATCCGCTGGTAAAGCTGGAAATCTCCAGCACCTCTCACCCGTTCTACACAGGTAAGTCTAAGCTGGTTGACACTGCCGGTCGTGTTGATAAGTTCATGAGCCGTTACGGTAACCGTAAGAAATAATCAGTTTCAAGCAAACTGAAAAAAGGGAGTCTTTTACTGAAAGGTTCCCTTTTTTGTTTCCGCCTCCCGCTAAGCGATAAATAGGGAATCTCCTATCACAGAATAGGGGAAAAAACAAGAAAGGGGAAAAACACTTTCCTATTTTTGTATCATCGAAACCGAAAACATACCATAATCATGAAACGACTCGCCACCCTATTCATCCTAACAATCCTTGTCACAACGGCAGGGTTTGCCAAACCCAAGCACAAGGACTTAAGCGGAAACATCGCCATCAAAGGAGAATTGACAAAAGAGTACCAGCAATCTCCCGCCGGTACCCCGGTCATTATCCGACGGGTTGTCAAAATGAACAATCCCGGCGAAAACAGCGACAACATTTACTATGCCGTCGAAGTGAATGGCATACAAGAAACCATTCCTTCGGATGAGATGGGTATCATTGCCATATCCGCTCCGGAAACGGACCGGGAATTCTGGCAGCAAATATACCTGAAGAATCATCTTTACGAATATTTCAACGACCGCGGTTACAAGCACAAACTGCGCCAGGAAATCGACGAAGAATGCCTGGACTATCTCGATAAACTGAACGAGATAGCCTATCAGGACGACTACATAACCTCGTACGTGCAAGGAATATTCTCCAAACTGAATGCCACCACCATTAACAGCAATCGTGGAGAAAGCCTGAACATACGTATCATCCAGTCGCCCGAACCAGATGCCTTCATGCTTCCCAACGGCTCCATGGTTATCAGTACGGGCCTCCTCTGCACTCTTGATTCCGAAGACGAACTGGCCGCCGTCATCGCATGTGAGCTGGGACATTTCGTCCTCGACCATCAGGTAAACAACATTTACCGTGCCGAGCGGCGTGCCAAGCGTGCAGCTTTTTGGGCAGATGTCTTTGCCACTACCGCCAGTGCAGCCCTCGATGTGGCCTACTGGGACGATAATGAAGATGCTTATGCCGTCAGTCTGGTGGCAGATATCGGAGCCATCGCTTCCCTTTTGAGCATTCCGGCAACGGACCGGTTGGGGATGAAATACAAAACTTCCCAGGAAATCTCTTCAGACCGCCTTGCGCGCCAACTTCTGGCATTCAAGGGCTATAATCCCGACGGAATCGCATCGGCCCTCAGTAAAATTATAGGGTATTACAACCTGCACCAGCGCAACAAGGATATTCCTCGCTACGGCAGCATCGGCGACCTGCAAAAGCGTATAGAAAAGGCCGGTGAATCCCATAGCTTGAGTGCCCGCCCCTACCTACGGACTACCAGCGATGTCGTTTCTTTCAACGCAAGTATGAACTACGCCAACAAGCGCTATAAGGAAACTGCCCGGCTGATACGCAAGAACATTGACAACAGACTAGCCACGGACAATGACTACATCATCCTGGTAAAAGCGGAAATGGCACTGTCTAATACGGAAGAAGTGAACAACCGCTGCCTCGCCATGCTTGATAAAGCCCAGGAGATGGCAGGAACAAGCCCCAATCTGGACATATATAAACAAAAAATACTATTATTGATGCGCATGAACAAACAAGCCCAAGCCGCTGATATACTGAAAGAATATATCACCTTGCTTTCGGCCTACGAAGGCCAGGGCATAGAAGGAACCGAAAAGGAATGGACCAATAAAGAGATAGGTTGGGCAAACCAAATGCTGGACAGGATAAGCAGAATATAGAGAAAGGAATAACTAAGAATAAAGAATGAAGAATTTGTCATGCGGCATCATTGCGCAGCCAAATTCTTCATTCTCAGTCATTTATTCAAACTACTGTTTGCGGAACGGCGGCTTCACAACCACAGCTTTCAGCTTACGTCCCCGCATGTCAATGCAGATTTCCGTACCGACCTTGCTGTATTCGGGTCTGATATACCCCATTCCGATACCAATCTTACGGGTAGGCGACATAGTTCCGGAGGTAACCACACCGATGGCAATACCGTCTGTACTATACAGCTCGTAACCATGACGGGGGATACCGCGGTCTATCATCTCAAATCCCACCAACTTACGGGTAGTGCCTTCCGCTTTCTGTTTTTCCAGCATCGGGCGATTGGTGAAGTTCTTTCCCTCCACAAACTTGGTAATCCATCCTAAACCCGCTTCAATGGGCGAAGTGGTGTCATCCAAATCATTGCCATACAAACAGAATCCCATTTCCAGACGAAGCGTATCGCGCGCACCCAGACCAACTGGCTTAATGCCGAACTCCGCGCCTGCCTCGAACACGGCATCCCAAATCTTCATGGCAGCCTCCGGATAGAAGTAAAGTTCAAAACCACCCGCGCCGGTATATCCGGTATTGGAGATAATGACATCCTTTTCTCCGGCAAACTCACCGTGGGTAAAAGTATAGTAAGGAAGGTCGGAAAGATTAATGGAAGTCAGCTTCTGCAAAGCCTGAATAGCCTTCGGTCCTTGCACAGCAAGCTGTGCCATGTGCTCGGAAGCATTTTCCAATTCAGCGCCTTCCGTGTTATGAGACACACACCAGTTCCAGTCTTTCTCAATGTTCGACGCATTCACGACAAGCAGGTATTTCTCCGGCTCATAATGATAGACCAGAAGGTCGTCCACAATGCCTCCATTTTCATTTGGGAAGCAGGTATACTGTACTTTCCCCGGTGTGAGGGCAGCTATGTTATTGGAAGTCACTTTCTGCAGAAAGTCCAAAGCATGGGGACCTTTCACCCAAAATTCTCCCATGTGTGAGACGTCGAATACACCGACACCCTGACATACTGTAAGATGCTCGTCAATGATGCCGGAATACTCGATAGGCATATTATATCCCGCAAACTCGTGCATCTTGGCACCCAGCGAGATGTGTTTTTCGGTAAACGGAGTGGTTTTCATGGAACTATTAGAGTTATGAGTTATGAATTATCTATTTGCTTGCTACGAGCTCGGCAATCTTGACGATGACGTTCATGGCTTTCTCCATGTTCTGGATAGGCACGAACTCATAGCGGCCGTGGAAGTTCAAGCCACCGGCAAAGATATTGGGACAAGGCAGGCCCTTGAAAGAGAGCTGGGCGCCGTCCGTACCTCCGCGAATGGCTTTTACACGAGGCTCTACACCTACCGCCTTCATGGCGGCAAAAGCGGTGTCGATGATATGCATCACCGGTTCAATCTGCTCGCGCATATTATAGTATTGGTCGCGAAGTTCCAGAGTAGCGGTACCCGGACCGTATTCTTCATTGATTTTTGCCACAAGACGTTCCATCTCCTTCTTGCGCTCTTCGAAGCGGGTGCGGTCGTGGTCACGGATAATGTAAGAGACTGTTGTCTGCTCCACCTCGCCGGTAATACCTATCAGATGATAGAAACCTTCGTAACCTTCGGTATGCTCCGGAGCCTCGTCAGCCGGAAGCATGGACATGAAACGGTTGGCAACGCGGATAGAGTTAATCATCTTATTCTTGGCATAGCCCGGATGCACATTCCGTCCCTTGAAGCTTATCTTGGCAGAGGCCGCATTGAAGTTCTCGAATTCAAGTTCACCCACTTCTCCGCCATCCATGGTATAGGCCCATTCGCAGCCGAACTGCGCTACATTGAACTTATGGGCACCCAGACCGATTTCCTCATCCGGATTAAAGCCGATACGGATTTTACCGTGCTTGATTTCGGGGTGCTCCTTCAGATATACCACCGCCGATACAATTTCGGCAATACCGGCTTTATCATCGGCACCAAGCAAGGTCTTGCCGTCGGTCACAATCAAATCTTCCCCTTGATGGTCGAGCAGTTCGGGGAACTGGGCAGGAGAAAGAACCACATTCTCTTCGGCGCAAAGAACAATGTCCTTACCGTCATAATTCTGCACGATACGCGGAGAAACATTCTTGCCACTCATATCGGGGCTTGTATCCATGTGGGCAATAAAGCCGATGACGGGCAACGGCTTGTCTGTATTGGCAGGAAGAGTGGCGAACAGATAACCATTTTCGTCCAACGTGATTTCTTCCAGACCCAAAGATTCCAATTCTTCTTTCAGATACCGGGCAAACACCATTTGCCCCGGAGTACTCGGAGTAATCTCAGTCTCTTCACTGGACTGAGTATCGAAACTTACGTACTTTAAAAAACGTTCTACTAAAGTCATGATGAATAATGATTAGTGATTAATGGTTAGTGATTAATGGTCAGTGATTAGTAATTGGCGAAAAGCATTATCCGAATGGCATTAATCATTAATCACTAATCATTAACCACTATTTTGTGCTGTAAAGATAAAAAAAGGGGCGTGAACTGCCAAGCAATTCACGCCCCTTTTTTATTTCTTAAGGACAAAATGTCAATCAAAAATGGCTGCTACCATCAAAACAATGCGTACATATCTTACACTTAGGCAATCCGATAGCTTCAACCAGAGTTTCCAACGTATTGAACTTCAAGGATGAAAGTCCGAAACGCTCGCGGATAACGTCCACCATCTTTTCGTATTCGGGTGAGCCAGTAGTGGCATACTTATCGAGATTCTTATTCTCGTCACCCTCCAGCTCCTTGATGACACGACGGGTAATCAGCTCCATGTCGCTTTTGGAAGCCGTGAATCCTACAAACGGGCAGCTATATATCAATGGAGGACAAGCAATCCGGATATGCACCTCCTTGGCACCATACTCATACAGCACCTTCACATTGTCGTGCAACTGAGTCCCCCGGACAATAGAGTCATCACAGAACAGCAGACGCTTACCCTCGAGCATGGCACGATTGGGAATCAGCTTCATCTTTGCCACCAGCGAACGCAATTCTTGCTTGCTGGGAGTAAAACTACGAGGCCAAGTCGGAGTATATTTGGAAATGGCACGATGATAAGGAACTCCTTTACCTTCGGCATACCCAAGCGCCATACCTACACCCGAATCAGGAATGCCGCAGGCACAATCCACCTCTGACTTATCTGTCTGTGCCATCTTGAAACCGGAGGCAAAACGCACTTCCTCCACATTCTTACCTTCGTAGCAGGAAGTGGGAAAACCGTAATATACCCATAGGAAGGAACAAATCTGCATTCCCTCATCAGGCTTGCGCATCTGTTCCACACCATCGGCACGCAGGCGAACAATCTCTCCGGGTCCCAAATAACGGTCTATCTCATAACCAAGATTCGGAAAGCTGCTCGACTCACTTGTGGCGGCATACGCTCCGTCTTTCTTGCCAATCACAATCGGAGTACGTCCCCAGCGGTCGCGAGCGGCAATGATGCCGTCTTCCGTCAATAACAGCATGGAGCAGGAACCTTTGATATGCTTATACACATTTTCAATTCCTTCGACAAATGTCTTTCCTTGTATAATAAGGAGGGCGATAAGTTCCGTCTGATTGGTTTTGCCCGAACTGAGTTCGGCGAAGTGCATGTTTTGGGCCAACAGTTTTGTTTCCAGTTCTTGCAGATTTACTATTTTGGCTACCGTTACAATGGCAAAGCGACCGAGGTGGGAGTTAAGGATAAGGGGTTGAGGGTCTGTGTCACTGATGATTCCTATTCCGGAATTTCCTTTGAACTTATCCAGTTCATCCTCAAACTTCGTGCGGAAATAAGTGCTTTCCAGATTGTGAATGGAACGGGTAAACTGCTCCGTTTCTGCATCGTATGTAGCCAACCCACCACGTTTTGTCCCTAAATGTGAATTATAATCTGTGCCGTAAAACAAATCCGCCACACAGCTTGTTGCCTTGGCGACTGTTCCGAAAAAACCTCCCATAAGTTCTGTTTTGTTATTGGTTTCTAAAATTAACGGATGCAAAGGTATGAAGAATTTGCGAAATTCGGGCAGATTTGAAATGAATAAAAAAGGCAATATATTTCTTGCCCACAATAGAAGTTATATTATTGGAAACATATACTTTTGTGATCGAAACCAAACAACTGTATAATGGGAGAAACCGCAAATATTATAATAGCCGATACTCTTCAAGGTCTGGGGACGGACGCATACAGTGGCTATCTTGCACACGCCCTCTGTCTGTCAGGAATCTGCCGATTGAAGTACAATGGAGAGGAGCGCGAGCTACGTGCCGGCGACCTGATGATTGTCCGCAAAGGAAAACTGGTAGAGAAAATTCAACCTTCAGAAGATTTTCGCGTAAAGGTCATCTATATCGCATCGGGCTTTGTGGTGCTGAGTACACCACAGAACAACTACGGCATGAAAGGGCAACTTTCCCTATTTCTCAATCCTATCATGTCCCTGACTACCGAACAGCAAGAGCTATGTCTCCGGGATTTTGAACAAGTGGAATACAGACTCCGGAATACAGACCATCATTTCCATCGCGATATGCTTATCGCCTCCACACAGATGTTGATACTCGACTTCTTCGATTTCCACTCCCATCTATATGGCGAGGACAATATCTCTGTACAAAATGCTTCCATCATGAGCCGTTTCCTCAACATGCTGGAGAACGGAACTTTCCGCGAGCATCGTGAAGTGACCTATTATGCCGACTGCCTATGTGTCACCTCCAAATATCTTTCGGAAGTTTCCAAGAAAGTAAGCGGTTATACAGCAAACTACTGGATAAACCGTTATACCACACTCGACATCTCGCGTTTGCTGCGCGACAAATCACTAACGTTCGTCCGTATTTCCGATATGTTCGGTTTTTCCTCTCCTGCTTATTTTAGCCGTTACGTACAACAACATCTGGGTGTAAATCCGACAAAATACAGAGGTTAATGATTATAGTTTTTGATTGTTTGCCCGTTTCAGATCTATTAGCGAAATATGCTCATTACGATAGCGGGCATTGGGGTTCTTCTCCGTTCCGTCAGGAAAAGAGCCATCTTCCTGCTTTATGAACTGAATAGCCTTCTGCGGACAATTCTGTATGCAGGCAAAACAGAACTCGCAGTCACCGGACGTCTTCACTCCTCTCGACGTCAGCTCATAGTTGCCGCGCGGACAAACGTAGGTACAAATGCCACAGTCAATACAAACATCGGTCACGGTAAAGAACTTCTCGCTTTTCATCAGGAAGCCCACCTCGGGGTCGAGTCCACTCCGCTGCATAAAACCTTGGTGCTGTTGCCGTTCCTCCTCCGTCACCGGTTCGTGCCAATGCTGCCGACTGTTGATATCTGCCGTTATCTTCTGCAAGTTCTCGGGGATGTGCTTGTCTATCTTGAGTTGCTCGTTCATGTCGAAGTTGGGTAGCCAGTTATCCACCATGATGATAGTGTTGATATAGTCAAACGCATTGTCGGCTTTACGGGATATACGGTCCCAAATCTCTACCGCATCGCACTTCCTTGCACCATAGGTGAGGACAGCAAACTTGTATTCTGCCTTCAGTTTTGCTTTCCGAATGAACTGCCGTACCATATAGGGAGGCATATGACCGTAGATGGGATAAACGATGCCGATTTCATCTGCCTCAAATTCATACTTCCCCCGTTTCACCATCTGAGGGATACTCAACAATTCTGCGTTCTCTCCAGCCAACTGACGGGCGATGTAAAGACTGTTACCCGTTCCGGTAAAATAAAAGATGATACGCTTACTCCTTTTTGTTTCGCAGGATGCCAACGAGAGTAGGCCGGAAGATGCGATAGCACTGCTCATCACGGCAAATCCCATACGCTTTAAAGCCTCCCGACGACTGATTTTCTTATCCGTATTCATATCTCTGATTTTTAATGATTATGCAATCTGTTATCTGAGTGCAAAAATAAAGGTTTCCCCAAAGAACGGACTTACCAAAAACTCGGGTCTTGATGCTATTTTTACGGTATAAGAATGAGCTTACCCTAACACAAAAAAAAGCCCCGCAAAGATTGGACTTCTGCGGGGCCTCACTAATGCCTAATAAAAACTCTTTCTACCCTAAATTATCTCCACTTCTTCACAGCTTTCTTGTCAGCCGGAGTCGCTTCAATCAAGCTCAATGCAAAACCACCGCTACGCGCTTCCTTCACGGACATTTTGGTCTTGCTGGTTACGATACCCTTCTTTATCTGATAAGAAGTAGGGTTCTCCTTGTAATCAGCATCTTTACCGTCGGCATAGAGAGTGGCTACGTATTGCTTGCCCGGTTCAAGGAAGTCGAGCGTAAAGTTGGCTGTACGTGCATTCTCGTCTGTAATACCTCCAACAAACCAGTTGCCGGTTCCTTTTGCCTTACGGGCCACGGTAATGTAATCACCCGGTTCTGCTTCAATGTACTTGCTGTCGTCCCAGTCTACTGCCACATCCTTGATGAATTGGAAAGCATCCATGTGCTTTTCGTAGTTCTCAACCAAGTCGGCAGCCATCTGCAACGGGCTGTATAAAGTTACATACAGAGCGAGTTGCTTAGCAAGTGTAGTCTGCACTTGTCCGTGGGGCAAATCGCCCATAAAGTCAAGTTTGGTATCGAAGACACCCGGTGTATAATCCATCGGACCGCCAATCAAGCGGTTGAATGGAAGCAATGTGGTATGGAACGGTTTACTACCGCCGAATGCCTCATATTCAGTTCCTCGTGCAGATTCGTTGCCAATCAAGTTAGGATAAGTACGGCACAAACCGGTAGGGCGTACAGCTTCGTGCGCATTTACACAAATTTTGTAGTCGGCTGCCTTCTTCACGGCATAGAGGTAGTGGTTGTTCAGCCATTGCCCATAATGATGTTCACCACGGGGAATCATATTACCTACATATCCGCTCTTCACGGCATTGTAGCCATTATCCACCATAAACTGATAGGCCTTGTCCATGTGACGTTCGTAGTTGCGCACCGAACCGGATGTCTCATGATGCATCATCAGCTTCACGCCTTTGCTCTTGGCATATTCATTCAGCATCTTCACGTCGAAATCGGGATAAGGGGTCACAAAATCGAATACATAATCCTTGGATTTGCCAAACCAGTCTTCCCAGCCTTCATTCCAGCCTTCTACCAATACTTGGTCCAGACCGTGCTCAGCTGCGAAGTCGATGTACTTTTTTACATTTTCGTTAGTGGCACCGTGACGGCCGTTGGGCTTCATTTTGGAGTAGTCCACTTCACCCAGTTTGATGGAGGGAAGGTCGTCTGTATATGCCCAGGTGCTCTTACCTGCAATCATTTCCCACCATACACCTACGTATTTCACGGGCTTAATCCAGGAAACGTCCTCGTAAGCACAAGGTTCGTTCAAGTTCAGCGTGATTTTAGAGGCAAGGATGTCACGAGCATCGTCGCTTACGATAACCGTACGCCACGGTGACGTGCAGGGAGCTTGCAGATAACCTTTATCGCCTACTGCATCGGGAGTAAGCCAAGATTCAAAAACAAAATTCTTATCATCCAGATTCAAGTGCATGCAAGAGTAATCCACCAAAGCAGCTTCGTGCAAGTTGATGTACAAACCATCAGCAGTCTTCATCTGCAAAGAAGTCTGAACACCGGTGGGCGAAAACGGGGTTTGCGAAGAGTTAGGCGTAATGGCCCCTTTCATCAGCCCGCGGATTTCAGAAAGTTTGGATTCTGTGTAATCATATTCCTGCGTATCGTAGTCGCCCGGAATCCAGAAGGCTGTATGGTCGCCAGTCATGGCAAACTGAGTACGCTCCTCCTTAATCACGAAATAGTTCAAGTTCTTCTGCAAAGGGAACTCATAACGGAAGCCCATACCATCGTCGAACAAACGGAAGCGGATAATGATGTTCCTATCCTGCGCCTTTTGGTTGAGCGTCACAGCCAGCTCATTGTAGTGGTTACGGATTTGCTTTACTTCACCCCATACCGGTTCCCAAGTCTCGTCGAAAGTGGAAGTCTTTGCATCCGCCATCGTGAAGCCATTCATCAGACCGGGGTCGTTCTTCAGTTCGAGTCCTAATTTGGAAGGGTTAATCACCGGCTTTCCTTTGTAAGAAAGTTCGTAAACGGGTTCGCCTTGCGCATTTACCGAAAAATTCAATTGAAGTTGTCCGTTGGGAGAGGTAATACTCTCTGCCATTGCTACGCCGCTCACCAACAAAACGAGCAGGAAGCAGGCTAATTTTGTACAGATTGCTTTCATGTTTCTCATGCTATATTTATAAAATTATGTTCCAGATGCAAATATAGGCAGGAAAGAAATACACTCTGACGCAATTAAACTAAAATGATAGATGATTTGTCGGCAAACGTTTGCATGAAAACCAACTTCCCTTGAACAATATCCTGCCTACAAACAAAATAGAAGGAGAAGTATCGCTACGAAAACTTCGCCCTCCATATTTTTACAACTTTAATCGTGCACTGGAATTATCCCAAAGGATTTTCACCTTGGTCCCCGTCATTGCCTCCCGAAGGATTGGAGTTATCCCCTCCACCATTGCTACTTCCATCCGTATAGTCCGTATCGGGAACCACCATCTTGGTGACGCTCATATTGCCCAACATTTGACTAAAAGCTTTCCCCGGAAAAAACAGAATACGTTTACGGACAATGTTACTGGCCGAAACGCCAGCCTCCGTATCAGCACTCTTCCCTACAAAAGAAGGGCGGAACAATCCGAAATCACCTAAACGAACAGTCTTTCCATCGTCTATTTCTTCCGACATGATGTCCACCAGTCCTGCAGCCACTAAGTCCACCGTCTTTCTGTGAATACCAAGAATACGGCTCACTTTGGCACATAACTTATCAAAATCCAATTCACCCGCTCCTACGGATTTAGCTACATACTTTACATTTTTGTCCTTGTCAAAACCAAAGATTCTCTTTGCCACTACATACTGAAGTCCCATAATTTTTAATGTTTTAGAAAGTTAATATAATAATGTAATAAATAGGCCGAAGCCTTTTCCTCTCTTTCAAGAAGTGGAGATCCATCGTGAGGCCTCAACGATAAACTTTCATTCTCTTGAATTCGATGTTGCAAAGTTAGGGTGTGAATGACGGGAATACAAGGAAATGACATCTACAACCAATTTCGTTAAAACTCTAAAAAACAACAAATTAAAAACAACCCTTCTCTACAAGTGAAGAAAGAAAGGCAGGAAGAGAATGAGAAGGAATGGGTACAATCTCTACAGCCAATGAAAATAAATCGCTGATTATCAAGACAAGGTTCTAGAGAGGTCTCTACAATATGGCATTTGAACAGTTAAGACCTCAATTTCAAGAGTGGCTCAAGTTTCACAAGTTATTACCGTATCCAAAAATACAGACAAACCAGTCATCCTTCCAAAGCCCCTTCTACTCGTTTACTAAAATCTCCCGGACATTTTACTAAATCTCCGGCAACGATTTACTAAATCTTCCTCCAAGATTTAGTAAATCGCTTCTGCCCCATCACGAACTATCCGGAACCAAGATTGGCAATCACTCATATCAAATATCAAAATTATATACATCCCGCCAATAACTACTTCCTCCAGTACAGAATCGCTTTATGAAATTTCGGGCTATGATTTACTGAAATTCCTTTGTCTTCACTACCTTTGCAGCCAAAACCAACCCCAGACAACCTATGACTAGACTACTGATAGCTATATTCCTTGGCGGCGGTACCGGCAGCGTACTGCGCTACTGCGTGCAGATGATGCTCCACGAGCGCATAGTCCCCTACTCTTTCCCATGGGCTACATTCACAGTCAATATCCTCGGAAGTTTCCTCATCGGGCTATTCTATACCTTATCCGCCCGTTTCAACCTTTCTACTGAGGTACGGCTGTTGCTGACTACCGGCCTGTGCGGAGGATTCACCACCTTCTCCACTTTCAGCAATGACGGACTGATTCTGATAAAGCAAGAATTCTACGGAATGTTTGCTTTATATACCTTATTAAGTATCACATTAGGAGTCCTGGCAGCCTTCGCCGGCGGTGCCTTCGGACGCTGTATATAACCCAAACACCCCTATGAAACCCAGCAAGCCTTTTGTCATGCCTCCCGTACGCATCATCCCTCCTACCTTAGAGGGACAAAGTGAAAGTTCCAAATCATTGGGAGAATGGCTGAATACGGAAGAAACTGTCAGAGACCTTCACTTCGGTAAGCGGACAGAGGAACACATGGAGTATTTCTACAAAAGCATCACCAACTGTACTTTCAGTCATATCCAATTCAGCGCCTGCAAACTGAAATCCTGCCATTTCACTGATGTACGTTTTGAACATTGCGACCTTTCCAACATCTCATTTGCCGAAAGTTCTCTGTTCAGAGTGGAATTCATATCCTGCAAACTGGTGGGAACCAATCTGCCGGAAACAATATTGAACCATCTGGCAATGAAGGACTGCAATGCCAGATACCTCAATCTTTCCATGAGTAAAATCAATCAAGCCCGCTTCACCTCTTGTGACTTGCGCAACAGCGACGTCAACAACTGCAAACTTGCCTCCATCGCCTTTGAAAACTGTGAGCTGGTAGAATCCGAGTTTTCACACACCCCTCTAAGAGGAATCGACTTGAGCGACTCGCACATAGGAGGTATACGCCTCAACCTGCCCGACATACGGGGAGCCATCGTCAATACTTCCCAAGCCATGGAGCTGACTGCTCTTTTAGGCATTACAATAAAGGATTAAAAACGAAAAACAATTCCTTGTTTTCATTTGTTAGTAAGATAGTTTATAATTAAAATTGACTGAATATGAAAATAGAGAAGATTATCGGACGTGAAATCCTCGATTCAAGAGGTAACCCAACTGTAGAAGTAGACGTAACCTTGGAATCCGGCTTCATAGGCCGTGCATCTGTCCCGTCAGGAGCATCCACGGGAGAACACGAAGCATTGGAACTGCGTGACGGTGACAAAAAACGTTACGGAGGCAAAGGTGTCCTGAAAGCCGTGGACAATATCAATAATATCATTGCTCCCAAGCTCATCGGTATGTCCGCCCTCAACCAGATGGGTATCGACCATGCCATGCTTGCACTGGACGGAACCAAAACGAAAGCCAATCTGGGTGCCAATGCCATCCTCGGCGTATCTCTTGCTGTAGCCAAGGCTGCCGCCGCTTACCTTGACATCCCACTCTACCGATATATCGGTGGTACAAATACCTATGTGATGCCTGTACCGATGATGAACATCATCAACGGCGGTTCGCATAGTGACGCTCCCATTGCTTTCCAGGAATTCATGATACGCCCCGTAGGTGCCACTTCCTTCCGCGAAGGTTTGCGTATGGGTGCCGAAGTGTTCCACGCACTGAAGAAAGTCCTGAAAGACCGTGGCCTCAGCACAGCAGTAGGCGATGAAGGAGGTTTTGCTCCTAATCTGGAGGGTACAGAAGATGCCTTGAACTCCATCATTGCCGCCATCAAGGCTGCCGGATACGAACCGGGCAAAGATGTAATGATTGCCATGGACTGCGCTTCTTCCGAGTTCTACCATGATGGCATCTACGATTATACCAAATTCGAAGGTGAAAAAGGCAAGAAACGTACTGCCGACGAACAGATTGACTATCTGGAAGAGTTAATCAACAAGTATCCCATCGACTCTATCGAAGACGGCATGAGCGAGAACGACTGGGACGGCTGGAAAAAACTGACCGACCGTATCGGCAACCGTTGCCAGTTGGTAGGAGACGATTTGTTCGTCACCAATGTGGACTTCCTTGCAATGGGCATCGAAAAAGGCTGTGCCAACTCCATATTGATTAAAGTAAACCAGATAGGTTCGCTGACCGAAACACTGAATGCCATCGAAATGGCACACCGCCACGGATATACTACCGTAACTTCCCATCGTTCCGGTGAAACGGAAGATGCGACTATCGCAGACATAGCCGTAGCTACCAACAGCGGACAAATCAAGACTGGTTCGCTGAGCCGCTCAGACCGTATGGCAAAGTACAACCAACTGCTTCGCATCGAAGAAGAACTGGGAAGCAATGCGGTGTATGGATATAAGAAAGTTATAAGTAATAAGTGATGAGTTATTTGCCGGAAGGCGGGGCTTATAAAGAAGAAAGCAGAAGGGGCGAACCATCACGGTCCGCCCCTTCTCTTTTTAACCTTAAATCAAGGCACTATAAAATATTTTGTGTAAATGCAAAATACGGGATTCAGT